>JACWAI010000042.1 GCA_014874415.1 Nitrososphaerales archaeon
CTGCCGATTCCCGTCTAGGCAGGAGTTATCGCCGCTAGTGGAACCCGACAAGCTGCCCTCTGTGCCCTTCTGGCGTTGAACGCGACGAACAGCGGGCTCGCTACCAAGAGCGGGATGCTGACCACGATGAAGAGGAACTGGTAGGGAGCGAGGGCGACCGCCAGCGACGTCGCGCCCAACCCCCCCACAGCGCCCGCAAGGAACAGTCCGGCGCAGGTCGGGCACCCCGTGAAAAGCCCAGCGAGGAGCCCGAAGGAGCTCAGCCACCCTGCATTCGACCTCACCGCCTTGTCACGGACCGCATGGACCGCCACCGTCACGTTGAACCCGACTAGGAGCGGTACCACGGCGGCAAAGAGTGCGTCGAGAGGGAGCACCTGCAAAGCGAGGTGCACCTGCGGCGACAGATACACGATTACCGCAGGGACAGTCCCCGCCGAGCCACAACAGGCCGCTGCAGCCCATCCCTGGCTTGATAGCCCTGACCACGCCGCGGAGTTGGCCCCGGGTTGGAAGATGACGATCCCGGATATGAAGAGATAGATCAGTTCGTAGGCGACCGCGGCAATCACGCCGACTCTGACATCCCTCCTTGAGGACAGCGCCTCCGAGAGAAGGTCGACGATTGAGCCGGATCCGTCGACGGTCTTTCGTGATGCCAGGCCCCTGTAGGCGAGATACGCTCCAGCCAGCATCACACCTATCGCGGCGACCTCGCCAACGAAAAATCTCTGGACAAGCCCGAGGATTGATGCGCCTTCTTCGATAGCGTAGTAATCCTGAGAAGTGTACCATGCTATGGAGTCCGTCACGACCCATAGGGCGCCCAAACTGAACAGCAGGGCCCCGACCGCAAGCTGAGGCTCCTCATCGACACGGTCCGGCAAGCCATTGCCCATTGTCAGAGGGCGGCTTAAATCGGTTCTGAAGGGTCGTCCCTCTCGTAGTCCGTCATCATTTTTCCCGCACAAGACCAAAATACACGGTGAATCGGGCAGGGTCGAACTGGAGCACGACTGATGTCCTTCTCGGATTATCTGGCCCTGACGAAACCGAAGATCGTCCCGCTTCTGCTCATGGCCGCCCTTGGGTCGTCGGTGGTCGCGGCGAAAGGGGTGCCTCCGGCCGCGGTCCTGGTGGGGGTGATCCTCGGAGGGGCCGCGGCTTCCGCCGGCGCTCTCACGATGAACAGCTACCTCGAGATGGGGATGGACGCGAAGATGAAGAGGACGATGGGGAGGCCCCTCCCTTCGGGGAGGATAGTCCCCGCCACTCACGCGCTTCTGCTGGGGATCCTGCTCCTCGCCATGGGGGTCGGGGTGGCTCTTCTCACCATCAACATCCTGGGCACCTTCTTCATCGCCCTGGGCGCCTTCATCTACGTCCCCGTATACACGCTGTTTCTGAAGCCCCGGACCAGCTGGAACATCGTCCTCGGGGGGTTCGCAGGCAGCTGCGCCGCCCTTGCTGGGTGGTACGCGGTCACCTGGAGCGGGGCTGCCGCGGGGTGGGTCCTCGGGGCCATGGTCTTCGTGTGGACCCCCAGCCACTTCTGGTCCCTCGCGGTCCTCACTGAAGAAGACTACTCGGCGATAGGGATTCCGATGCTCCCCTCTGTTGTCGGGCCAGAGGCGGCGTCCAAGTACATCGTCTTCAACACGATCCTTCTCATACCGGTGAGCCTCCTGCTGGCGTTCTTCCTGTCAGGGCTCGGTCTCGCCGTTTACCTCGGTGTTGCAGCCGTTTTCGGCGCTCTGTTGCTCTGGACCAACATCAAGCTGCTGCGCTCACCCAGCAAGGCGAACGCCTGGATGGCGTTCAAGTTCTCGAGCCCCTACCTGGCGGTCGTTCTCCTGGCGGCCATGGTGGCGTCCGTGCTGCCGACGTGACAACCCTTTTCCCCAGGGGCCGAAAAGGAAGGGCGGATTGACCAAGTTCGTAGCCCACTATTCGGAGGTGGCGCTGAAGGGGAACAACAGGCCCGAGTTCGTGAAGGCGCTCAGGCACAGCGTAAACAGGGTCCTCTCCGGGATAGACCACAGCGTCGCCTACTCCGAGGGGAGGCTCGTCATAGACGCCCAGGCGGAGGAGGCGGAAGTCGGTGCTAGGCTGTCGCACGTGTTCGGCATATCTTGGTTCGCCCCCGTCTCGATCGTCACACCCGGATACGAGGAGATCAAAGGGGCGGTCCTCGCTTCGGCCAGAAGCAACGATGGCAAGACCTTCATGGTGGCGGTCAGGCGCTCTGACAAAGGATTCCCTCTTGGCTCTCAGGAGACCGCTTCGAAGCTCGGCGCGGAAGTGGTGCAAGAGACTGGGAAAAAGGTGGACCTCGGAGAGCCTGACCTTTCGATCCATGTCGACATCGTCCGCGGCCGGGCCTTCGTCTACACGGACAAGACGAGGGGCCCTGGAGGCCTCCCCCTCGGCACCGCGGGGCGGGTCATGCATCTCTTCTCGGGAGGCATAGACTCCCCGGTGGCGGCGTGGCTCATGATGAAAAGGGGGACGAGGCCCGTCTACCTCCACTTCTACCTCGCGCCTTCCCCCCAGGCGGCTGTCGAAAGCAAAATCACGCGTCTCGTGCAGGTCCTCTCCGCCTACGAGGGAAAGTCGACGCTCGTGCTCGTCCCTTTCGCGGACTACCAGCTCGCTACGATGGGAGTCCCAGGGGAGCTCGAACCCTCCCTCTTCAGGAGGTTCATGCGCATGACCGCCGAGGCCCTCGCTCCACGGTTCGGGGCTGCGGCACTGTCGACCGGCGACTCGCTCTCGCAGGCCGCGTCGCAGACTCTCTGGAACCTGGTTTCCTTCGACGACGGTTCATCGATACCCGTCCTGAGACCCTTGCTCTCTTACGACAAAGAAGAGATAATCTCCCTGGCAAGGCGCATCGGGACCTACGACCTTTCGCTCGAAGAGTACAAAGACTGCTGCGCAATAATCACAAGGCACCCAAGGACCAGGGTGAAGGCGGAGGTGGTCTCCGACTACATCCAGAGGCTCGGCCTTAAGGCGCTTGTCTGGACCTCCATCGAGAAGTCAACGATCGTGACCTACAACCCAGCGGTAGGGGTGCTGAAGGCGACTGCCCTGAAGGACTCGGTCCCCGGCATGGAGACGGAGCAGACCCCGTCGGCGTGAGATTTGCGACCCAACTGGCCTCATCTCCGAGGCAGAATTATAAGCAGGCAGAAATCGGCGCGTCAAAGACAAGCGAATTGGCAGAAACAGTTACAGCCATCCAGGGGAGCAGTTTCCAGGACGAAGTGGTGAAGTCCGACAGGCCGGTGGTCGTCGACTTCTACGCGGACTGGTGTGGCCCCTGCAAGATGATCGAGCCGGTGATACACAAGCTGTCCGAAGAGTACCAGGGGAAAGTGAAGTTCGTAAAGGTGGACACCGACGCCAACCAGGAGCTGGCCATGCAGTTCGGCATCATGAGCATCCCGACGGTGATGTTCTTCTCCAAAGGCAAGGTCGAGGACATAGTCATAGGGGCCGTCCCCTCCGCCGTGCTGAAGTCGAAGGTCGACTCTCTGGCAAAGGGCTCGTAGAATCCCTTAAAGGAACTCTCCAGACGGGCGGGCCCGATGCGCGCCAGGAACTTCCTGCTAGGGCTGACGGTCGTGACCCTCTTCTCCTTGCTGGTGGTGGGCGCCTACGTCACGGTAGCGGGCTATGGCGGCGCCTGCGGTGTGAACACGCCTGAAGACTGGCCCCTCTGCAACGGCCAACTCATCCCCCCGCCGGACATCGGGTCCATCGTCGAATACACCCACAGGATATTCGCGTCGCTTTCTGGCCTGTTCCTCATCCTGACCACGGTGGCTTTCTGGAGGGACAAGGCTTCCCCTTCGACTGCGAGGAAGCTGCTCTACCTCGCTCTCGGCTCGATAATAGCGGAGATAGTGCTCGGCGGCATCGTGGTGAACACGGACCTTTCGGCTCCGGTCGTGACCCTCCATCAGGCGCTGGCCCTCCTCGTCTTCGGGTTCGTGGTCGGAGCCGCGTCTTTCAACCACGCGAGTCGATGACTCTTATTAGTGCCAGGGCGCGCGCCGGGTGAGATTGGACCTAGAAGAGAGGCTTCGCCTGATCAAGAACGTAGGCGAGGAGATCATCACCGAGGGCGAGCTCAGGACCCTCCTGGAGACCAACGACCATCCCTCCGCCTATGACGGTTTCGAGCCGAGCGGACTGGCGCACCTACCCTTCGGTGTCCTAAGGCCGATCCTGGTGGATGACATGCTGAAGGCGGGCGTGAGAATGAAGCTCTGGATCGCCGACTGGTTCGCCTGGGTGAACAACAAGATGGGGAGCGACCTCGAGAGAATACAGGAGGTCGGGAGATACTTCGTCGAAGTGTGGAAGGCGGCGGGAGTAGACATGAGCAAGGTCGAAATCCTTTGGACGAGCGACGCGGCCAAGCAGGAGGAATACTGGAAGAAGGTGATAACCGTCGCCCAGAACTCCACCCTGGCAAGGGCCCAGAGGGCGCTGACGATCGCGGGACGCACGACGAAGGAGTCTATCCAGACGGCGCAGCTCTTCTACCCCATGATGCAGGTGGCCGACATCTTCTGGCTGGACGTGGACATCTGCCAGCTGGGCGTGGACCAGCGGAGGGCGAACATTCTTGCGCGAGAGGTCGCCGTGAAGCTGAAGTGGAAGAAGCCTGTAGCGGTCCATCACCACATGCTCATCGGGCTCCAGGGGCGGAAAGAACCCGAGGGGTTTGACGAGAACGGGGCGACGGACGCCGAAATAGCTAGCAAGATGAGCAAGAGCAAGCCCGAGACATCAATCTTCGTCCATGACAGCGCCGACGTCATAATGAAGAAGGTGAACTCGGCGTACTGCCCGCCGAAGGTCGTCGAAGGCAACGCCCTCCTGGAATACTCCAGGTACATCATATTCCGGAAGCTGAAATCGCTCAGCGTCAAGCGCCCCGAGAAGTACGGCGGTGACGTCGTGTACCATTCAGCGGACGAGCTGGAAGGGGCCTACGCAACCGGGGGGCTTCATCCTGCCGACCTCAAGAAAGGTGTGGGGGAAGCTCTAGATGAAGTGATCTCTCCCATCAGGGAGCACTTCGTGAAAGACCCGAAGGCGAGAAAGCTATACGAAGCGGTCAGGGCAGCCGAGACGACCAGGTAGCCCGCCCCGCAGCGAGAATGCGGAGAGCGTGGGGAACCAACGGACCCGCTTCGTAGCCGACGCCATGCTCGGCTCGCTGGCGAGAAAGCTGAGGGCGCTCGGGTTCGATACGGAGTATTACAAGTCAGGGAACGACGCCGAGCTGAAGAGGCTAGCATCAGCCACCGGTAGGGTCATCCTGACGTCCGACAGAGCACTCGCTTCCCTTGCCCTTGCCCGCGGGGCGAAGGCCATCCTAGTGACAGGGAACAACGACAGGCAGAGGATACTCAGCCTGAAGGCTGGGGCAACGCGTTTGAGGGTTCCACTTGCGCGAGGTGACCCTCTATGCTCGATGTGCGGGGGCAGGCTAGAGCGAGTCGCCAGGAGTGACGTCGAAGGGATAGTTCCGCAGTCCGTACAGAAGAGACACCGGCTATTCTACGCGTGCACTTCGTGCGGGCACCTCTACTGGCGGGGGAGCCACTGGAAAAGGTTAAGGTCGCTGGCGAAGTTGTTGGAGTCGAGCTAGGTTGCCACTTGCAATCGAAGTTGGTAGGTCCGCGGTCAAGCTCGCCAGGGAGACCCTGGAGGCCCACGTTTCAGGCAGGGGGTACAAGCCGAGAGCCCCTGACAAGGGGACCTTCTCCGAGCTACGAGGGGTCTTCGTGACAATCAACTCGGAATCGACCGCGGGAGAGAGGCTCAGGGGGTGCATAGGCTTCCCCTATCCGGTCATGCCTCTCGGCAAGGCGATCCAGGAAGCCACCGTCGCGGCAGCCTCGGAGGACCCGAGGTTCCCTCCGGTCGCCGAGCGGGAGTTGGCCTCCGTCTTACTCGAGGTCAGCATACTCACTCCCCCGGAGAAGATACGAGCATCGACCCCCCAGGACCTCCCATCCCTCGTTAGGATAGGCACCGACGGACTCATCGTGTCACGGCCCGGATTCAGCGGCCTCCTCCTGCCCCAGGTCGCGACAGAGTACTCGATGGACCCCACCGAGTTCCTTTCCCAGACCTGCGTCAAAGCGGGGCTCCCCCCAGATTCCTGGCTCGAAGCGGGGACAGAGGTGAAGGCGTTCCAAGCTGAAATCTTCGCCGAAGAGAAGCCGAGGGGGGAGGCTGTGAGGGTGAATCAGAGGGGCTCCCTCCTCGGTTCTTGATTGAAAGAGACGCTATCTCAGGCCATCGAGGACTGAACTCACGTCTGCTGCCTTCCCGCCATACCTTCTCACCCTGAGCTCTCCGCTTCCCTTCCTGTCCCATGCTTCTGGCGCATCCACGCCCTTCATCCCCAGCTCTTCGAATTCAGCCGCGAACCTCTCCTCTGGCAGGAGGTACAGTGGCGCCTGTGCCTTCGGGAGCCGGGCGAGGTTCCCATTCTTGGGAGGCGTGAATCCCCCGAACACGACGCGCTTCGACCCGTCGGCGTACCGCGACAACGCCCCGATCACAGAATCTCCCTCCAGCACCTCCAGGGCGAGCCACCTCGGGTCTCCCCGGTGGGAAAGCTCGGAGTAAAGTCGGGCGACGGCGCGCAGAGCCTCGTCGCTGTACCTCGAGTGCACCAGCAAGACCCTATACCCCCCGAGCAAAGCGTGCCACGCCGTCACGGAGCTGTGCATCCCCCCGGAGACAAGGCAGGCCGCCGATTCACTCCCCGTAGGGACACCCCCGGGCCCTTTCTTCACTTCGACCCCGACAGCGCCCCCCTCGCCGTCGAAGACTGCCCGGAAGCGCACCTTGGGGGACGTTAACGAAACCCTGGCCCCCTTAACCGAGTCAAGGATGCTCGAGGTGACGCTTCCGCCCACGTCAGAAGGGAGGGCACCTCCCCTCCCCTCCGCTTCGACGACAAACCTGTCCCCCCTCCGCAGGTATTTCCTCGCCAAGCGCCCAGAAGCGGATGTCAACTCCCTGAGGGTGCGACCCGTCATCCCTGCCGCTATCCAAGCGACCCCTGGCAGATGAGCCAACAGCGCCGAAACCCCCAGGGGCTCGGGCCCTGCGACCGCGACCGACTCTCCGACGCTGTACACCCTCCCCTTGAAACCGTTTTGGCCGAGGACGAACTCCACCGACGCTTGCAGTTCTGATAAGCTCCCCCTGCCCGTCCATCTTAGAATCGTCGACCTGCTGATGGGCACTGGACCCCGCCCGAGAGGCGTGGCTTCTTTAACCCTTGAGGCGCATCTCTTTTAGCACGACCGAGCCTGGCCTAACACCGTGAAGGAGGAGTACAGGGTGTCCAGCGCAGCCGACGTGCTTGCCGGGCTGTCTGGAGGGGAGGTCGAGATAAGGGGGTGGGTTGCGAGGAAGCACACGGTGGGGGGGCTCGTCTTCGCGATCATAAGGGATGGGACGGGGTTCGTCCAGGTCTCCGCCCGCAAAGGCACCGCTGACGGTGCTTTCGATGCGGCCAGGGGCGCTACGAAGGAGTCTGCCGTCACAGTGAAAGGACATGTGCGCGACGACAAGCGAGCCCCCGGGGGCAAGGAAGTGTCCGCCGTCGAGTTCGAAGTCGTCTCCCGGGCCGACAGCTGGCCCATAACGAAGACGGCGGCGAAATCTCCGGGCTACCTCTTCGACAAGAGGCACCTCAGCATCAGGGGACCGAAGGCTATCGCAGCCATGAGGATAAGGGCGGAGGTCGTCGGCGCAGCGTTCGATTACTTCAGGGACAACGGGTTCCACCTCATCAGCGCTCCCACCTTCGTGCAGGCAGCGGTAGAAGGGGGGTCCACCCTGTTCTCGGTTGACTACTTCGGCAGCAAGGCGAGCCTGAGCCAGAGCGCCCAGTTCTACGAGGAAGCTGCTCTCCCTGCCCTCCAGAAGGTCTGGATCTACCAGCCTGCTTTCAGGGCGGAGAAGTCCAAGACCGCCAAGCACCTGACCGAGTTCTGGATGATAGAAGCGGAGCAGGCGTTCACCGGCCAACCCGAGAACATGAGGGTCCAGGAGGGCCTTCTTTCGAAGATGGTCGAGCGGGTGCTAGAGAGGAGGCGGGCCGACCTGAAGACGCTCGGCCGGACCCTTGTCCAGCCAAAGCTCCCGTTTCCGCGCATGACCTACGACGAAGCAAGGATGATAGCGGAGAAGAAAGGGTTCGGCTTCGAGTGGGGGGAAGACCTTCCGACCGAGGCTGAGAGAGCGATAAGCCTGACCCAGGACTCCCCCTTCTTCATCACAGACTATCCCCTCACAGCTCGCTCCTTCTATCACATGACATACACCGACAGGCCGAAGGTGACCATGTCGGCAGACCTCATAGCGCCCGAGGGGGTCGGGGAGCTGGCGACGGGGGGCCAGAGGATCCACGACTACGACCAGCTGATGGCCAGGATCTCAGCCCAGGACCTTCCGACCGAGTCGTTCTCCTGGTATCTCGAGCTAAGGAAGTTCGGGATGCCTCCTCACTCGGGATTCGGAATCGGCGTCGAGAGGTCGACGCGTTGGATTGCGGGGCTGAAGCACATACGCTCCGCCAGTCTGTTTCCTCGGACAGTTTCACGTATCTCCCCCTAGTGCATGCTTATCTACCTGAAAGCAAAGTGGCGATTCAAGTTGGCCGGGACGAAAGTGGAAAAGAAAGACGAACCGGTGGAGGAGGTCAAGGAAGAATCGAAGGCCGGCAAGGAACTCGAGCTTGACACCCTGCCGGGCGTAGGTCCCGCCACCAAGCAGAAGCTGAAGGACGCCGGGATTGAAACAATCCTTGACCTTGCGACCGCAGGCCCCATGGACATAGCCGACGCCGTCGACATCGACGTGTCCAAGGCCGTGGACCTGAACAACAAGGCGAGGAAGAAGCTGGTCGAGCTGGGACGCCTCGAGCCCGACTTCATCAACGCGGCCGACCTCCTCGTGAAGAGGAAGGCCATAGACAGGATATCGACGGGATCGAAGAACTTGGACGACCTGCTGGGCGGGGGCATAGAGACCTGGGCGATGACGGAATTTTTCGGGGAATTTGGCTCAGGGAAGTGTGTTGCCGGGGACACGAACGTGCTTTACAGCAACGATGCCAACATCCACTTCGAACCCATTGCGGCGACCTACGAGAAGTACAGGACGATGTTCGGTGAAAGGCCGTTTGACACCGGCTTCCTAGTCCCTTTGGCCGGCGTCAACGTGGTAGGGTTGGACTCCAAACTCACCCCAGCGTCCTATCTCTACAGGGAACGAGTTTCGAACGTCCTGGCCATCAAGACCGAGCGCGGCAGGCTGCTGAGGCTCGCAAAGCCCCACATGGCAATGGTACTTTCAGGGAGTGGTATTCGGTGGGTGCCTTCAGGTGCCCTGTCAATAGGGGACAAGATCGCGACCCCGAAGCTCCTTGCGGTGCCGGGAAGGGCCGACATCTCCAACGACGACGCCTTCTTCCTGGGATTCTACGTCGCCGAAGGGACGAATAATCCGCTGTCCATAACCAACACAGACACCAAGCTCATAGGGTGGACAAGGGAGTGTGTCAGGAGCACATTCGGCTTCGAGCCGACCGTGAGGTCAAACGAAAATGCGGCGGTCGTGCTGCTGAGGAATCCTGTGAAGAGTCTGCTGGGGAAGCTCGTCGAATGCAATTCGTACACGAAGTTCGTCCCCGACGTCATCCTCAACGGCAGCGACGACGTCGTGCGCCACTTCCTGGCGGGCTACTTCGAAGGAGACGGGAGAGCTGAGGGATCCGACATCGAAGCCTCTTCCAACAGCAAGGTGCTGATCGAGGGAGTGGCTTACCTCCTCTCCAGGCTTGGCATCCCTTCCACACTCAGCATCAAGAAAGCTAGCACCGGTCCGCATTACAGGCTTCGCATCTCCGGCTTCGACAGAGACAAGATGTCTCAGATTCCGTTCAAGAGCAAGAAGATACTCAGCGTCAAGACCAGGAACAGCAGGTATGGCGTTCCAGCTGGCGACCTGCTAAGAGCAACTTACAGGTCGGCCGTCTCTTCCAGCAGGTGGCACGTAAAGCGGGAGGGTGCCCTCAGGAAGAACGGGACACTTTACGAAGCTCTGACCAGGTCTGCATACGGAAAGAAAGGGATGAGCGACGCCCAGGTCGAGGCCGCCATCGCATTTTTCAGAAGCGTCAGCGACATGCTCGTTCGGAATCTCAACGAGCTGGGGAAGGTTGACCTTTCAACGGGGGCGTGTTTCAAACAATACGCGCTTTCGCTTTCCTTCCCCGCAAATCATCTGGCCAAGGCCTTGGGACTCTCGAAGCCCGGGTTGAACAATTACTTCAACCGGGGCGTGCCCGAGGAGAGGTTAGAGGCGTTCAAGGAAGCAGCCCGTGAAGAGATCGAACGAAGGATACGCGTCCTCAGCGACGCCATAGTGACCCTGGAGCGGGCGATGGAATTCAACTGGGACACGGTGACAGGCATCGAGGAGGAGAAGTACGACGACTACGTGTACGACTTCGAGGTCCCGGAAGGGCACGCCTTCGTGAGCGGCAACATCCCGACGATACTCCACAACAGCCAGATATGCCACACCCTCTGCGTGATGGTGCAGCAGCCCAAGGGGGACGGAGGCCTAGACGCTGGTGCAGTGTACATCGACACCGAAGGGACCTTCAGGCCGGAAAGGATAGAGGAGATAGCCCAAGCCAGGGACCTCGACTCCGACAAGATCCTTTCCCACATAACCGTGGCCAGGGCCTACAACAGCGCCCACCAGGAGCTCATTGTCAAGGACCTGGGGAGGATCATCGAACCCAACAAGGTTAAGCTCGTAATACTCGACAGCGCCGTCGCCCACTACAGGGCGGAGTTCCTTGGACGGGGGACCCTGGCAGAGCGCCAGCAGAGGCTGAACAAGTTCATGCACCAGCTCCTCCGCACCGCGGAAATCTACAACATCGCAGTGGTCGTCACCAACCAGGTCCAGGCCGCGCCCGACTCCTTCTTCGGCGACCCGACGAGGCCGACCGGGGGGCACGTCGTGGCCCACACGAGCACCTACAGGATTTACCTCAGGAAGGCGGCCAAGAACAGGATAGCCAGGATGGTGGACAGCCCCTACCATCCCGAAAGGGACACGGTCTTCTGTCTCAATGACAGAGGGATAGACGACCCGGCAGAAGAAACAACCAGAAAGAGGTAGCAAGGCTGTCAACGGTTTTATATGGTGAACCGGGCGCCCTCCCCGTTTCGCTTGAAGCGTTCTCAGTTGCTCGCTGTCGCCGTGGTTGCTCTCATGATTCTCTCTGCCTTCCCGGCGAGGGTCGCCCAGGGGCAGGCAGCCTACTCGGAGAAGCTTAACGTATACGTCTCGGGCTCCGCAGCCCTCTGGTACTTCACGTTCACAGGCGTGAACGGGTCAGCAAAACTGTCGGCGCTCGAAGCGACCCCCGGTCTCAGCTGGTACAACATCAGCGCCATCAGCACCCAGGGGATGCTTTCCGACATGCAGATATTCGGGTCCAGGGGGTACAACATCCTCCCATTCCCCTTCTTGCCTTCACAGGGGCTGTTCCTGACCGTGGGCTCTGACTCCTACAGCGACGCTTCGGCGGTTGCCCAGGCTGCGGATTCTTATCTCCTCACTTCCTTCGCCTCACTCTCTAACGGGACCGGGACCTACGAGTTCTACAGCCCGATATCGTTCAAGGACCTGATACCGACGACCCTCTTCACTTTCCTCCCGACAGGCGAGGGAGGGTTCGCGAAGGCTGTCACCAGCACCTCCTTTCAGGGGTCCGACGTCCCCTTCATCGTCCTAGAGGGGAAGAATGGCTCCGGCGGCTTCACTCACAGCCTCGTGTTGGGGTCGATAAGCTCTGCAGCCCTCACAGGCACGGGCCAGCCTAACCTGATCAGCTTCTTTTCGGGGACGAGCAGCATTCAGGCCTCCAACCAAAGCTCTTCGTCGGTCATACAGTACAGATTCCTTGACGGTATCCTCGCTTCGTCAGACAACGCGACGGTAACGAGCGACAGCGCGACCTTCAGCAGCTCCTACGCGCTCGGCCTTGCCCCCGGGAAGTCGGTCGGGTCGATCAACGGGACTGTCGTGCAGCGGCCCGCCTCCCTCCTCGCCTCCAGGTCCGTGGACTCGGGCGTACTTCAGACCGGGGACAACGTCGCCGTGACGCTGAGCCTGAAAGACCTGTCCGCCTCCTACACGATTACGAAGATCGCCTTCGCCGACGACTGGTGGAAGAGCAGCGGAGACTTCAAGCTTCTTTCAGGGAACGACACGGTCTCCACCAGCATCGGGGCGGGTGCGAGCATCACCCCAGGCTACACCCTCCAGTACATCGGAACAGGAACGGGAAGCATGACGATACCCGCTTCAGTCGTAAGGTATGAGTATGTGGTCAACGGAAAGACGTTCAACGGGACCGCCACGCTGAACCCGATCCGCCTTTCGCTCGGGACCGGGGACGCCGTGGTGTACGCCATGGTGACCCCGATCAACGGCTTCGACCAGCCTCTGGGCACGCCCCAGAAGTACAATATCACAGTCACAAACGTAGGGACCCTCCCGGCGGAGTCGGTCGTCGTGGACGGCAAGACGATACCTGGGGGAAGCCTGGCGGCCAGGGTAGGGAGCCTCCCTGGCGGCTCCCAGTCGGTCACCATAACGGCGGTGTCGTCTGGGTTCCTCGATGCCAACTCTACCCGCTCCTTCTCTGCCACGTATCAGAACCCGTCGGGGAGCTCGCTCAACGCCACCACGAACGTCGTCTCTGACGCCTACTCTCACACCTCTATGACGGTTGGATTCCCCCAGCTCACTGCGAGTGCGGCGCTGGGGACGCTCTCGAACCTGCAGACCGACCTTACGCTGACATTCACAGCGACGAACCCCGGGTCCGCCAACGTCACGTCATTCGAGGCGACCGATACCCTCCCTCAAGGCCTGGGGTGCGGGAAGGTCAACGGGACAGGGCTAACCTGCTCTGGGAACGTTGTGACCCTGAGCTACGCCCTGGTAAACAAGTCCGCCACGCTCACCACGACTATGAAATTCAATCTCACGAGCCCGCTCAACTACGTGATCCAGCCTTTCAGCTTCCAGTACACGACATCCGGCTACGACTTCACGGGGAGGTCGAACGCCGTCGCCATCCCCGCAGGGGTTGTCCTGTCGAAGTCTTTCACGCCTTCTCAGCTGTTTGGAGGGATGAGCTCTCAGGTAGAGGTGACTGGGACCAACTCAGGTCCCCTTGCGATATACAGCGCGACCGTAGGCACCATGGTCGACTCCTTTGACACCCTCTCCAGCACAGCGAACTTGACCAAGACCGTGTCGTCAGTCACCGCAGGGGGGAACCTGAGCTTGACCTACGAAGTGACCGCGTCGCAGACCTTCGGGACCCTTTCGGGGACGGCACCTACTGCGACCTTTTACTTCGGGGGCACCCCGTTCAGCATTAGCGGTGCGAAACCCAAGGTAGAGGTATATGAGCCCCTGTCAGTGTCCATCTCGACCCATCCGACGACCCCGGAGGAAGGTAAGAGCTTCACCATCACTTTCAAGATAACCAACCCGTCGGGGGTCCCTGTCACCGACGTCCTGTTCACCCTCCCTGTTCCTTCAGGGCTTGGCCTTTCAGGGCTTACCAACGACTCGGTGGCTTCAGGCGTCCTCACCTTCCCTCTTGGGAGCCTTGCCGGGCATTCGTCTGCCACAGCGACCGCTGTCGCAGTCGCCGGCTCGGGGATAACGATCCCCTTCGACAAGGCGACGCTAACATTCGCCTATGGAGGAAAGACGATCTCCGGGACGGTGCCTTCGGGGACCGGGATAGCAATCGCGGAGGACATCACAACCAGGTACCTCATCCCCACTTTCTTCGTTGTTCTAGCTATGTTACTCGTCGCGTTCTATGTCAGGAAGATGGCCGGCCCGCCTACCGTCCCAGCTTCCCAGAAATGAACTCCTCGAAGGCAGACTTCGCCGCCGGGTAGGGCATCTGCACCGGCGGGTGCTTGAAGCAGAAGGCCGATAGGCTCTCCAGCTGCCCGGCTATGCTCCTGTCGAGGGCGACCCGGGTCCCCCTGATGGCGTCTACCATCACCCCTCCGCTGTCGTAGGCGTCCACCACGTGCAGCTTCACGTCCATCCTGACGACCGTACCCCCGAAATAGCGCCCCTTCAGCCAGATGTAGCACACCTTGTCGTTGTCGAGGAAGGGGACGTAGTCGCTCGGACCAATCCTGGTCGGGACCTCGTAGGGGGACATGGCTCTCACGGCGCTCGTCTTGCTCTCCCTCTTGTCCTTGAGCCTGCTCTCTTCGAGCATGTTGAGGAAGTCCGTGTCACCACCTATGTTGAGCTGGTACGTCTCGTCCACCTTCACCCCCCTGTCAACAGCCATCTTCACCAGAGTCTTGTGGAGGACTGTCGCACCGACCTGGCTCATGACGTCGTCCCCCGCCACCGGGAGGCCAGCCTTCGAGAACCGTTCCGCCCACCTCTTGTCTGACGCTATGAAGACGGGGATGGCGTTCACGAAGGCTACGCCGGCCTTCAGGGCTGCCTCGGCGTAGGCGCCGGAGGCGGCGGTGCTCCCCACTGGGAGATAGTTGAGTAGTATTTCGGCCCCGGAGTCTTTTAGCTCCTGGGCGACGTCGCGCTCCGGTTCGCTGGAGACGGAGACGACGTCCTTGAGATACTTCCCTATCCCGTCGAGGACCGGGCCTTTCCTTACTCTGACGTCAAGCTTTGGGACGTCGATTATCTTCAGAGTGTTGTTGGGGGGCTGGTATATCGCCTGAGAGAGGTCCTTGCCTACCTTCTTCACGTTGACGTCGAAGGCGGCCACGAACTCGATGTCCCGGGGGGTGTAGCCTCCGACTTCCCAGTAGGTGAGCCCGTCGCCAGGCCCCTTCTTCGAGTAGAAGTGGAGTCCTTGAACCAGAGCCGAGGCGCAGTTTCCGACGCCCGCTATCGCGACCTCGATCTTCTTCGCCAATGCCGAATCCCTTGCCAGCAGGGTATTTTTGCGCCTATTTTACCGTTATAAAACTCACGAGACATCCGAGAGGATGCCCTTCATGAAGGCCTTCGCGTCTTCCAGTTCCTTCCTCCCGAGGTCCGTGATCCTGTAATACTTCCTCCTTTCCTTCAGCTCTGCTTTCACCAGCCTCTCCTTCTCAAGGTCGTAGAGGACCCGATAAGCGGTCACGTTCCCGCTCCAGAACCCGAAACGCTCGTTGATCAGGCGTCGAAGCTCGAAGCCGTACCTCTCCTCCTGCGACAGTAGCACGAGTATGAAGAACCAGAGGTTCTCCTTCTGGATCTTGTCCCTGAGCCTATCGACGAAATGCACAGGGCTGGCACACGCTCCTCATTTCCAAGGGACGGTTTTCTCTCTGTGGTCCCAGCCGTTTTAACGATTTGCCAGCCGCCCTAGTCAACGCTAATAATCGGCGCCCGAAGTCGCCACGGGATGGAAGAGAGGTCGGCCGGGGCGGTCGTCTACAGGGAGGCTCTAAACGGCCGGCTCTTCCTGCTCCTCCAGAACGCCGGCAAGTGGGACTTCCCCAAGGGAGGGGTGGAAAAAGGGGAGAGCGAGATGCAGACGGTGGCAAGAGAGGTCGAGGAAGAGACAGGCCTCGAAGACCTGACAATAGTTCCCGGGTTCAGGAAGGTAATCGAGTACTTCTACAGACGAGACCGGAAGAACATCCACAAGCAGGTCGTCTACATGCTGGGGGTGACACGGGCAGACAGGGTCAAGATCTCCTTCGAGCACCAGGGGTTCGGGTGGTTCCCGTACGAGGAAGCCCTGGTCAAGGCGTCCTACGAGAACTCCAAGGTGACCCTGGCAGAGGCGGAGAAGTTCATCAGAGGTTCGTCTTAGAACCCGACAAGCGGGTGCGGCGCCGTGAGCTTCACCACCTTGATGTAGTGGTACCCTGGCTCGTCGGTCCGCTTGACGTAGGTCGTCTCAGTTATCTTGTCGTACGAGTACCTGAGGAACCCCGAGGGTTCGTCCTTCGCATGCGTGTAGAAGAAGATGGACGCTTCTTCGTAATCGTCTATCCGGGCGAAGGTCCCCACGATCCACCCTTCCGAGTCTTTGTACGCGAATAGCGGCAGCGGAGGTTCCTCGAAGAGCGTCTTGTACGCTCCGACCTTGACGAGGCTGGGTATGTTCTCCACCTCGACGGCCATGAACTTGTCCTGAAAGCCGTCCTTTTCCTCGAGTACCTTGGGCATCTTCTGGACCCTTATCACCGGCGCATAGAGGTAGGATGCGTTGCTCGCCGAGCTCACGAGCTGCACTTCCTCCCCCTCCCCGGTTATCCTGTAGGCGAGGAACTCGTCCACCTGGCCGTTGTCGAAGTAGTAGAAGATCGGTGTCCCCATGAAGAGGTCCGCCTGGGCGGCTATCCTTGTAGCCTTCCCATGCTTGAAGGCGAAGAGCGGAAAGGGGGCGCGCTCCAGGGCGCACGAAAGCCTCCCCAGGTCCAGGATCGAGTCGAGGCCCACATAGCAGGCCCCCCCGATCCTCTGTTCTTCCTTCTTGGGCAACTGTTGGCCGCCGGGCCTGTGCTGGTTATAAATCTGCGAGACCGTGAGCAGGCTCTGAACAGATGGAGACACGAGGAGCAGCAGGCGTGAGCGCATGGAGGGACGAGACGAGAGCCGATCTTGCAGAAGCCAAGAAGGGGATCGAGTCCCTCCTCGGGTCTCTCGTCGGCGAACCGTCCAAGGAACAGGTCAGGACGGTCTGGCTCGCATACGTCAAGGTCGAGAAGAGCATCGCCTACATTCGCCTCGACATCGACGAGGAGAATCCCGGAAGGTTCGTGAGGCTGAAGGACTACGCGGTCCCCGACGAAAGGCAGGCCTTGCAGTTCGCCCTGAAGAACCTGAAGAAGGGGGCTGACGACTTCTCCCTCGGCGATTTCCGCCAGTCCCTCAAGGGCCTCCGCGAGTCCAGGAACTACCTTCGCGCGCTGTTGCGTGAAAAGCGGCTTAAACGGATCCGTGACGCCCGAAGCGGCTAGTTGTCTTCCGATTTCTTCTTCTTGGGGCGCGGCTTCTTCGGGGCTGCCTTCTTCGGCTTCGAGGGTTTCTCTTCGGCGGCTCCTTCGGCTTCCTCTTCTGCTTGCTCGGGCTTCGCCTCTTCAGCAGGGGGTGCCGGCTTCTCGGCGGCCTTCTTCTTCTCTTCCTCCTCTGCCTTCTCCCCAAGCTCTATCTCCTGTATCGTAAGCTCCTTGCCTGCGACGAAAACCCTGTACTTCTTCCTGACCCCGTTCATGTAAAGGAACCTCTTGATGTAGGTCTTCACGTGCCTGGGCCTCACCCCTTCCTTGACCGCGTCGTCTTCGATTTCGAGCTCCCCCCCGGAGATGGACGGTTTGGTTCCGACCCTCGGTTCCAGGAAAGCAGCCAGGTCGTCTCCCTTTTCCTTGAGCGTGCCGAGGGTTACCTTCATGCGAGCTCCCCTTCCCGCCGTTCGGTTATATCTGTTGCCTTATTTTCCGTAACGTCGCCTTCGCTTCTGATATGTCCTGACCGCTCTCAGCAGGTCTATGAACCTGAACGCGGGCCAGAACACGTCGACGAAGACGAGCTCGGAATAAGCGCCCTGCCACAATAGGAATCCGCTCATCCTCTCTTCTCCTGAGGTCCTTACGATCAGGTCGGGTTCCTGGTTGGGGAGGTATGAAGTATAGAGGCGCTTCGCCACCGTCTCTTCAGTGATGGACTCGGGGTTGAGCTTCCCTTCTTTGACGTCCTGGGCGACGGACTTCACTACATCGGTGATCTCCGCCCTCCCACCGTAGGCTACCGCTATGTTCAGGTAGTGGTCGCTGTACTCCGCCGTCTTCTTCTCTATGGCTTCAAGGAGCCTGATTATGGAGTCAGGGAGAAGGTCCAGGTGGCCTATGGCCCTGACGTTGACTTTGTACTTCATTATCCTCTCGTCGCTCAGCAGGCGCCCCAGCCTCGCTTCGATGAGCAGGAAGAGCTCCCTCAGCTCCTCCGGGGATCTGTCCAGGTTCTCCGTGGAAAGGACGTAAAGGGTCACCGTCTTGACTCCGAGGTCGTGGCACCAGTCGAGGAGCTCCTCCGCCCTGTTGGCCCCTTCTTCGTGCCCAAGCCCCCTGATTATTCCCTGGTTCTGGGCCCACCTCCTGTTCCCGTCCAAGATTATCCCTATGTGGCCCGGGATCTCGTCCCCCTCGACCTGCGCCCTCAGCCTCCCTTCGTATACCCTGTAGACACCCAGATACCTGAGCGCGGATTCTAGCATTTCTACTCGATTTCTGTCTGGGGGCGGGTGCGGACCCTCGGATAAATGGTGATGGTCAGCACGAAGACGGCCGCGAGCCCCAGGAGGATGTACGAAATCAGGGCGAATGTGGCTGCCTGGCTCCCGTTCACGAGGAAATCCGAGAACGTGAGCACCGGGAGATAGAGCATGGCGAGCATTACGAGCACGTATCCGTCCCTCCTCCACCTTACGCTGTCTCTCGCGAGGTGCGACAGCAGGGCCCCGATGGCGTAGATCGCCAGCCCGGCCCAGACGAGGTTCAGGCCGCCGCTGAGGAGGTCGCCTATGAGGATCCCTCCATATACGAAGAACAGCGACGGGTTGGCCACGACTTTGGGCCAAAGAGCGTCTGCTGTCATGGCGACGTAGCCTGTGTCGATCCCGACTAGAACGACGATGGTGGCGCTGACTATGGAGAACAGGCGTATGTATCCTGTGGGACCCCTCTGGAGGAGCCCTGCCACTGACCTGTCGAAGCTGAACCCCCTGACGAGGAAGACGCCTCCGATGATGAGGAGGGAAGCCAGGCCCGCCTCGAACCCGTGCCCTGTCAAAGTGAGGATCCCGGCGAGGAGTAGGATCACTCCCGGTACCCCAAGCGCGTACTTGGAGTAGTGCGGGTCGTAGACCAGCATCCTGAGGTACCTTCCGAGGACCTGGTATGTCTCTTCGACGGTCTCGCTGTGCTTCACGGTGATCCTCTCCACGGACACGATCGGCTTCAGGCTCTGTATTATCGGCAGCACCTGCTCGTCCTCCCCCCCGTCGGAGACAAGAACGACACCCGAGTAGTTC
>JACWAI010000043.1 GCA_014874415.1 Nitrososphaerales archaeon
CCGCCCCCCCTCCGCACCCCGTGTCTGTCGCCGATGGCGACGCCGGCGAAGAGCTGATCTCAAGATATTGCGCTACGTCAGAGGATGTGCACGTCCCCGAGCTCTGGACGCCGAAGAACTTGCAGTTGAAGAAGTCGTGCCCCGCATTGGTCATGACGGTCGGTGGGTCCAGCCAGTAGGACCAACCCCCGGGGCAGGAGCCTGGAGCCTGGGTGGAGTTTGCAGAAGAGTATTTTGCGCCGGCTGACCCGCAGTACGCCGAGAACCCTTCGACGAGTAGCGCTGGATTAGGCGAAGCGGTATCCCGGACATGGTGAACAGTAACCGAGAGCTCTGCGTGTTCTTGTGTTAATCCTGCAGCAGTCGGAACGATCCCCGGGATTGCTGCCTGCCCGACCGGGTAAAGGGCGAGGATAGCGACAGCAAGAACAGTCCCGGCTGCGATGATTGCGGCGTTCCGCCTGCCGTGTGCGCTCATATGGTGTATGATGGCGAAAGGCGACCCGACTTAAACGAAGCCGAGTCAAACTTTGATGACCAGAAGAATCACCTGGGGCCAAGATGCCCCGTCCGGCGCTCTCTTTGTCCGAACCCGGGACCGGGTCGATCCCCTTGATAGAAGTTGACTGCAGAGAAATGATGCTCGACGAGCAGGGGAAGGACGCGGGAGATCTCCCTATCGAAAGCTTCCTGCTACGCCCCTGCTGCGCCTTTGTCACCCAGTATCAGGAAGCGCACGACGTCCACCACCGCTCCCACTAGTTCGACCTTTGAGCAAGCGGGCCAGGAAAACGAAGGATGATATATCGACCGCAACAGGGCGTCCTCCTTGAAACACGAGCCGAAATATGTCAACGTGTCGATGTACGACCCTGGCCGCGCGCTCTTCCTCGTGGCCCTGAAGACGAAGAACGTACCCGGCGCACTAGGGGACGTCGCCACCAGGATCGGGAAGATGGGGGTCAACATACTCTCGACAAGCAACTACTCCCTTCCGGACAAGCCGGAGTCGATGATATCGTTCTTCGCCGAGTCGAAGGACGCGACCATGACCACGGACGACATCAACAAGGCGATGATGGCTTCGCCTTTCGTCGTCGACACATACATCAAGAAGGGGGAGGCGAGCCTGCTGGCCGACGACTTCTCGTTCCCGCTGATGTACTTCCCCGCGGGCCGCGGGATCCTCCTCCCGGAGTCGGGGATCACCGCGATGTTCCAGGACATAATCAAGCTGTACGGGACAGGGGGAGAGTCGATCCTTTTTCGAGCGGGGTACTCCGTGGGGCGCCAGGGGACGGACGAACTGGTCAAGCTATTCGGAGAGGGAGAGATGCTGAAGAACCCCAAGGCCTACGCAGACCTCTACACGGCGCTCGGATGGGGGAGGATGGAGGCGGAAGTCGCGGGAAGCAACAAACTGGAGACCAGGTTCAGGCTGTACGACGGGTTCGAAAGCTCAGGAGTGAAGACGACCAAGCCCAACTGCCACTTCCTGAGGGGGCTGATGGCGGGCTCGAGCGAGAGGCTCACAGGCTTGTCGCTGAACTGCACGGAGGAGAAGTGCCTGGCGACGGGGGACCCCTACTGCGAGTTCGCCCTTACTGCCAAGTCTGATTCCGCCTAGTAGGTCTGGAAGTTCCTCGTCCTGAAGGCGCCGATCACCAGGGCGACCCCGGCTATCACAAGGAGCTCGGGGAGGAAGGGTATAGTCAGCCTGAGCCACAGGACCACCACGTTCGCGACGGTGAGGAGGAGGCCCAGGCCTATGGTGAGGACGCTGATCTTCAGCCTCATGAGAGACCTCACCAGGTTCAGCCCCAGCAGCAAGGCGCCCGTGCCTGCGGCGAAGGCGGGGTGGTTGATGGTGGCGCCAAAGTCCCCCCTTAGGTAGGCGGCGACAACCCCGAACCATATGAGAAACAGGCCCCAGAATATGTTGGTCAGAGTACCGTTCTGCACAGACGTCTCGTCCCGCTCCTGGCCGCCCCTTTAAGTTTAGCAAGGGACCTAATGGTTCGGGCAGGCTGCCCGTAGTCGGAACCCTTTATACGATATTCCAGGGGCCACTTCCAAAGTCGATGTCGAACTGGTTACTTGGCGTGCTCCTCGGCATCGTGCAGGGAGTGAGCGAATGGCTCCCGATAAGCAGCAAGACCCAGATCATCATAGTGTCGAACATTTTCTACGGGCTCCCTTTCAGCCAGGGCTACGCCCTCGGCCTCTTCCTCGAGGCGGGGACGTTCTTCGCGGCCCTCTACTACTTCAGGAAGGAGGTCTGGATGGTCCTGCGGGCCCTCGCCGGCAGGGGGGACGAAGAAGGCAGGATGGTCCTGAAGTTCCTGGTGATAGTAACGGTATTCACAGCGATCATCGGGGTCGTCATCTACAAGTCCGTGTCCGAATCCTACTCGGGGCCAGTGCTGGGTATCCCGATGATAGTCCTCGGCTGCGTCCTGATAGGTGACGGTGTCCTCATCAGACTGGCCAGGGGGAGGCGCGCCCCCATCAAGGGGCTCAGGGACCTCACCCTCATCGAACTGGTGGTGATCGGCATAGTCCAGGGGGTTGCCGCCTTCCCAGGGGTCAGCCGCTCCGGCGTCACCGTGTCGTCCATGCTGCTGCTCGGGATAAACCCCAGGGACTCCTTTAGGCTCTCCTTCCTCGCTTTGATCCCCGCATCTGTCGGTGCGGCCGGGGTGACTCTCCTGCTGTCCCCAGACCAGATCTCGACGGCTATCAACGCGGTAGGAGTCCCGGTGATACTCCTGTCGATACTCGTGACCGTGGCGATAGGGGTCACACTCATTCGCCTGCTCCTAAAGGCAGCCGGGAGCCAGAGGATCGTCCTCCTCGTCGTCTCGCTGGGGGCGCTGGCCATATTCAGCGGGGTCACCAGCATCCTGGTCGGTGCCGGATAGGCGAATACTGCGCTGTTAAGATAACGGAGCAAACTTTGCTTAAACAGAATTGTGCGCTAACTTAACGGTCGGGGAGCCCGTCCGTGATTGTCCGGTGGGGCAAGGCATATAATCGATACGCCTCGGCGGGAGCAGAGGCGCCAATGCCCATCAAGATGCTGACGCTGGAGGACCTGGACCTCGAGGGGAAGCGGGTCTTCGCGCGCGTCGACATCAACACGCCGATCCACCCCGAGACAGGGGAGATGATGGAGCAGGCAAGGTTCGAGGAGGCTGTGGCGACTGTGCGTGACCTGCACGATTCCAAGGTGATAGTGGCCTCCCACCAGGGGAGGGTGGCGCGCTCCGACTACACCAGCCTCGACGTGCACGCCAAGATCATGGCGAAGATGCTGGGGAAGAAGGTGGATTTCGTCCCCGACGTGTTCGGGCCCGAGGCCCTTTCCAGGATGGATTCCATGTCAGACGGGGACGTCCTGATGCTGGACAACCTCCGGTTCGCGGCCGAGGAGAACCAGGAGTACAAGCCGGCCGACGCTGAGAAGACGTTCCTTGTCAAGAGGATCAGCGCCCACGTCGACGCCTGCGCCCTGGACGCGTTCTCGACTGCCCACAGGTCGTCCCCCAGCATAGTCGGTTTCGCCGGGCTCGTTCCGACCTGCGCCGGGCGGACGGTGGGGAGGGAGCTGAGGATGCTCGACCGCATCGTCTCCGTGGAGAAGGGGCCCTACGTCACGGTCCTGGGAGGGGCCAAGGTGAACGACCGCCTCGAGGCGATAGACGCGCTGATAGCCAACAACAGGGCAGACAAGGTGCTCCTCTGCGGCGTGGTAGGCCTGGTCTTCTTGAAGGCTGCAGGGAAGCTGCGCTGGGACCTGGGGGTGGACGGGGAGCAGAAGCTGGTGGCCCAGGCGAAGAAGCTACTGGAAGACGAACCTGATAGGTACGCTCTCCCTGTCGATGTCGCCGTGAAGGGAGGGGACGGGAGGAAGGAGGTGCAACCTGCTCAGCTTGATTCCCCGACGAAAATAATGGACATCGGGTCGAAGACAGTTGAAAGCTATTCGCGACACATCAAAGGGGCAGGGACCGTCTTCATGAGCGGGCCACCGGGGGCCTTCGAGTGGGACGAGTTCAGCGTCGGGACCGAGGGGCTCCTGAGGGCCATGGCGTCTTCCTTCGGCACCACGATAATCAGCGGCGGCCACCTCTCGACAGCGCTTCGGAAATACGGTATCCACGACCAGATAGACCACATCAGCACGGCCGGAGGCGCGCTGGTCCAGTACCTGGCTGGGAAGCGGCTGCCTCTCATCGACGCCCTCGAAAGGGCGGCGGCGAAGTGGGGGAACGGAAAGCAATGAAACACTATAAACACAAGGGAGGACGGCGGACCAGATGACGATAAAGGTAGGGGTCAACGGCTACGGCACCATAGGAAGGAGGGTGGCCGACGCCGTGAGGAAGCAGAAGGACATGGAGCTGGTGGGAGTAACCGGGGCCCACCCGCACTACAAGTACGCCATCGCGAACGACAAGGGGATACCGCTCTACGCCCTGGACATGAAGAGCCTCGAGGCGTTCAACGCGGCAGGGTACGGAGTCAAGGGGACCCTCAACGACCTCCTCCAGAGGGTGGACGTGGTCGTGGACGGCGCACCCGATGACAGCGGGCCCGTCAACAAGGCGGCCTACCAGCAGGCGGGGGTCAAGGTGATATTCCAGGGCGGGGAGGAGCACGGGCTCACAGGGACCTCTTTCGTGGCCCAGTGCAACTTCGAGGCGGCGTCTGGAAAGGACATGGTCAGGGTGGTCTCCTGCAACACCACAGGCCTCTGCAGGACGATCAACGCCGTAGACAAGGCTTTGGGCGTTTCAAAGGCTAGGGCCGTGCTGGCCCGCCGCGCCACCGACCCCGACGACGTAAAGAAGGGCCCCATAGACGCCGTTGTCCTGGACCCTACGACCCTGCCGTCGCACCACGGCCCTGACGTCCAGACCGTGCTCCCGCGCATCAACATCGTGACAATGGCGTTCAAGGTCCCCACCACCCACATGCACCTTCACAGCCTGATTCTGAGCCTGAAAAAGCCAGCCGCGAAGCACGATGTGGTGAAGGCGCTGGAGGCCGCCCCCAGGATGACCCTGGTGGACGGGAAGTCAGGGTACAAATCGACGGCGAACATCATGGACTGGGCGCGCGAGAAGGGGCGCGACAGGAACGACGTCTATGAGGCGACGGTCTGGAAGGACTCGGTGACGGTAGTGGACGACGAAGCTTACATGTTTCTGGGAGTGCACCAGGAAGCAATCGTAGTCCCAGAGAACATCGACGCCATCAGGGCCCTGGCTGGCGGGGTCTCCAGGGAGGAGTCGATGAGGATGACAGACGAGTCCTTGGGCATCTCTCATCGTTAGGCGTCGCCGACTCGATTAGGGCGCTGTCGGGAGCCAGACTTCGGCCTTGGTGCCCTGTGTGTAATCGCCGGAGACCCTGTCTGAAACCTTCAGCCTACCAGAGTATCTTTCCACCACCAGGGCGTACACGATTGAAAGCCCGAGCCCGGAGCCCTGGGCCGTCTTCAGGTAGCGCGAGAAGAGTTCCTGCTTCTGGTCGTCCTGGATCCCCTTTCCATGGTCTGCGAAGGTCACCTTCCAGAGCTTCTTCTCCGGAGCTTCCAGCGTAACCTCCTCTGCCGAAATCTCGACATTCACTTCGTCCCGTTCGGTGTAGCGGACCGAGTTCGAAAGCAGGTTTGCGAAAGCCTCCCCCAGCAGGTCGTCAGCGAGCACCCTGGCATCGGGCTGTATGCTCGCAGTCACCTTTAGTGACTTCTTCGGGTTCGCCTCGGCCACCAGGTTGATCGCGCTTTGCAGCGCCGCGCCCAGGTCGATTGGGCGCAGGCGGACCTGCCGGTCTGACGCTATCCTTCCGAGGGTCTTCGCCTTTTCCACAAGCCTGGTCGATCCTTCGATCGCTCTCAAGGCCGAGTCGGCGAAGGTCATGGTCTGTGCTCTGTCGAAGTTTGAGCCGCCGTCGGCGATTTCGCCCTTCAGGAGCTCTATGTTGAAGAGTGAGACCTGGTTGTAGTTCCTGATGTCGTGCGTGAGTATGTCCTGCATGAGCTCGGAGGTCTTCAGGCTCTTCTCGAGTTCGGCCGTCTTTTCCTTCACGACCTTCCCGAGTGCCCTGTTCCGCCTAAGCACGACGACAGAGCTTATCACCGCCGCCCCGACGATGCCGGAGATCGACGACCCTGTGGCTAACTGGAGCTGAGTGATCTCTCCAGCCTGCCCGGCGGCAAGGGTGCTCGGAGCCGTGACGTACACCGCGGCGAAGAGCCTCTGGTCTGTGAGGTTGCCGAGGACCTGGCCGTAGGTGATCGGCGCACTCGCCAGGGCTATGGTAATGCCGTTGACCGCGAAATCGCTCAGGGCGGGCGCTCCGCTCAGCGAGTCGTTGATGAAGCCGTAGAACTGCCCCGTGCCGGGACCTGGGAGCGCGGTTTCCACCAGGGACCGGATGTAGGGGCTGAACAGGTTCTCCCCCTCGTTGGCGCTCGGGTTCCCGTACAAGACCGTCCCCTTGTAGTCGACGACCCCGATGCTCCCCTGCACCTGGGGGGCCAGCTGGCCGTTGATGAGCTTGACGAGGCTGGTGAAACTGACCCCGCCGACAAGGACCCCCGCAAAGGCCTTCGCCCCAGACGAGTACTCGTAGACCGGCTGCGAGATGACGATGAACGTGCTGTTCGAAGCGACGGAGTAATACTCCGGGTCGGTGAAGGCCGTTCCGGCGCTCTCGGCCCCCTTGAAGAAGGCTGCCTGGCTGAAGTTCGCCTGAACTTGCCCGGAGGCGGCCCGCAGGCTTGTCTCGTTGCTCGAGGCGATCGGACTCCCCTTCGCGTTGAACAAGGAATAGGCAGTCGTGAAATTGCTAGTCGTCGTCTGCGCCGCATCCAGGAGCGGCTGCGCGCCGGTCGCGTTGAGCGCCATCACCGGGCGGGACGCCGAAAGGACCCCCAGGTTGTCCGTGATCGACACCATTTTCGACGCGAGTATGTTCGCCAGGTCGTGCACCTCGACCTGGGCGTTGGTGTTGGTCGCTGATACGGCTGAACGCTGGACGTTCTGGGATGAGTAGCTGAAGAACCCCAGGGCGGTCGCGGTAAGGAGCGCCGCGACCACGATGATTATCATGACGATGACACGTGAAGAGATTCTCGGGCCCTTAGAGATGACCAGTTACAAGTCCCCCGGTTCGTCGCCCCATCGCGTTAGCGAAAGTCAATCTAATTATATACCGACATGGAACATTGTTCTAGCCAGGTACGCTCCGCCTAATCAAACGGCTTGGGGGTGGACGTCAGGACGAACCTCGGCTGCTGGAACTGTTTCACCAGGGACTTCACCTTCTTCTGGACGAAGTCGGGGGGCTTCTTCCCCAGCACGATCAGGGCGACGAGCTCGGCAACGGTGTCCATCTCCGACGGGCCGTACCCCATCCTGGTGAGCTCCGAAGTCCCCAGCCTGCCTCCGTTGTCCCCGATTATGTTCGCCTGCTCGAGCCTGGCTGCGATGAGCTTGAGCCTTTCGGGGTCGTAGTCGAGCAGCACCTGGTGCGACTTCGAATACCCCGCGGAGGCGCCTCGCACCTTGACCCCCCCGGCGACCAGGGCCTTCGCGAGCGCCTGCGAGTTCTTGACCACTGCCTGG
This sequence comes from Nitrososphaerales archaeon, assembly GCA_014874415.1. Taxonomy (GTDB): domain Archaea; phylum Thermoproteota; class Nitrososphaeria; order Nitrososphaerales; family Gagatemarchaeaceae; genus UBA183. Next base: position 7,638 of record JACWAI010000043.1, read on the forward strand.
GCGTAGGGCTTGCCGAACTGGATCATCTCGATCAGGGCGACTGCGAGCGCTGCGACCCTGTCGAGGTGGATGTTGTCCACGATACCAGGGTGTATCTTCCCCGAGACCTTCGAGAAGACCTCTTCGTTGTTGGAGAGGATCATCCCCCCCTGCGGGCCGGGAAGGCTCTTGTGGGTCGACCCTATCATGAGGGAGCACCCCTCGCGGAGCGGGTCTTGGAACTCCCCCCCGGCTATGAGCCCGAGGACGTGCGAGCCGTCGTAGACGCATGTCCCCTCGGAGACGGCGGACAGCTCTTTGGCGGGGTGGGGGAAGGGGATGAAGCTGGCGCCGAAGAATACGACCTTGGGCTGTTCCTTCTTTATCAGAGAGGCTGACTCCCTGACGTCTATGTTCACCGCCCTGTCGTCATAGGCGAAGTAGTGGTTCTCGAGCTGAAGCAGGGACCCGAGCCCGAGATGGGTGATTCCCGGGTACCCGCCGTTGTCGGGGTGGACCGATAGTACCTTTTCCCCCCGGCGGGTGAGGGCGAGGAGGACTGCCATGTCAGCCGTGTGCCCGGAGAGCGGGCGGACGTCCGCGTACCTGGCGCCGAAAGCCTTCCTCGCGAGCTCCTCCGCAAGGGACTGGAGCTCGTCGGCATACTTGGTACCCCTGTAGAACTTGTCGGGGGCGTTGTACCTGTTCCCCAGGTCGGATAGGAACATGGAACGCATCTGATTGCTCCCCCTGTTCTCCGAGGGGATCAGGTTGAGGCACTCCTTTGTCCGCCATTCCTGGTGCAGCCTCACCGTCCTGTCGAGCCTTTCGAAGTAGTTGTGGGACATCTTGCACCTCTTGCTAGGCCCAAGGCTTGATCGGCTTGAGCGGGATCAGCCCACGACCCGCCTTTGTCTTGATGACCCCTTCCTTTTCGAAGTCGAAGTACTGGTCCATGGCCAACGCGCGGGGCCACCTAGCGGTCGTAATATTTGTTTGGAGATTTAGCCGAATTTGTACCTTACCCCGTGGCCATCTCGCTCGTGGTTGAACGTCACCATCTCCGGGGGCCCTATGGCGCCGCATGTCCCGCACCCGACGCAGGCGACATGGTCAAAGCGCAGCTGGGCGGCAGCCACGTCCTCGATCGTCTGGGCGAACGCCTTTTTCTTGTCCCCGGAGGCGGCGAGGTTGTGCTCGTAGAGGTCCCTGAACGAGGCGAAGACCCCCTTCGGGGTGAAGATGGTGTAGCAGTTGGTGGGGCATGCGGGGACCCAGGGCTTGGTGAGCGACTTCGAAGCGAGCCCGGCGTCGACCTTTATGTGCGAATATGATTCGTCTTCGTCGTAGGCGAGCAGGCTCGTCTCCTCCTGGACCCTGGCAGTCGCCCCCCTCTGGGGCGCGGGGTGGCTCCCGGCCTCGAACCTGTACTCGCTCGCCATGAGCCCCGTCGTGAATAATAGCCGCGGGAGGGTGTGATATGTGAACGAGCTCTCCGAGATGAAGCCGTCGCGGCCAGATCTGGACACGTCTTCGTAGATGGGGCTCAGGAGCTCCCTGTACCTCGAGAGGTTCCTCCCCCTGAAAGACCCGGAGCTTCTCGCCTCGAGGTAAGCGGCGGCGGCCATCATGCCGGACGTCACCGCCCTCCTCATGCCGTCGATCATGGGCCCTATCTTGACGAACGCCCCGAGGGCGTCCCCGGTGACGAGGAAGCCGTCTGAGTAGGGCTGCTTCAAGATGGCCTTGTGCCCCTTCGGTATGTTGTGGGCCGAATATTCTTGCGGCTGGGCACCGGCCAGGAGCTCCGCCACCATGGGGTGCTCTTCGAACGCGTCCAGCACGTCGAGCAGCTTGCCGACCTTGTCGAAGTGCTCCGTCGTCCTCCGTATCATCGAGTCGAGGGAAACGACCAAACCCACAGACAGCGTGTTTCTGTTGGTGTAGACGAAGGCGCCGCCCCCCATCTCTTGCATGAACTCTCCGAGGAAGAAGACTGCCCTCCCCTCCCCAGGCTTGACCCTGAACCTCTTCTCTATCTGGTCGGAGGGGAGGGTGTAGACCCGCTTGATCCCGTGATAGAGCTGCCTCGGCGTGAGCGGCTCCCTGAGCCCGGCCTCGGCGACCAGGGTGGACGTGACCCCGGACGCGTCGATGACGAGCTTCGCCCTGAGCTCTTCCCTCGAGGTCTTCACGCCTACGACGGAGCCCCCCTCCTTGATGAGGCTCTCCGCCGAGCTCTCGGTGGAAAGCATGGCCCCGGCCTGGACCGCGAGGTTGGCGAACCAGCGGTCGAAGGGACGCCTGAGTACAGAGTAGTCGTGCCCTGTGTCGAAAGACATTGGGAATATCCCGGCCCGGGCCGCGAGGGAGGACTTCGACAGCCTGTAGTACTTGGTCCTGCCGCGGGCGTAGTCAGGCTTATCGAGGACGACGACTTCATGGGAGACGATGCGCCTCTCTAGCGGGGCCATAGATTCGAAGCCAGGGACAAGGCCGATGAGGCCCCACCCGTCCGGGAAGTCTCCGTAGACGACGCCGCCTGTCATGTTCCTTTCGCCGGGGATCCTCCCCTTCTCGAGCATCAGCACGTTCACCCCCTTTCTCGCCAGGGCGAGGGACGCTGCCGAGCCCGCGGGCCCAGCTCCCACTACTATGACGTCGTAGTCAGGCGACGCCGCCACCTCCCAGCGCCTTGGTCAGCTTGGGGAGCTCTTCGTACAGGTCCCCCACTATGGGGTAGTGGGCGAACTTCAGGATGGGAGCCTCAGGGTCCAGGTTTATCGCCACGATCTTCGACGAGTTCTGCATCCCCACCCTGTGCTGGAGCGCCCCGCTTATCCCGACCGCGATGTACACCTTGGGCTTGACCGTCGTCCCCGTCTGCCCCACCTGGTTTGACCTGCCTATGACCCCTTCGAGCGCCTTCACCTCGGCGTAGATCAGGGCGCGGGACGCTCCGATCTCTGTCTTCAACTTGTGCTTCTGCTCCAGCACCCCTTTGAGCTCCATCGCATATTGGTACGCCTCCCTGGGGTCCCTCGGCTTCCCCGAGCCGTCCTTCAGGACCCCCAGGCCTAGGCTGATGACCACGTCGGCCCCCGCCAGGTCGGGGACCGGGGGCGGGAGTTCGACCACTTCGGTCACCCTGGCAGGATAGGCGGGAGGTTGGAAGCCGACCTTCTCGATCTTGCCCATCCTCGTCGTGTCTTCTGGGAGGGGCGAGAAGCTCCCGGGCCTCACGGTCGCCATCTGGGGCCTGTGGCGGGGGGTATAGATCCTGGCCAGCCTGGTCCCGAAGTCGGGTCTCACCTGGATTAGCAAGTTCTTGAACTGCCCGAGGGCCGGGTTGTTGTAGTCTTCGACCGCGAGCTGGACGTTGTCGGTCGCGAGGCCGGTCGGCACCTTGAAGGCCACCCTTGCCGCTATGTCCTTGCCCACCTCGTTGGCGGCGAAGAGGAAGACGTAGGGCCGCCTCTCTCTCACCAGGCCGTAGATGGCGTCCACGTAGGCGAGGTTGAAGTAGGGCTCGAGGGCGGGGGAATCGACGAGTAGGACGAGGTCCGCCCCGTGCAGCACCGCGGTATTTGCGAGGTCGGAGAGCCCGCTCCCGAGCAGGACCCCCGTCACCTCCTGCCCGAGCTTTTCGGCCACCGCTCGGCCAGCCGCCAGGAGCTCGAGAGAATCCCCCGTCAGCTTCGACCGCGTGTGCTGAAGGTACACCCAGACCCCGGTCGGCTCTTCGCTCATGCCAGGAGCTCCTCAGCAAGCATCTCGTAGCCGAAGGCGCCCACGGCGCCGCCGGATTTCAGGGTGGAGACCGCCCCTTCGGGGAGCCCCGTGGTGAGGTCCCCCTGGGCGAACGGCCCGAACTTCTTCCCCTCGAAGTCAAAGGGGTCGGTCGCCTTCAGGAACACCAGGGTAGAGCCCACTGCTTTCTGGACCGGGGGTTTACCCACGTCCACGCCGGCCCCCACTATCGTGGGTGAGCCGACCAGGCCTAGCCGCTTCGAGTCTGCGCCGAGGTCGTCGGCGGTCCACTTGAACGCCTGGAAGACCTTCCCTCTGTAGCTGTTCGCCCTGACCTGGTCCTGCGTCGCCGCCGGGGCGGACCTGGGCCTGTACTCGGTGGAGATCGTAAGGAGCGCCGGGAGCTGCATCTCGAGCTTCTGCGAAAGATATCCGATCTTCCTCTCAGACACCATGGTGCTTGCCTCCGGATCCACCTCGAAGTCTTCGACGTAGGTGGCGTGAGGGAGGACCCTGCCGAGGAGCTCCGAGACCCCTTCGGCCACCTGGGGGCCCACGCTCCCTGTCTCGCCGTCGGTCGTCTTTATCCCTGCGACGACGACGAACTTCGACACCCTTTCCTTTTCGGCGGCGAGCTCGGCGAGCGCTGTTTCGGTCGTTATCCTTCCGTCAAGGAACCTGTGCACTATGCTGTCCCTTATCGAAGGGAGCTCGGTGTAGACCCGGTTCGGGAGCAGGTTAGCGCTGTAGAGCTCCGCGGCCTTCGCCCTGACCGAATCCGAATATCCGGTCGTTCGTATGGCCTTGGCCACTTCTTCTATGGGCGCCATGTGCCTTTCGACAAGCTTCTTGACCCCGAGGGCGACGGCGTAGGACGTGGCCAGGGTGTCGGAACCAGCCATCTTCCTGTCGCTGAGCACGTATTCCTCGTCGATCCCAAGCACCTCAGCGTCGAAGAGCGGCTTCATCAGGGGGACGAGCTTCATGTCAGGTCCCATGCTGAGGGCCACGGCCTTCCCTCCCACCCTCCGCTTCAGGTAGTCCGCCGCCTCGACTGCCTTGGCATCGTGAGGGTTGAGGACCAGGTCCATGGCTTCGCGGTTCAGCACCCCTCCGACTGTGACGGCCTGGGTAGTCCGTGCCGGCACCCCCTTCAGCAGCACCACTACAAGCAAAACTGGTTCGACGGCCGACGACGATGGTTCTTAGCTTTTTCAGATGGAGAGGGTCGAGACGGCTTCCCTCAGCGTGTCGGCCCCTTTGTTGAACCAGTCTCTTTCCTTGTCCGAGAGCTTGAGCTCGTATATCTTCTCGATCCCCCCTTTGCCCAGCTTGAGAGGGACGCCTATGCATATCCCGTTGATGCCGTATTCCCCCTGCAGGTAGGCCGATGCCGGGACGACCTCTTTGGTGTCGTCCACTATGGCCTTGGCCATCCGCGCCACCACCCTCCCGGGTGCGAACACCGTGGCTCCCTTCTTGGCTATGACCTCCGCCGCAACTTTTCGCGTGTCGTCTATCGCCTGCTGGATCTCCTCTTCGGAGAGCAGCGTGGTGAGGGGGACGCCGCTCACATACGTGTGGCTCGCGATGGGTATCATGTTCTCCCCGTGCTCCCCCAGGACGAGCGACGTAATCGAGCCCCGCGAGACGCCCAGCTTCTTGGAGAGCACGTACTTGAACCGGGAGTTGTCAAGGAGGCCGCCCTGGCCGACGACCCTTTCCCTTGGAAAGCCTGACGCTTTCAGCGCGACGAAAGTCATCGCGTCCATGGGGTTGGTCATCATGAGCAGCACCGAATCGGACGCGTTCTTGGCTACTTCCCTGGTGACTGACGCTATTATCCCGGCGTTCTTGTTGAGGAGGTCCATCCTCGTCATCCCGGGCTTCCTCCCCATCCCGGCGGCTATCACCACGAGGCTCGCGCCCTTCAGGGTCGAGAAATCCTCCGACCCGTTGACGTCCACGTCGATCCCGGCGTCCGAGAGCCTGTGGCTTATGTCGAGCGCCTCCCCCTGGGCCAGGCCGGGGATTATGTCCACCATCGCTATGTCGTCTAGCCCCATCGAAGCGATTTCAAGCGCCGACTGGGCTCCTATCTTCCCTGCCCCTGCGATGCCGATCATCGCGTCTGGCCGGGCCGCTCAGAGTATAAACGCGTTCCCGAATTCCTCGCCGGACAGGGGCTACAGGCGCAGGCCGAAAGACTGGGCGAACTCCTCGAAGGAAGAGTAGGCAACGAGGAACTGTATCCCCTTCTGGGATATCATGTACTTTGATATCTTCTCCCCGCTCAGCTCAAGGAGCAGCCCGGAGCCGACGAGCTCGGAGAGGAGCTTCGACATCCTGCCGTAGGACATGTTCCCCCTCCTGAGGAGGGTCGTGACACCGACCCCGTTGCCCTCTGTGTTCTGGTCCCTGGCGGTGCTGAGCACGTCGGCGATTATCCTGACCTGGGTCCTATATTGGGCCATTTACCTTGACTCCTCCCACTGTGAACCTCAACACGGGCGTGAACAATATCAACAGACCCATCTCCTGGAGTATAATCTGCAATAGTGAAAGAACCCCAACATATTGGTACAATAGTGATAACCACTGGAAGAACGTCCCTACCCCTATCAGTGAGAGTCCGAGCGCGATGAGGAGCGTGTCAGGCTTCCTCGTCCTGGCGTACGAATACCCCGTTTCGACGACGCCGTAGAGAACGAAATAGAACGACAAGATACCCAGTATGTCCTGGATTTGGGCGCCGGAAAGCGTGATCACAGGAAAGACGAGTAGCGCTGCCCCCAACCTCTTCGCGAGCATCACGTCGACCGCATGAGAGAACGCCAGGAAGAAGTAGCCTGTGGTCTCAAGGAGGAGGCCCCCGATGACTATGGTGGTGGTCGACAGGGGCAGAGACGGGACCAGCTGTCCGAGCCCCACCATCCCTTCTACCAGGAAGCCGAATCCCAAGAAGACGAAGGCGGTGGCGAGCCTCAGCAGGGAAGAGCTCTCTGTCTGTTTCACTCCCCTGTACGACACATATGCGATTGAAAACGACACGAAAACGCCTATGAACTGCAGTATGTTCTGAATCAATGCCATGTCAGACTGCGTGGCCATGGTACATTGTTCTTGGCCGCGTCCGAGTATAAAAGCGTGTTGAGGATCGGTTCTGTTTTGTCTACGTTTGGTTCATCTCCCTGTTCGATTTCGTTTGGTGTCGGGCCGCGTTCTGAATCAGGGTGGCTCACTTGTCCTCGCCTCCAATCCTGATTCCCACTCGGTCGGCTGGCGTGTCCCCTCCGAGTCCCTCGTGCGGTCGGATGTAGTTGTGGAATATCTGATACCCCTTGAGTATCGGGCTGTCCGCGCTCTCGAGGCCTCGGAAGATCTTTTCCCTGTCGCGTATCTCCCCGTTGAGCCGTCCCATCGCTGGGGGGCCCTAGACTATCTCGTAACTATCGTGAGGACGTCCTGGTCTTCGAGCCTGTGGGTCATCCCTACCCTCTGCCCGCCGAACTTCACGCTCTTCCCCCAGACCTGGGCATACCGGAACTCGTCCTTCATCCCTCGGTGCACCTTGTCGCAGACGTCGGCGATTGTGGCGCCCCCGCGCATCATCATGGGCTCTTCGAAGTCTGTCTCCCCGGTCCTCCGGCGCATGTAGATCCTGACGAAGTCGAGCCTCTTGTAGATCTCCTCCCTTAGCGCCTGTATGTTGACATCCGCCTCGGCCGACACCGGGACGAAGGCGTAGGGGAGCTTGCGCGAAAGCTCTGCGGTGAAGCCCGCGTTGACAAGGTCTATCTTGTTCATCACGGTCAACGAGGGGACATACACCCTGTTCCCCGAAAGGACGTCCACAAGCTGCTGGTCGTCTATGTCCTGGCGGATCACAACCCGCGCCCCGTTCATGCCGTAGACCCTGAGTATGTCCTTCACCAGCTCCTCGGTGATCTTAGTGAGCCTGACCTGCGAGGTGACGCTGATCCCACCCGTGTCCGACTTCTCTATCACGACGCTGGGTGGGCGCTCGTCCACCCTCAAGCCCGTGGACCTCAGCTCCTTCTCGAGGAGGTCCCTCGCCTCAGGCTGGAAGACGTCGACGATGAAGAGCACAAGGTCGGCGCTCCTCGCCACCGCCAGTACCCTCCTGCCGAGCCCCCTCCCCGAAGACGCCCCCTTGATTATGCCCGGGAGGTCGAGCACCTGGATCCTCGCCCCCGAATGCTCCATCACCCCGGGGACCACCTCGAGCGTCGTGAACTGATATGCTGCGACCTTCGACTTCGCGTTTGTAAGCCTGTTCAGCAGCGTCGACTTTCCTACGCTCGGGAGCCCGATCAGCACCACAGTCGCGTCCCCAGACTTCTTGACGTCGTAGCCCTGCCTCGAGCCGGTCTTCCTCGCGTGCTGTTCCTCGAGCTCTGCCCTGAGCTTGGCGAGCTTCGCCCTGAGGAGGCCGATGTGGTGCTCTGTCTTCTTGTTGACCTGAGTCCTGTGTATGTCGTCCTCTATCTTCTTGATCTTCTCTGGTAGCCCCAAATTTGGTCAGGTCCTCGTGAGCTTGTGCTAGCGTCGGTGACAGGTTATGAAGTTTGGCCGCTTCTCCCTTATATCGGCCCTGTGGCGGCGGACGCAGAGAGTGAAGTCGATAGTCCTGGCTCAGGACAGAGACGGCGGGACAAAGGCACGGCTCACGCAGCTAGACGTCCCTTCACCGGGCCGAGGAGAGCTGGTGGTGAAGATGGAAGCGTGCGGCCTCTGCGGCACAGATCTCGAGAAGATGCGGGGGGAGTACACGGCGTCGATGCCGGTCCTGGGGCATGAGGCGGTCGGGGTCGTGTATGCCGTCGGTGAGGGCGTCAACGGCTTCAAGGAAGGGGACCGGGTTTTTCCTCATCACCACGTGCCCTGCTACGAATGCTACTACTGTAGGTCAGGGAGCGAGACCATGTGCGACATGTACAGGAAGAGCAACATCGACCCGGGCGGGTTCTCAGAGTACTTCAGGGTCCCGAGCTGGAACGTGTCCAAGGGCGGGGTCCTGCGGCTGCCGGACGAGATGAGCTTCGAGACGGGAGCGCTTATCGAACCTGTCGCCTGTTGCCTTAGGGCGATTCGCACTCACGCCAAATCCGGGGAGACGGTGCTCATCGCAGGCGCTGGTCCCGTCGGGCTGATGCACGCGTTGCTCTTGGAGCCGATGGAAGTGAAAGTCATGTTGACCGACGTCAGCAGAGCGAGGCTCGACTTCGCCGAAAGGATGCACCTGGGGCTTGTGCTGGACGCAAAGGGGGACGTGCAAAGCAGGGTGAAGTCGGAGTCTCAGGGGAGGGGGGCGGACCTCGCAATAATTGCTTCGGGGAGCAAGGACGCCATCATCCAGGGGCTGACCTCTGTCCGCAAAGGCGGACGGGTCCTCCTCTTCGGAGTCCCGCCGAAGGGCTCTGTACTGGGCTACGACATAAGCGACCTCTACAACTCGGGGCAGCAGATCGTCACGAGCTATGGGGCCACCGACGCGGATGCACGGGAGACCATAGGAATACTCGACTCGAACCCGGAGTTCGGCCGCCTGATAACTGACAGGTTCCCACTGTCAAATTTCGGCGACGCGGTGGAAGCCGCCGCCAGTGGTCGCTCGATGAAGGTCTTGATTTCGCCCTAGGGGACGCTGCTCATGTTTAAAATGGCAAGGCCGTCGCGGAAGGCGTCCAATCAATGAGTTGGGGACTTCAGAACAGGGTCTCGAGGCTGATGAAGGGCGGGAGGACTGTGATGCTCGCCATAGATCACGGATATTTCCAGGGGCCGACGACCGGGCTCGAGAACCCAAGGAAGACGATAACCTCCCTCCTCCAGTATGCGGACTCGCTCATGCTCACGAGGGGGATCCTCAGGACCTCGGTCGACCCAGGCGAGTCCCTCCCCATAGTTCTCAGGGCATCCGGGGGGACCAGCATCCTCAAGGAACTCTCGGACGAGGTTGTGACCACATCAATCGAGGAGGCGCTCAGGCTCAACGCGTCCGCCGTCGCAGTTTCTGTCTTCGTCGGTTCTCCCAACGAGAGGCAGACCCTCGCGAACCTGGCCGAACTGGTAAACGAAGGGGAGAGATACGGCATGCCAGTCCTGGCGGTAACGGCGGTCGGTAGAGAGATGGCCAGGGACGCCAGGTACCTGGGGCTGGCGTGCAGGATCTCGGCGGAGCTGGGGGCCAGCATCGTCAAGACGTACTACTGCGAAGACTTCCGTAAGGTAATCGACGGCTGCCCTGTTCCTGTCATAATCGCAGGTGGAAAGAAGCTCCCTGAGAGAGAGGCGCTCCAGCTCGCTCACGATGCCACTTCGGAAGGCGCCGTCGGGGTGGATATGGGGAGGAACATATTCCAGTCGTCGAACCCTGCGGGGATGATCAAGGCGGTCCGGGGCGTGGTCCATGATGGGAAGAGCGTGGACGAAGCGTTCCGAATCTTCGAGAAGGAAAAACCCCCAAGGGCGGAATAGAAGCCCAGTCATCTGGGGAGGCCGGAGACGTCCTCGCAGTCCAAAATGGCGCCACATTGCGGGCACATGAACTTGCAGGCCTGTATCTGGATCATCTTGTCCCCGCAGGCGTAGCAGTTCTCCGTGGCCATACGATGTAGGCGGAATGTCCTCTAACGGTTTTAAGGGCGCCGCCAGGGTCGCGGCATCAGTGCAGCCCCAGGACGAGCCAAAGGAAAGGGAACCGACGATCGCGAGGCGTAGCCCGTTCGCACCCGCGACAAAGCTCTGCCCGAAGTGCCTGGCCCCGCTGAAGGGGACCGGGGGCATCGGTGGCTGGCTGGTGCCCATGAACTACCACTGCCCGAAGTGCGGGTACACGGGAACGGTTTACTTCGAGAAGGAGAACCAGCCGGATGAAAGGAAGGGCTGAAGATGGATGCGAGTAATAGCGGGGGCACGAACAATGTCGGAAGGACCGTCCTTCTGGGCGTCTTCATCATCCTGCTGACGTTCACAGTCGCGCTCGTCGCCCTCGCATTCCCCGCCGGGGCCTACTCGGTGTATTCGGGGAGGCTCTCTCAGAACTTCACAGCCTCATCCCTGATCCGTCCCTACCTCTGGATCGGCCCGGCGCTCCAGACGACTCCTCTGGTCGTCGGCGCGGGGGTGGCCTTCGCCGTCCTGACCGTTGTCTACGCTGCTTTTCTTCTGTATTCATGGGTACAGCGGGAGAACCCCACCAGGGCCATCTCAAAGTCGTTCAAAGAGGGGTTTGGAACCCTCACGTCCAGTCCGTTCCTCGTGATCATACTGTCCATAGGGTTCCTGAACTTTACGGCCGCCATGATCGACGTCGCCGTCTCCGCCACGGGGACCCCTATTGGTGGGCTCGCGGGGGATCCGCTCGAACTGCTAATCGGTTTCGCCTACGCCCCACTAGCGGAGGAGCTAGGGTTCAGGGTGCTGCTCATCGGCCTCGTCGCCTTCATCCTCTCCCTCAGCAGGCCGTGGAAGAGCGCCCTCGCCGCCCTGTGGAGACCCTCGAAGGCGATAGAAGGGCTCGCTGTCGGGAGCGGCGCGTCCATAATCATCTGGGCGGCCACGGGGTTCAGCGCCGTCACCTTCGGCGCATGCCACGTAGTCTGCGGAGGCGGGAGCTGGGACATAGGAAAGCTCCCCGAGGCGATCTATGGTGGCCTTGTGCTGGGCTACCTTTACGTGAAGTACGGCTTCCACGTCGCCCTCCTGGCCCACTGGGGGGTGGACTTCTTCGGGAGCGTCTTTTCATTCTTCGGCCAGGCTGCCTACGGCATCCCCTGGAACTCGAGCACCACGGAGTTCGTAGGCCAGTACGCCGTCGACCTCGACCTGCTCTTCCTGTTCGGCCTAGTGAGCTTCATCGTCGTCGCGTACCTCGGGGTGAAGAAGCTCGTCAGGTGGCGTTCAGGGGATTCCTCAGGCGACTTTAACCGCATCTCCGGCGAGGGTGGGGACATCGCATGACTGTCCTTGGCGCTCCCATCCTGAGGGAGCTCGTGGCGAAATACGGCTGCATCTACCCATCGGACGAAGGGGCGTTCGACGGGGACGGGTACGTGCTCACGGTGAGAGAAGACAGGACGCTCCACTACCTCGAGCACAGGAACATGATATCGAAGGAGATAATCTTCACCCCTCCGGACTGCGTCGCCCACCTGACGTCCAAGAGCAAGTTCGGGAGGTTGGGCCTTTCTTTCCTTAACTCGGTGAAGGTCCACAGCGGCTTCGTCGGGAGGCTCGCTCTTGAGCTCGTCAACCTCAGCAATGAAAGGACACCGATCACGATAAACCAGGGAGACCCCCTCATCCACATCGAGTTCCTGCGGAGGGAAGGCCCGCCCGAACCGTATTCAGGGAGATACATGTTCCAGTTCATGAACGACGAAGAGACGGCCAAGTATGTCGACATACTTTCGTCCAACTTCCCGGCCCTCTACAGGCGGGACGAAACAGCCAAGCGGGGCAGCGAGCGCCTGGTTAGAGAAGAGAGTAGCTAACGCCTTATCGCGTACCCCACCTGCTTCGCTCCGCCCTCCCCCTTCATGCTCATGCCAAAGGCGTTGAGGAATGCTTCCGCGTCGTTTATCAGCTTCTCGTCTTCCGCTTCCAGCTGAAGACAGGAGGGTACAGGAATCTCTTGCCGCTGGTGGCAAAGGCGTAGGTCTTCATCAGTTCCATCAGTTCCTTCAGGAACCCGGCCGTGACCGCCAGGCTCTGGCCCGTCCTGGCGGACAGCCTGTCAGGCGTCAGAGTTGCAAGGCCTTCACCAAACTCCATCTTGGAGATGTCGTCCACCACCTCGTACAGCTGCGCGCATGTGGCGACGTAGAAGCTCCCGTTCCTGGACATCGTCAGGAAGCTCCCCCTCTCCCTCGACTAAATTCCTGTTCGCCGGTGATGCCCTTAATCTAGTCCGAAAGAGCTTTATACCTTTGTCCCTAAATCTCTAGAGATGGCTGAGACCAAAGTCTACATTCCCGACCCCCTAGACGCGCAACTTCGCGAGAAGGCGATGAAGAGATTCGGCTACGGGAGGGGGTCGATCAGCAGGGCAGTCGAGACTGCTGTCACTCAATGGCTGGCGACCGAGGACGCCATACAAGGCGCGCTGGACGCGCTGACCGCGAAGGCGAAGGACGACCAGAACGTGGTTGCGGTCATTATCTTCGGAAGCTATGCGAGGAGGGAGCCTGACTTCGTGGACGTGGACGTCGCACTGGCCCTCAGAGATCCACAAGGGAGCGATCTTCTCACCTACGCGGCGGCCGTCGCCGACCGTGGAGCGCTTCGGAGCATCAAGATAGACATTCAGGTCCTGAACGGCCTCCCACTCGATTTGCAAAGCCGGGTCCTGCGCGAGGGGAAGGTGATTTTTGTCAGGGACGAGAGGGAACTGCGCGCGATGGGCGCCGAGGTAGCCGAGAAGTGGAACGACTTCGCCCCGACGCTCGCACACCTCACGACATAGGTGAACCCTTGGACGAAGAGAGAATCCGAAAGAGACTGGCCCTCATCGAGGAGATTTCGGACCTCATCGCGAAGTCTCTCCCTAAGACTGAGGAAGCATACCGGAGCGCAGACAGGCTCACGATGGACGCCACGGAACGGCGACTCCAGATCGTGAGCGAGGCGGAGTTGGACGCGATGAGGGTCCTCTACAAAGACATCGGGGAGAGAATCGTGGGAGACGAGGAGTCGCTCATCGATTCCATGGAAAAGTCGCTAGGGAGGGGCGTTGTAGAACAGGTGAAGAAGCGGAGGGCTCTGCGGAACAGGCTCGTCCGCGCCTACACGGACGCCGACCCGGCTGAGATCTACAGGCAGGCGAGTGAACGGAGCGACCTGAAGGGCTTCGAGAAGGCGGTACTGTCCGCTCTTCGGGCGGCCAAGTGATTCCGCGAGAAAGAAGCGGCGCGAAGGAAAGGGTAAAACTCTATATTCCGAGCGCTGACCTGAGCCCTTTGTACCTGTTCCTTATCGTTACCTCGGTGACCCCCGCCGCCTCGGCAACGTCCTTCTGCGTCTTGTCCTCCCCTTCGAGGGTGCACGCGACGTAGAGCGCCGCCGCTGCCAGTCCCATGGGGTCCTTCCCTGCGGATATCCTGGTCTCCTCAGCCCGCTTCAGTATCTCCAGCGCCCTCCTCTTCGTCTTCTCTGAGAGCCCTGCCTTCGAAGCTATCCTGGAGATGCACTTCGTGGGGTCCACCACCGGCATCTTGATGTCCATCTCTTTCAGAAGCAGGCGATAGCACCTCGCGATGTCCTTCTTCTTCACGTTGCTCACCGCGGCGAGGTCCTTGAGCGTCCGGGGGGTCTGAGTGTCCCTGCATGCGGCGTAGAGCGAAGCGGCGATGATGGCGGAGATCGACCTCCCCCTCACCAAGCCTCTCTCGAGCGCCTTCCTGTAGATGTATGCCGCTTTTTCCACGACCGCGTCCGAGACCGAGAGCTTGTCAGAAAGCCTGTCCAGCTCGCTGAAAGCCTGCCTGAGGTTCCTGTCTACCGGCTCGTGCACCTGGCTGCGGGAGTCCCAGGTCCTTAGCCTCTCGACGGTGGCCTTCATCGAAGCGGAAAGCGACTTGCCCGACGCGTCCTTGTTTATCCCACCGATGACGGTGGCGAGCCCCATGTCGTGCATGGCGATCGAAGTTGGAATCCCTCCCCTGCTCCTGTCGTCCTTCTCCTCCTTGGAGAATGCCCTCCACTCCGGCCCTACCTCTTCGATCTTCTCCTTTACGACGAAACCGCAAGCCCCGCAGAAGAGCTCCCCGCCTGCGGTGTCGACGATCATGGGCCCCTTCCCGCAGCGAGGACACTTGTCAAGAGCCTTCTGCAGCCGCATCAGTCTCGAGAAGTCTTTGTCTGCGAACATATCCACCACTAGCGAAATACTTACAAGCAACTCTCCCTCGACCGCCTATATAGGTATTATGGAGGATTTGAATGAATTGCATGTTTTTCGATGCGTATGCCTAAGAATTAGTTCGGCAAGAGCCAAAGAAATCCATCGGGTTGGAAGATTCCCGTCTGCAAAGGTCTCTGGGGCATCATTTTGAAAGGAAAGTCCACGCCTGCATCGACCTTCCTGGAGCCGATCCTCGACACCTACATGGACGCAGCGGTCGCCGTCGTCGGATGCAATTCGAGGGGGATAGAGAGGTACTCCTGTGAATTCGACGTCCTTGTCGTGACAGGGGACAAGCACCCTCCGACATCTCTGAAGATGGGGGACACCTTCGTGGACCTGTCCTTCGTCTCGGAGAAGGACGTGTTGAAGCCTCGTGACCCGGAGCGCGCCATGTCCATCGCATTGGCAAAGCCGGTCAGAGACTCTTCCTTGGTCCTCTCGACCGGGGCTGCCGCCAACTCTGCGATGTTCGCCGATTCAGCGAAAAAAGCTGGCGGGACGAGGTTGGCTTCTGCGTTGAAGATCCTTGGGAGGGTCGAAATCGCCCTGGCGAAGAAGGAGCTGGTCGGCGCCGACTTTTGGCTGCTCGCAGCCTCGTACGAGTTCGGTTACGCGTGGCTGCTTTCAAACGAATGCCTCCCATCGCCGAGCCATCTCCTGGCGCAGATGCGGGAGAACTCCAGGGGGGCGCCGAGCAGGTTCGAAGGAGTTTCCATCGGGGCAGGGCTGGAGGCGGCGGGACGAGCCGGGTGCGGTGCCAGGCTCGAGGGGGTCTCTGTCCTCCATGACATCCTGCGGGAAGGCTCAAAGGCGGCTGTGAGCTCCTCCTGGCCCAAGGTCAGGACGGAAATACTCAACGCCAAGGCGGGCGAGCTCGTCACCAGGGTCGAGCTTGCGGAGTGCTACTCTTTCCTGGGACAGGAGCTTGTCGACGGCATGATGACCATCTTGGCGCTCAACCCTAAGAGGACCCTGGGATCGCTCACCTCCGGGAAAGACGCGCTGATGGGAGACAGGCTGGTCAGGCAGCTGGGTCTGGCTAGGACCGAGAAGGCAATAAGAGACGGCCTCCAGGTCGTAAAGGGACAGGTCTCTTCATTGGCGAGGATTCCTTAGCCCGCGTGGGGTAGAAGTTCGCTTAAAGGCTTATTTCCCCATCTGCAAAGGACGAAGTGCTTGGAACAGACTTCCAACGAGGCTCTTGCGAAGATAGCCGGGAGCGTCGTAGCCGCCCCCGACGCCGGCAGGGCGATGCGCGCCTGGAGGGAGAAGCTTACGATACGGCAGGTCACCCTGGCGAACGCCCTCGGCATCTCGGCCTCAGTCCTGAGCGACTACGAGAGCGGGAGGCGGCCCTCCCCCGGGGTGCAGTTCGTCAAGAAGTACATCGAGGCTCTGGTCAGGCTGGATGAGGGGAAAGGGAGGGTCGTATCGAAGCTTGTATCAAGCGAAAAGGACGAGGCGATATTGTCGATCGGGGAATTCACGACCCCCGTGGAGGCGTCGAAGGTGCTCAGGAGCCTTGATGCGACGGTCCTTGTCGGGGAACCCGACAGCGTGAAGCTCTACGGCTACACCGTCGTCGACAGCATAAAGACGATCTACGCCCTTTCGGGGTACGACTTCTACAGGATATTCGGCGCGACCACGGAAAGGGCCCTGATATTCACGAAGGTTGGCATGGGAAGGAGCCCCCTGGTCGCCATCAGGGTGTCCCAGCTCAAACCGCGCGTCGTCGTCATCCACGGGCCCAAGGAGGTGGACCCGCTGGCCGTAGACCTCGCCCGGAGGGAGGGTCTCGTGCTCGCCCTGTCCTCCGCCGTTTCGGAGGAAGCGCTTATCTCATCTCTTTCGGGTTTGAAACAATAGGGCTTCCCGTCGCGCCCGAGAGCAGAGCAAAGATAGCGTCTGCCGCCTTCACCTCTCCCGAGAACTTCATCGGGGCTCCCCTCTTTCCGAGCTTGGCCCGGACCAGTTCGTCAAGCCTGCCTGCGTCACGGCTCGAGTAGCCGAGGGCGGCGGCGTTGCGCTCCTGCTCTGCGTGGTGCCTGATCGGTATCGCGACGATCGGTGTGCCCGCGGCCTTCGCCTCATCGATGGTGCTCTTGCCTGCGGTGGACACGACGAGGTCGGCCGCCGCGACGAGGTCCTGGTTGTCTCGGACGACCCCGAGGTCGAGCACGTTTTCGCCCGTGATCCTGTCCCCGCGGTTGCCCGCCACGACGAGGGCGCACTCCCTCAGCTCTTCATCGGCCCCGAGGACGTCCTTCAGCTTCAGGGCCAGGTCCCTTCCTATCCCGCTCCCGCTCATCGCGAACAACACCACCCTGCCAGGGGGGAGCCCGTGCCTCCGGCGGATTTCTTCCGGAGATGCGCTGGTAAGCCGCACGATGGGTCCGACGAACTTCTTGTTCCCGACGTCGTCGCCTGACTCGGGGACTATCAGGAGGTCAACGGAGTCCTGGAGCCTGGCGTACCATCGCTCCACCCTCCCCTCGATCTTGCGGGCCAGCCAAGTCCGCCCGAAACCGAGGCGGAGCTCATCGGAGATGAAAACACGCCTTGACCCCTTCTCCCCGGCCACGTCGACCCCCGAGAACTCCTCGTCGCATACGACGATGTCAGGCCTGTATGCCTCGAACAGCCTCCGGGTCCGGGGGACCGTCCTCTTGTGCGCGATCCAGGACCTGACGTACCAGAGGGAGGTCTGCTTCATCTCGCCTCCGGAAACCCAGGGGACCGGGTCTTCGACTATCTTGTCGGCTGGGACGCCGACGCTGTTGATGAAGTCGGCCGCCCTCCCGCCGGAGAAGACCCTCACCTCGGCCCCTCTTCGCTTCAGCTCCTCCAAAAGGACAAGTGCCCTGGTCGCATGGCCCAGGCCTATGGGGCTCACGCCGAAGAGGACTCGAGGCAACAGACTCGAGCCGCTCAGGTGCGTATTTAATCCCGTGAAACGCGCGTCGGGAACCGCATGAGGTCGCGCCCGCGATGCTGACCCTGGTGACCGGAGTCATCGAGTTCTTCGTAGTGGTGTCCTTCGCCCTTGCCGCAGTCCTGCTGAGGACGATCGACTCGAGGGGATTCTTGGCGAGCGTGACCGTGGGTTTCGCAGTGATGTACGGGGGGGACTTCCAATGGTTCGTCGTCGTGGCCGTGTTCTTCACCCTCGGGGTGGCGTTCACCCTCTACAAGTACGGGTACAAGAGGCACATAGGGGGAGCCCAGGGAAAGGGAGGGGCGCGGAACTGGCCCCACATACTTGCCAACGGTGGTTTGGCTTCTCTACTGGCTGTCACCAACATCGTCGCCCCGAGCGCCGCGATAGCGGGGATGTTCCTGGGAGCTATCTCGACCTCCGCAGCCGACACTGCGGCCACCGAACTCGGACTCCTGAACCGCGGCAAGCCGAGGCTGATCACCCACCCCTCCAGGGCCGTACTGGCTGGCACTTCGGGCGGGGTGTCCCTGCTGGGCTTCGTGGGGGCGACAATCGCCTCCCTCGTCATCGGAGCAATGAGCGAGGCCCTCGGCATCCTTCCTGACCCCTTCATAGCTCTCCCCGTCTGCCTTGCCGGGGGCCTGTCCGGCGCGGTCGTCGACAGCCTGATAGGCGCGACGTTCCAGCGCAGGGGATACTGCATAATCTGCCTGAAGCCAACGGAAGCGCTGAAGCACTGTGGTGAGCGGACCAGGCCTACCCAAGGCGCCCGGTACGTCGAGAACAACGTCGTCAACGTGATGTCGACCGTGGCGGGCGCGGCCGCCTCTCTTGCCCTGCTTCTGCTTCTTACCCCTGCAATCTAGGGAACTTCGTGAGTTCCGCCAGCCTGGAGGTCAGGTCGGTCATGGGCACCCTCACCTGTTCCCTGGTGTCCCTGTCCCTCAGGGTGACAGCCCCGTCCTTCAGCGTGTCGTAGTCGACCGTAAGGCATACGGGGACGCCCGCCTCGTCGGCCCTGGCGTACCTCCTCCCAATGGACCCTGATTCGTCGTAGAACACGTCGAACGACTCCCGGAGGTCGGAGGCCACCTTCATGGCCGCCTCCTGCAGCCCGTCCTTGTTCACCAGGGGGAAGACGCACGCCTGAATCGGCGCCAGGTAGGGCTCGAGGGACATCGTCCTCCTGTCCCCGTCCTCCTTCATCGACGATTCCATCACGACGTAGGTGCTCCTGTCCACCCCGAGAGAGAGTTCGAAGACGTGAGGGAGGACCTTCTCCCCCCCGTCGTCCACTTTGAAATCGGTGCCGCTCACCTTCCCGTGCCTCCCCAGGTCGTAGTCCCCTCTGTAGTTGCAGGCGACGAGCTCGAGCCAACCCAACGACACCTTGACCTCCAGGTCGTAGGCAGCGCTGGAGTAGAATGCCCTGTCTTCGTCCGAAAGGACCCTGAGCCTCTGGGACCCGCGCTGGATCCCTGCAGCTTCGTAGAACCTCGTGATCAGCGCCAGATAGTGACCGATTAGCAGGTTGGGGACTATCCCCTTGGCGATGGCGTCGGCGACTGTCAAGCTGACGTCGGAGCCGTCTGACAGCCTGAACGACAGTACCTCTGGCGAGGCCCACTGGAACCTGGGCGCGTCGGTGTTCTTCGGGTTGAAGAAGACCTCCACCTCGGCCTGGTTGAGCTCGCGCAGCCTGATCGGTCCCTGCCGGGGGGCGATCTCGTTTCTGAAGCTCCTACCAACCTGTGCTACGCCCACCGGGAGCTTCACCCTCTGGGTCTTGAAGAGCAGAGGAAAGTCGACGAAAATGCTCTGGCACGTCTCCGGCCTCAGGTACGCCTCCTCCCCTGCCGGCCCGATACCGACCTTGAACATCATGTTGAAGCGGGTCGTCCCCGCGAGCCTGGAGCCGCACTTCAGACACTTCACCCCCGACTTCTCCATCAGTGCGTCGTACTCGGCGTCCCCCAGCTTCTCCGGGACCTGCTCGCCCGTCTTCTCCTCCACGAGCTTGTCCGGGCGGAAGACGGAGCCGCACTTCGAGCACCTGACGAAGGGGTCGGTGAAGTTCGAGAGGTGCCCCGAGGCCTCGAAGACAGCCCTCGGGAGGATCTGCGCGCCGTCTATCTCCAGCATCCCGTCCCGCTTGACCACCATCCTGCGCCAGAGCTCGAGCAGCCTGTTCTTCAGGCCGACCCCCAGGGGGCCGTAATCGAGGAAGCCCGCGGGGGCGTTGGGGTAGCTCTCCGCCGTCTTGAAGAAGAACCCCCTCTGCTGCGCTATCCTCGTCACTTCATCGAACTGCATCTTTTTCCCCAGCCTCTGGCGCCGATGATAAAAGCTGTGAACCCGCTCCGCCCGGCGGTGCCCCGTCCTCCTCAGAAAGAGGGAGCGTGTCTTGCTGTCCGAACCTGTTACGTGCGTAGCGCGAAAGCAGCGGCCCCTGGAGGAGTATGCTGAGCATTACGACGCCGAACGCCAGCGTCGCGACCTGGGCCCTCGAACTAGACGGGACGACGGAGACGAGGACTATGGCAAGGGCCCCCCTCATGCCTCCGAGCGTCGCGACGTTCATCCATGAGGCTGGCATGAAAGAACCCCCCACCCTGGTCAGGCTGAGGATGGGGTAAACTGACGTTATCCTGGCCATGACGACGACGCCATATGCCACGAGCACGGCCCCGAACCCCACGGCGAGCTGGTAGAAGTTCGTGCTGACCCCGATGAAGAAGAACGCCACTGCGTTGGCGATGAACGCGAGGATCTCCCAGAAATCCCCAGTCGCCTGGGCTATCCGGGCGCTCCCCATGCGGAGCATTATGGAGTTCCCGTAGAACAGGCCCGTCATGGCGACGGCGATGAGCCCCGACGTTCCCAGGACTGACGCGATGCCGTAGGCGCCGTAGACAGCAACCAGGGTGAGGACCACCTGGGTGACCGAGTCGTCTATCTGCCTCTGGATCTGCCGCGCCCCCCAGGCCACGGCGAGCCCCACGAGGACCCCCCCACCCAGGACGTAGGCGAAGTCGACGACTGCCGCAAAGGGCTTGACAGTGGACTCGGCCGCCGAAGTCAGGACTATGGTGAAGATGGCGATCCCAGTCGCGTCGTTAAAGATCGACTCCATCTCCACCAGGGTGGCAAGCCTCGAAGGGACTTCGACCCGGGCGAAGATCTCGAGCACGGTCGCCACGTCTGTCGGGGCGATGAGGGCAGCGAAGAAGAACGAGACAAGAGGGTCGAGGCCGACCACTTTCCAGAGGACGACACCGACGACGACCGTCGCTATGACCACTCCGACCGTCGCCATGAGGAGAGCCGGCCTGTAGACGGCCCTGAAATCGGAGGACCGCACACTCATTATACTTTCGAAGAGAATCGGAGGGAGCACCAGTCCGATGAAGAGTCCCCCGTTCACGAGGCTGTTGAAGAGGGCGACGATAGGAGAGAAGAGGTTCCCAGGCGTGACGGACAGGGCGAGCCCGACGATCACGAGAAGCGTCGTATATGGGGTCTTCACTTTCCTCGACACCAGCGCGGCAAGGAGCGCTATCCCAAGGAAAACAGCCAGCGTGGCCTCTGTCTGAAGCATCGCCCGCGCCACTTGGGCGCGCAGCGGTCTTAACCATCACGGCCGGCCGGGGCGCTTAGTTGACGACCACGAACTTGAACCCGTACACTATCTGCCCCGAGTCCCCGTCGACCAATGCCCTGCGTATTGTAGCTCGGACCCTGGCCCCAGTCTTCACTGCCTCGTCAGGGGAATCTACTATCTGCGTGAGTACCTTTGCCCCGTTGTCGAGCTTCACGA
The DNA here is from genome assembly GCA_014874415.1 of Nitrososphaerales archaeon. Taxonomy (GTDB): domain Archaea; phylum Thermoproteota; class Nitrososphaeria; order Nitrososphaerales; family Gagatemarchaeaceae; genus UBA183. The sequence continues at coordinate 29,055 of JACWAI010000043.1, forward strand.
CCGCCAGGTAGAGGGGAGCCTGAGCCTCGAACCCTGGGAGGGGCTCGTGCAGATGGGTGTACGTCATTATCTTGCCCGTGCGCGGCATCTCCTTGTCCTTGATGCTCTCGGAGCCGCACTTCCTGCACCTATAGAGCGGAGGGAAGAACTCGGCCCCGCATTCGGCGCACCTGCTCCCTATCAGCCTGTAGTACCTGTCCCTGATCCTCCAGTACTGGATAGACAATCAGGCCGCTCTCCCGAAGACATGGACAGCGCTCGTCGTGTCGACCCCGCCTATGTTCTGCGTCGCCGCGTACTTCGCCCCTTCCACCTGGTTCTTCCCCGCCTGGTCGGTCAGCTGGAGGTACGCCTCGGCTATCTGGTAGACTCCCGTGGCTCCGACCGGGTGCCCTCGGGCCTTCAGCCCCCCGAAGGTGTTTATGGGGAGGTCGGAGCCGCGGCTGTATCGCCCCGCCTTCGCGTCCTTCGCCCCCTGCCCGCGCTTGGAGTAGCCCATGGCTTCCAGAGAGAGCGCCCCCACCACCGAGAATGCGTCGTGGACCTCCAGCGTGCTGAGCTTGCCCGGCGCGACCCCCGCCTCCTGCAGCGCCCCCTTGAATGCGAGCCTGGTCGCCTTGAAATCGAGCATGTCCTCCCTTTCATAGATGCTGAAGTCGTTGGTGGAGATCTTCCCCCCCAGGACCTCCGCCATCTTCCTCTTGGTCCCCGAAGCAGCACTGTCGTTCACCAGGAGCACGGCCGCGGCTCCGTCCCCCACCGGGGCGCAGTCGAAGAGCCTCAGCGGGTCCGCTATCATCGAAGACCTCGAAACGACCTCCGGGGTGATCGCCTTCCTGAACTGGGCATGTGGAGCCGCCACGGCGTTGGCGTGGTCGATCACAGGGATGGCGCTTAGCTCGTCCCTGGTCACTCCGAGCTGCTCCATATAGTATCTGGCGAGGAGACCGTTCAGAGCCGCGAAAGTCGCTCCGACGAACTGGGTGTACTCGGCCGATTCAGCCATCGCCAGGGCCTGAGACACCTCTTCTGGCTCGAGGTCTCTCATCTTCTCCACCCCTACCACTAGCGCCGAGTCGATCGCTCCCCATTTCACCAGGTTGAACCCCACGTTGAACGCGGACCCTCCCGAAGAGCAGGCTGCCTCCACCTTGAAGGCCGGGATCCCGGCCAAGCCGAGGGCGGTCGCCACCAGCGCCCCCAGGTGCTCCTGCCTAGCGCCGACGGCGCTGAACATGTTCCCGACGATGATCTGGTCTGGTTTCTTCGAATGCCCCTTCAGGGCGCCGCGGGACGCTTCGACGGCTAGGTCGAGGATGGAGTCATTCCAGTGGTCTGCTACGGTCGTCATTCCGACCGACTTCACGTAGACCTTTGACCTTGGCACCCGACCCCTACTTCCCCAGCTTGTCCCTGAATTTCGAGTAAGTCGAATAGTCGATCTTGGTGCTCCGCTCCATCATCGACCTCACCGTCGTGTTCGTGCCCTTCGTCCTGGTTATCCCGTCGAGGACCTCGATGCAGAACGCGTCCGAGCCTGCTCCGGATCCGAAGCTGGCCAGGAGTATCTTGTCCCCTGGTTTGGCCTCGTCAAGGACGGCCGCCAGCCCTATGGGGGAGCTCCCGGCGTAGGTGTTCCCTATCAGGGGGTTCAGAAGGCCCGTCTTGATCTGCTCCATCGTGAACCCGAGCCTGGTGGCCACCTCCACTGGGAACCTTGGGTTGGGCTGGTGGAAGACCGCGTATCTGAAGTCGGACGGCTTGTGCCCCGTCTCCTTGAAGAGGGTGTTGACCGAGTTCTCGATGTGATAGAAGTATGCAGGCTCCCCTGTGAACCTTGAGAGGTGGCGTGGGTACCTCTGGTGCGCCCTCCTCCAGAAATCACCCGTGTCCGACACGAAGGACGTGGAGCAGTCGATCATTGCCACCGCCTTCTTGCCCATCTTCCCCAGAACGTAGGCCGCCCCGCCGCTTGCAGCGGTGTATTCCAGGTCGTCCCCTGGCCTCCCCTGGGCTGTGTCCATCCCGATGGCGAGACCCGCCTCTATCATCCCCGACCCGACCAGTCCCGTTATCACCTGCATCGCTTCAGTCCCCGCCTTGCACGCGAACTCGAGGTCCGCGGCCAACGTATGATGTTGGCCAAGCGCCTGGGCGACAATGGTGCTTGTCGGCTTGACCGCGTAGGGCTTCGACTCCGTGCCTACGAAGACAGCGCCGAGCGATTCGACCCCAGACATTTTCACTGCCTGTCTCGCGGCCTCTATCGCCATGGTGACCGTGTCCTCGTCGACCCCTGCCACTGCCTTCTCGATGTTCGGTCCCGAGCCTCCCCCCTTCCATACCCTTGCTATCTCGGTGGTCGGGAGCCTGTAGTAGGGGACGTACGCTCCATATCCCAGGATGGCGGCCCTGTTTTTGCTTTGCATCAGATGCATAAGAGTCGGGCTCGCCTGATGAGACGTCTAATTAAATCGTTGGCCAAAAATCGCCAATCGACGAAGAGACGTTAGCTTGAGGCTAGATGGCCTTGATCTGCTTGACGACGGAAGGCCGAGCCTTCTTGAAGACCCTGTATCCGCAGATGCACTTGACCTCTGGCAATTTCGCCAGCTCTTCCTGGGTGGTCCTCGTCCCGCACCTGACGCATTCATACACCGCTGCCGCAAAGACCTTCGCCGGAACCGGCTCCTTCGGAGCTTCTGTACTCAATCTGATTTTCCGCCGAGATTCCTCGTATTTTTGTCTTGCCCTCCTGTAGGACGGAACCTCTTGCCGGAAAAGGACATCCTGGCGACGGCAAAGAAGAACCTGACCATGTCACCGACACCGAGCTTCGACTTCCCGGCCGTGCGCTTTACGAAGACGAAGGGGACCTCGACCACGTTCGCCTGATCCTTCAACAGGTAGAGGGAGGCGACCTGGAATTCGAACCCCTTGGCCGGGAGGTTCGCGGAGGCTATCGCGCTGGCAGACCTGCGGCTGTAGGCTCTCAGGCCCGAGGTCGTGTCTCTCGCCCTGAGCCCGAGCATGAACCTGGTGTAGCCGTTCGCGACCCTGCTGACGAGCCTCCGGAAACGGCCCCATCCGGAGATCCCGCCCCCCTGGACGTACCTGGAGGCCAGGGCCACGTCCGCCCCATTGCCGATGGCTTCGATCAGTTCTGGGATGGCAGAGGGAGGGTGCTGCAGGTCGGCGTCCATCTCGATCAAGATGTCCGCGTCCGTCTCCGCTATGGCTGCCCTGAAGCCGTCCTGGTACGCTGACCCGATGCCCGTCTTCCTGCTCCGAAGGAGGAGGCCCACCCATGGCCTCGACTCGGAGATCTCTCTGACGACTTCGGCGGTGCCGTCGGGGCTTGAGTCATCGACGAATAGGAGCCTCAGACGCGGTACGTGGGCGTCTTCTATCGCCTGCACCAGGGCGCGGACGTTCTCCCTTTCGTTGTATGTTGGGACCACGACGCAGGCCAGCAACGGAGGGCCCACCGCTTTGTTTCACCTACAGGTTGACGGCACAGGCCTTGACAAACTCGTCCGCCACCCTCTCCATCTCGGCGTCGGTAATCCCAGGGTGGACAGGGAGCGAAACGACATGCCCAGTCGCATCCTCGGTGTTCCTCAGTGTCTTCTTCCCGAATCCGAGCCTGTCGTAAAGGGGCGTCTTGTGGACTGGCATCCTGAAGTAGACCGCCGCTCCTATCCCGGAGCTGTTGAGCGCCTTCAGCACCGCGTCCCGCTTCCTGCTAAGGCGCAGAGTGTAGAGGTAGTAGACGTGCGTCCTGTCTTCGGCCGTCTGAGTGAACTCGACCCCCTTCAGAGACCGTATCTTCTCCGTCAGGTACCCCGCGTTCCTTTTCCTCTTCTTGATGAAGCCGTCAAGCTTGTCCATCTGCACCGACGCTATTGCCGCGTTGAGCTCGGGGAGCCTGTAGTTGAAACCGAGTACCCTCGAGTCGTAGCCGTGCACCATCCCGTGGTTCCTCACCAGCCTCAGCCTCTCCGCGAGCTCGTCGTCGTCTGTAGAGACGGCACCCCCCTCCCCCGATGTCACCACCTTCGTGGCGTACATGCTGAAGCACCCCGCGTCCGAGAGCTTGCCTGTCTGGGTCCCCTTGTAGGTGGCTCCGAGGGACTCGGCGGCATCTTCGACCACGGCCACCCCTCTCTTTTCGGCGACCTCCCTGATCTCATCCATGTCGGCCGGGTAGCCGTAAAGGTGGACCGGGAGGACCGCCTTCGTCCTCTTGCTCAGGGCCTTCCTGAAGGCGGCTTGGTCCATGTTGTAGTCCTTCTTGATGTCTACGAACACGGGCTTCGCACCGCAGGCGAGGACGACGTTGGCAGTGGCGACGAAGGTGAAGGACGGGACGACGACTTCGTCCCCCCGCCTGATGCCAAGAGCCATGAGGGTGGTGTGAAGTGCCGCGGTCCCCGAGTTGACCGCTACTACGTGCTTCGCCCCCAGTAGCCGTCCGACCTTCCCTTCGAACTCCCTGACATATTTCCCCCCTTCCAAGGAGGCGTCGGTGAGCTTCCCGGTCGAAAGGACGTCGTCGACCGCCTTCTTCTCCTCTTCCCCCAGGAGAGGCTTGTTTATGGCTATGAAAGACACAGTGTGTTACTGAGCCGCCCCCCAACCGGGTTTATTTGAGGAGTTCCCGTATTACAGGTCTTCCGCGGTCACTTGGTCGTGGCCGCGTCTACGGCCGGCTTCGCGATCCCGAGATAGAAGAGGACTAGGTGGACGAGGGCGAGAATGGAAAAGCCCACGATGGAAGCGGTCGCGAGGCTTGAGAAGGCGCCGCCTTCGAAGGCCGCCCAGGCGTACACGAGGTAGGCCGAGAGCACGAAACCCATGGCCGCGGCCGAAATGGCCCAGGCCCATGTCAGGCGTCGTCCCGGCCACATTCTGAGCATCCCCCCCGCCGCGATGCAGGCGACCACTGGCCACAGGACGAGGGCGGAACCGGCGATGGCCGCGATGGCCAGCCACACCACCCCCACCGCGATGAATGCATAGGGTCCGTTGGCCACGAGGGCATCGAGGATGCGGGGCAACTCGGGGGGCCGAGCCTGATACTCGTTATAAATCGTCCGAATAGGCGGCGCTCCCGCTAGGTAGGCTTATTTGCCGAATAACCTGCCGTCGCCTGACCTTCTATTGCTCTACCAGTCAACGGAGTCTTCCGTCGACAACGCGTCTAAGCTCCGTGCGCTGACGAGGCCCGTGCAAGACATGGAGG
>JACWAI010000044.1 GCA_014874415.1 Nitrososphaerales archaeon
CCAAGGTGTCCACCGCCCGAGCCGCCATCCCGTCCGACGGGAAGGTCATCCTGAAGCCCGACCGGTTGAGGTCCGCATGGAACGAACGCACCTCGGCTGTGAGCCGGTCTAGGGCTTCGGCCACCGGCCCGATCCGCCGACCGGCATCACCGCTGGCCACGGAGCCCCCTGACCACCGATTGGAGGTCCTTGATCTTCGGAGCGGCGTCGAGGACCTCGTGGGCGGTGCTGACCCCCATGGGGAGGAACCCGAACCCTAGGGGACCGCCGGACTGGCCTGCGCGGACCCACCGACCTCCCTTCTCCTTGGGGACGGCCGGGGCCTCCTCCGCATCCTTGGCCACGGTGTCCCGTAGTTGCTTCGCCATGTCCCGGGTGTCCTTGACCAGTAGCGAGGCCGGGTGCTTCAATCTGGCCTCCACATACTGGCCCTTGTCCACCTTGGGCTTGGTGAGCATCTCCCCCGCCTCCAGATAGAACTTGAACTGCTCGAGGACGGGAACGAAGTCCTCCTTGCAGTAGGCACAGGGAAAGGTGTCCATGAACTTCTGGGTGTCCTCCATGGCGTGCTGAAGGAGTTTCTTCCACGGCGCCTCCCCGTCCATCATGGGGTCTCCCCGTTGCCGCTTTCACCGATGTTCATGGATTGCTCGGCCGCTTCGACCCGACGCCGAAACTCGCCGAGTTGCTCTGGCGTCGGCGGTAACAGAACCTCCGACCGCTCCTCGGGGGTCGACAATAGCCGTTGGGCGGTCTGGAGGAGGACCTTCGGCGCCCCCGCCTCCACCAACCCCTTCTTCATTTCCCCCGTTCCCTTCGCCTTGTCCGCTAGGATGCCGATCCCCGTCGCCACCGCCTGGTTCTTGGTGGCTTCGGACTCCATGAGCGACTTCCGGTGGATTGCCTCCTCCGTCAGTTCGTTCACCTCCGCCTTGGGGATGTAGCCCAACTGGCGGGCCCAGTCATCCTCCTGCCGACGGACGTAGGCCTGATACTGGGGCGAGGCCATTTGGGTCACCCGCTGGGTGGCCTCCTCCGCCCGCCGCGCCGCAGACTCGGCCATCTGCCGAGCCTCGGCCGCTTGGTCGGCCAGCCGCGACTCCCGCTCCTTGGTCAACTGCTCCCGAAGCATCTCCACCGTGGTCTGGTTCTTCTCCTCGATCCGACGCAGCTCGTCGCGCCACTGGGCGTCCATGGAGGGCTGCTGGGGAGGCTGCGCCCCCTTCTCCAACGTAGCAAGGCGGTCCATCAACGCCTGCGCCCACTTGGGAGGGGCATCGGCGTCCTTCTCCTTGGGCAACCACCGGGAGTAGAACGGCATGTCGCTCTTGCGGATGCGTTGCTGGACCGGGAACCCGCCGTAGTCCAGCACCACCATGATGCTGTCGTCCTCTTGGGCAGGCGCGCTGGCCACCCCCAAGGCCTTGTTCCGCTCCTGGATGGCGAGGCGCTTCGTCTCTAGGTCGGCCCTCATGTTGTCGATCTCCACCTGCTTCGCCTCCCGCTCCAAGCGCTCGATCTCACTCTCCTCGGGGCTGGGTTCAGGCTTGCCCCCGGCGATGACCTTCTTGAGCCGCTCCATCCGCTCGTCCAACGTCTTGGCGGCGACCTTGGCCGTGCCCGGTTCCTCTTCGTCGTCCGAGAGCTCGGCCTGATAGGTCTCCACGATGGCCTCCCGTTGCCCCTCTCCGATGGGGGCCAACCGCAGGAGCCGACGCAACTGAAGGAAGTCGTCCTGCGGGAAGTGCTTGAACCGGCGGATGATTCCCCGAGCCAGCGAGTCCTTGACCCCGAACTCCAACAGGATGGTGAAGAGGTTGTCGTACACGTCCATGGTGGTGTACGGCCCGTCCGTAGCGGAAGCGATGGGTTTCTTCGGAATGTCCGGCCCGATGGGACGGTCCATGCGCGGGCTATCATCGGACGGTGGCGACTCTCTGGTGGCGTTCTCACTGGTTGTTGCCATAGGGGGGTCCTCGGGTGGACTGGGTATGGATGACTCCGGCTCTTGCTCGGGAGAAGCCGTGGGCGGAGGGTCTTGGGAAGAGGGAGAATCCAACGGGGGGTCGGTCAGAGCTTCAGCGGAGAAGGTTTTCTTGGGCCTGCCGTAATGTCTCTCCGGCCGGATACGGATCTGGTCCTGATGGGCTTGTAGCCATTCGATGACCTTCTTCGAGACGTGAATACGGTTATAGATGGTCTGTACATCATCCCCAGCCCTGAGGGCCCTGACCACTGGGGAGAACTTATACTTCCACCGGCTAAGCATCGGGCGGAGGACGGAATCCGCATCCGCAATGAGTTCGTCCTCCGTCCGAATGTCTGCCACGAAACTTATAGGCCTGTCGGTTTCTTAACCGTTTGCCATGGTCGGCGAACCGAACACTCATCAAGGCGATGCC
>JACWAI010000045.1 GCA_014874415.1 Nitrososphaerales archaeon
AACCAATTGGTCGTCGGTTCGAGTCCGACCGTCGCCGTCGAAATTTAAGCTCAGAATAAGCTCTAATTGTTAATCTGATGCCTGAATCAAGCTCGTCTTTCAAGCCTCATCTTGAAGGATTCGGGTCGGCTAGCGGTCCCAGAAAGGATGCCTAGAGGCTCAATACCCCGGCCGGGATTTGAACCCGCAGATACGGGTCTAAGCGCTCTCATGACCGTCAGGCGCTGCACGTCCATTGCGCTACAGCTATTCAACTCTGTGCGTATAATGTTCTATAGATTTGCCGGCCTTCCGGGACTTCCTAAACTTCAGGGGTTGTCACAAAAAACATTGATTCCGTAAGTCTAAAAGGGGAGCTCACACTTTACGAAAAGACTCGTCTTGTTACCGACTCCCATAGGTAAAGGATTGATAATAGCGGGAGCGATACTCTTCCCTCTAGGAGGGCTCGGGACCATTTTCATATGGCAGGACTACTGGCTTCGAGCCACCTCACCAAGCAATACGTCTGCCGCGATTTCGGTCGTCCTGCCTGCATCGGTAGCGTTGATTGGGGTACTCGCCTTCTCAGCGGGCACGATTAGCCTCGTCAAGGCTGGTGGCCGCATTAGATTCGTTCTCTATGGGTTCCTGGTAGGTCTCCTTGCTCTTGCCTTGCTCTTCTTGACATATTCGGTCCCATTCGCCGTCCCCTCACCTTAAAACATGCAAGCCTCCTATTTCGTAACTGACCAAGTACGGACTAATTGACTTGGACCAGTTCGTGAAATATCTTCCTGAAGAATTCTCGTCTCTACATATGACCGCAGCACCACGTCTGCTCTATAGATGAAAATTCAAGGTTCGCTTACTACTATGGTTCTTCTGTTATTTCTTCTTGCTTCTGTCCCAGTCTCTACTGCGTCGTCGGGAATCGCGACTGGACCTCCTCCACATCCTCCTCCACCACCACCGGGGCAAGGGATAGGACCACCTCCTGACAGACCAATCCTCCCTCGGGCGGTAAACTCGACCACGGACAGCTATCCCCACGTCGCGGGGTACGATAGTTTGGGCAAGCTTGCCGGGGGTGTGGTTGTAGTAACGACATCTTTCAACTTTGACGGGACTTCTCAGAGCGTGGTACAGAGCGACAATAGACTGATGGCGGGAATCTTCGACGTTGTATTTTAGACAACGATATCCGGTCTGGACTACGGCTATCGTGCCGTAGTGGTGCTGCCAGGAAGCGGGTCGATGTACCTCATCGCACAAGCCGATGAGTACTGTGAAGGTTTCTGGCCGTTTACCGATTGTGGCTCCACCCCCTGGTCGAAAACCCTCTATGCGGTAACGCCATCTATCTCTGCCACAACATCAGATAATATCCAGTTGTATCTAGAATTCACTCAGGGCGGATGCACCGTACTATGGGTCTACAAGATCAATGGTGGTTCCGCGAATGTCTTCGGCGAGTACACACCCCCGAGCGACAGTCAGTGTACTTTCCAAGTTGGAACGTATACTGGCCCCAACGGACACACGGCGAAGTACTTCCAATTCGGAATCGATAGTGACTACAACATCGGACACAGCGGATGGTATGTGGATGTCGACAACCCAGAATACGCAACGGCCTGGGGGAATCCATACGTCTTGGTACCGCAAGCTGATGTCGCTCAAGGAAGCGACGCCTTCCTCGACTTGCGTTGGGTTTGGAGCGTCCCAGGGTCGTGATTCTTTCCGTTCTTGAAGGTCTCGCCTACTTATTCTCCTTTGTCGCCTTTCTGCTTTGGGTGGGATTCAGCTCTTCCGTAGCTCCGTACTTCTGGTTTTCTGTACCCGCACTGGTGACGCTCGTCTCCGGGTATGTGATTTGGCATTCGAAGCGGCAGCCCTCCCTAGCATCCGATAGGCCCCAAGCCTAGCAACCAAAGGAATTCGCGAGCGACAGGCGTACTCTCGACAATGCCGTAGTTATTGGACTTGACCCACTCTACTATTCAACACCCTGCTCAAGCTGTCTAAAAGCCGACCCTCAGACTCATCCCGGGCAGTCGACGGTCGCACTGGTGAGAACTCGGCAGGACCAATCCCTCGTAGACCAGGATGGAGTAAAAGTCACGTGATGCGCGAGCTACAATGTGGAATATGGGTGATTATCTTCCTAAGCTCACCTATGATACCTCGAATTAGGCTCTTTTTATCAAACAAAGCTTAAGACTGCTCCGGCCGGGATTCGAGCCCACACCTGAGACCTCTCCCCAAAGAGGGCTCCGGAGAAGCAAGTCCCCCAGCCGTTGTTCCATGGATGCTCATATACCGAAGCCCCGATGACGGGGGCATGAACCAGAGAATGCATCCAAAAACCCAGGACTCGAACCGAGTTCGGGTCCACTTCTGGCACGGTGTACCAATCGGCGACGACCGTCGCCGTCGTATTTTAGCTCGGAATGGACTCTGTTTAGCCAAAGAAGTTTGTTTCGAGATATTTCAGCGACGCGAAGCTGGATTGAATATTTCACTAAACATCCCAGCGGTAGCAACAATCTATACAGGGATTGCTTCAATCAAGTCGGATGCTTGGCCAGTCTTGATGACCCTTCTCAGGGCGAACTTCGAACCTTGCAGAAGATGCCTCCATTCCCTTTCCGTCCTCTCCATCCCTCCTAGCATGAACATCATCGTTAGATCGAGCTGTTTTCCGGGGGACGGAGCATCTCCCTCAGGAATCACCGCCTCCCGAATGAGCAAGAGGCCGTCATTCTTGACGGCCTTCCTACAATTCGCCAGAATCAGACCTGCCTTCTCGTCTGGCCAGTCATGTAGAATTCTCGATAGAAGGTACACGTCCCCGCCTTGAGGGATCGAATCGAAAAATGAGCCTGCGATGACTCGGCAACGGCCAAAGACCCCCTGAGCTCGCAAATACTCCTGGGCTTGGGCGACGCCCTGTGGGAGATCATATAGAATCCCGCTGAGATGCGGATTAGAACGCAGGACTTGGACAATCAGAGCGCCTTGACCTCCTCCCACATCTACAATGACCTGGACGTTCTTGAAATCATAAGATTCCAGAGGATTCCCGAACCTTCCCGCGCTCTGAGTCATGAACATGTTGAAGGTCTCGCTGGCCTGTTTGTTTTCCGCCAGATACTCAAAGTGGCCCTTCCCGTAGAGGTGGTCAAAAGCCGTCTCCCCGGTCTTGACCGTGTGCATCGGCTCCCCAGCCGATTTGTAATGGTCCTCTCCGAGGGCGATGGCAACGTACCGCATCGAATCCGGGGTGTCGGTCAGTAACAGCTGGCTGATGGGGGTCAGGCCGAACATGTCCGACGAATCCTGAGTGAAAACACCCTGGGCTGCGAGGGCCCGCATGACTCAGAAAAGGGATCTCGGGTCTACCTGCAACTTCTGGGCGAGCACCTCCGCGGTGGCCGGACCTCCAACGAGAAGATCAGCGACGCCTAGTTTGGCGACAACATAGAGAGCCGCAGTATTACGATAGCCTGCAGCCATCCGGAAGAGGACGTCCCCCGGCGACTCCGCCCAAGTGGGTGGCAACCAGTTACGAGGGGGTGCCCGAACTAATCAGGCTTTCGAGATTGTCTTCGGTGCTGCATATTGACACAACGAGCTCGCAGCCCAGCAAGAAAGAACCCGGCTTGGCTGATTCTTATCGAGTTCGGGTATTAGCTCAGCCTGGTGCACCGGGCGGCGTCGACCGTCACCGTCTGCGATTAGCTCAGGATGAACTATGCTTGGTAGAAGCGATTCGTCTAAGCCATTCTGCAGGCTGTTAATTCAGTCGCCAAATTTGAGTCATCGAAAAGCGTAGCCGACTTGGTCGTGAAACGCCCGGGCGCGCTCTAAATTCCTTCTTGAACTTCGAAGGTCTCGGAAGGCAACAGGCCGTGTGCCTCTTTATGCGCCTTCGAAATGGCTTCCTTGTTCGGTGCATTGGAGAGGCAGAATATGGTCCCTTCCTTCTCATCAAGCCAGTATTTCTGGAAATTGACGCCATACTTCCCCTGCACCTTGAGATCCTTCGCATGCGCTTCGGCCACGTCCTTCAATTTGACCCCCTTCATATTCTTGTGAACGTCGATGTATCGCGGCACGGCCGAAGCGAACAAACAGGCATGATTTAACTGTGGTCGCAGGCACTTCAAACAAGGTCGAACGACGAAAAGCTCAAAGCCAGGACTCTGGTAGTTCCTAGCCCGGTGTGCCATTAGGGCATCGCCGGTCGCCGCTTTTGAAACTCCCGTCGCAAAACCGGATTTGAATCGGCGATGGTCGACAGACGGCGGCAAGTCCGAAGGTCGAACGAAACTACTGGCCGACCGGCTGGGGTTCCATGCTCTGCGTCGCAGGACCCTTCGGCTTTCCTGACCTTGAGGCCAGGGCAAGAAGGACGAGTCCGACTACGGCGACGATTGCCCCAACGTAGATGTAAGTGGAATTGCCGCTCATCAAGGAACTCCCGGTGATCACGTTAGCGCCTTGCAGGGAGAAGACCACGCCTGCCAGCAGGAGGATCACGCCGACGATCAAGAGCCCGAGTTTGCGGGAGTCCATGGAAAGCCTTGGAGAATCGAAGCTTATGAGCTTGCCTGTGCGAGTCCCACATTGGAGAATCGTCTTCTCTGATTAAATAAGGCATGGTCGCAAACGGGACCGATGGCAAACGACCAAACGGTGGGAGGGCCGTGGTACCAGGACTGGGAGCACACCAGGCCCATCGGAGGGATAATCATGACCATGGTGGCCATTATCGCGTGGCTGGTCTTCATCCTGCTCTACGCCCTCTACTGGTCCACCAGCTACAACCTCTTCCAGAACATAGTGGTGACAGTGGTCTCCCTTGGCATAACAGCCGTTGTAATCGGCCTGGGATGGGTCATCTGGGGGTTCAGACATGTGAAGAACTGGTCGCACCCCGCCCAGGGCTGAGCCCCGCCAAATCCTTCTGTTTTTTCCGAGTTGGTCTAGCGGACGTACAGCGCCGCGAACTTCGTGTACGCCTCGTCGTAGTGCATGGGCTTGGGGGGCGACTTGAATCCATAGGCGCAAATCTCGCCTACTGTCCCGATCTTTCTGATCTGCTTGCACCGGTAGGTTGCCCTTATCACGTCCAGGAGGACGTTCCCCGCGTTTGCCCCGTCTGACGACCTCAGGTAGATGTCGACCGAGATTCCGCTCTCCATGAAGGTGCTCCCTTCGAACCAGAAGTAGCTGGTCCTGTCGTTCCCCATGTAGTCGACGAAGTCGGTGGTCCCCGCTATGGTCTCGAACTTGTAGGGGACCTCCGAGGCAACGGCTGTGGTCTTTACCTCTCTCTTCGCCATCTTGATGTCCTCGTCGATGGTGTTCAGCGTCTCCGAGCCGCCGCCCACGTCGAGCTGGTAGCTCTTCGAGACCTTGATCCCGCGCTTGACCATCAAGCCGAGGAGCCCCTTGTGGAATATCGTCCCGCCGAACTGGCTCATCAGGTCGTCCCCCACCAGCGGCAGCTTTGCCTTCTGGAAGTCGGCGACGAGCTTGTTGTTCCTCAGGACGAGGCTGGGGGTGCAGTTGATGAACGCGCAACCAGCCCGGAGGGCAGCCCTGGCGTACTCCTCCGACGTGGCGACCGACCCCGAAGAAATCATGTTGACGAGGACGTCCGCGCCCGACGCCTCGAGCAACTTCGTTACCTCCTCGGAGCCTGTCTTCTCGAGCCTGACGTTCTTCAGGTGAGGCGCGGCGTCCCCCTTGGAAATGCCTGCCTCCACCGTCACCTTGCCTTTCGGCACGGCCAGATATCGCCTGGCCACGTTCGGGGGGGCGAATATCGCCTTTGAGAGCTCCAGGCCGACCTTCCTGGAATCGACGTCGAAGGCGGCGACCACTTGGAGGTCCTTGGGCCTCGTTCCGGCGACGTTGGGGTGCCAGAGCCCTTTCCTTTCAGTCCCCGAGTAGAACTTCAGACCTTGGACGAAGACGGAAGCACAGTTCCCCACTCCTGCCAGGGCTATCTTCACGGCCAATTCTTTCACTTGAACTTCGCGAACGTGGCCAGGAGGCCCACCCCCGTTAGAAGGAGGCCGAGGGCGTAATTTATCGTGATTATCTCTGGGGCGATTCCGGAGCCGCTCGCATTGGAGTAGGTGTAGTAAACAAGAGCCAACCCAAAGACCAGGACTATCAGACCGATTAGCCTCACGAGGGCATCTACCCTGGACTGCTGGGCTTCGATGGTCATGACCGTCTTTTCGGGGCAGACGCCTTAGGGTATTTAGCGCTTATTCGCCATGAGAGGGACTGATTTCCGTCTCAGGCGCTCTTCATGAGCTCCAGCTTCTCTGGAAGGTACTTGTCCACGATATAGCTGAGCCCGTACCTGGCGAAGGCCTCCTGCTCGCTCTTCCGCTTGTACTTGAGGAAGAGCTCGAGCTCGTCGTGCCACATCTTCTCGGTGTAGCGAGGGTCGGCCTTAAGTTCGTATACCCTTTTGATGTCGACATCGGTGAGTTTGTCGGAAGGGAGTTTGTATTTGATTATGTCCGACGGCCACACGCCCAACCAGACAGCGCCTGGAGTTGTAAGTTCGCGCAAATGTGCAGCATTGGCTGAATTGTGCAATAATAAACCAGAATTCCCTCCTATGAATCTCTCAACTCCGGGGACAGAGACATCGTAAACGTACTCGTCCTTCCTGGGTGTTTGTTCAATGGTCGCAATTGGGTCGAAGCTGACATCGCTGTTGGCAAGGCCCAGCAGAGTGGCGAATCTTGACCTCGACTCCTCACTAGGTGGTGCAATCTCACAGCTGAGTACGTGCGAAAGAACACTGATCAGATGCTCTCTGTTTGTTCCTCCCTCGACTCCATTTTGGATCACTTCACAGATGCGCCTGTAAAGGATCTTGGACCTTGCGTCGTGCCTTCCATGTTTATAGACTTCCTTTCTTAGCATCCCGAGTCCGCTGTTGACCACCGGGAATGCTTTGGGCATCAACTCCGAGCTACGGTGAGTCGAAGCGACATGTTCCATTATCAAAGCCCTGTCATCGTCGTGAAGCACTGTCGATACGAGCTTTTGGACCTCAGTTATCCCTGAGACAATCAGTGAAATTCGGTCTTTCCCTATAGATGGGAACATTCCGTAATGAGTCATGAGATAAGATAGCTGAGAAATTAACTCCGGATTCTTCATCTTCCAGACCAATCCGCCAGAATTTGTGATATAACCATCCCCGAAGCAGCCCTTCAAGAATTCCAGCACCTGGGTCTTCTTCGCGGAGAACATAATGGTCGGGATGTGCTTACGGGAGAAGCCAGTTCCGCAAAGCTTGAAGAACAGTAAAGCAGTTGGGGTTCCACCGAACCTTAAGGTTACACTGTTGCCCTCCTCGTCTACGGTTTTCCTGACAGTGGCTCTAGGGAATACCGTTCTGATGCAGAGTTCTGCATCTTCCACCACCTCGGGTTCGTGTAATCCGAAAGAAAACGCCACTGCTCTGGGAACCCCACCTGCTTTGACTATCATGCCTTCGGAAATGTAATAACCTAACAGCCGAGAGAATTCCTTGTTGAGCCAAATCTGAGCGGGAAGTCTGTCGGGACGCTTCCCCTCCCTGCAACTAATGAAAGTGGAGTGTAAGTGCCGACTCAGCTTGGGTTTCTTCCAGCCAGATTCGAATGTCTCAAGTTTCCTGCGCTTGTGGTATCTGGACGCTTCGTCCTCAAGATGAACGTAAAGCTTCGGAAGTTTCATCTCTCTGGAAAGGTCGGAAAGTTCGGCGATGGCGTTGATCAAAGCGGGTTGACGGCTAGCTCCCGAAACATTTCTGCTGACTACGAGGAGGTCGCCAACCTTCAAACTCGCTGTTGGAACGGACTGGATTCGTGTCCCGCGCAACACGAATACGCTGTGATTAGGTGTAACCTCGACTGTCCTTCCGCTTGATGAAATGAGACGGTAGAGATAATCGGTGTTATGATGACGTATCACTGACGAGAGATCTTTGAAGGTGACCCTGTTGTCGCTGTCCAAGGTCAGCACTTCAAATGGAATCGCCCCGCAGATCTCGTTGCCGAGGGAGTCGTTGAAGTAACCGTACCTTTCAATACATTCGTCTACAAACTCTCCTATGCTCACCGGGGATATTGCACCATGTGCGTCTCGGACTACTATTGGTTCGTCTCGCTGGACAGATCCAGATTTGATCACCATTGCAATATGTGCACCCCAGGGGTCAGAATCGCATAGGATCCCTACTGGCAAGCCCAGCTCCTGGTTCAGCCTCCGGATGAGATACCTTGTCGACCTGGGGGGTTGGCCGGCAGTGTTGATCAGGATCGCCTTGTACTTCTGATGGACCCTCTCTTCGGTGAACCGAGTGAAAAGCCCGCCCTTCTCTATAGCGAGGACCATCTCCGCGTCGGTATCTCTGAACTCGGCAGTCGTAAGTGCTGGACCTATCATCACCCCGTCGGGGTTGGCCGACAGGTCGGCTCTCTTTCCCTCATAACCAGGGACTGTGTACTCGATGGTCATGTTGCCGAAGATGGCGCTCCTCTCTTCGGGATAGATGTTCATCCCCTCTCTGGCCATCTGCATCAATACTTCGAGGTCTGTGATGAGCTCGTCAGACTCGGCCTGGTCCTGGAACTCGACGTTGAATGCCTGGGCTGAATAGAAGACGTCTCTGAGAGTGGAGGTGCGCTTTTCATCCACGAGCTTCTTCGCGAAGGAGGCGAGCCAGACGAGCTGTGTGAAGGGACGGATGTGCTTGATGTTCCCGGAGGACTTCTTCACAGTGGTGGCGCCCAAGACGAACTGCTGCAGCTTCTTGTCGTAGACTATGTTCCGGACCGACCTGCTCGCGAGGGTAAGGCTGGGGAAGCGGCCCTCATCGAGGTCGGTGTAGACGCTCCCCCCCAAGTCCTTCAGGAGCCCCTGCGCGGCGGCCTGTCTAGCTTCCGCCGTACTTGTCGATTGTTTCTTGCCCGATCTCTTCTTGCTTGCCATTTTCTACCTCTTGTCGTCCTTGCGGTTCCGCTTCTGGCGGTTCAGGTCCGGCCTCCTCGGCGACCTCCCCTCCTTCCCCGATAAGCTTGCGGTACTGTGGGAGGTCCTTCTTGCCGGCCAGTTCTGTGGAGAACTTCGCGATGAGCGGGAGGTACTTGCCGTAGATGTTCATCTTCCTCTGGACAGCCTCCATGCTCCCCTTCCTCGACAGGAATATCCCGAGCTGCCTGAGCGCCTCCCTCGCCGCGTTCCTGATCTCCCTCTGGATCTCCGGCCTGTCCGCGATGTACTCCTTGCCGACGGTCTTGTACGGGATCCTTGTACTACATATATGAGTAATCACTCCCACGGGAGCCTCCGGGGGGACGTGATATCTCCGCCAATCCACCTCCTCGTTGAGCACTTCGAAACTGACGTCGCTGCTCTCGTCGTAGAGGAGCGGGATCCTGTTGGCGAACCTGAAAAGCTTGACCCCGGGCTGCAGTACCTTGCCTCCGTAGGCGACGGCCACCTCCACGAGGAAAGGGAACCCCGAGTAGGACGAGGGAGGCCTGCTCACAAATGTGGAGAATTCAGGCTGGAGCTCCTTGTTTATCCCCGCGAGGAGTATGTCCTTCCCTATGGGGGAGAGGACGGCGGCATCGGGCTGCAAGAAGTCAGGGAAGCGCTGCAGGGCGTCGACGACTGCGACTATCTGGTTGGTGTTGAGCCGCTTCGGAGGGAGCTTGGGGCTGACCCCCGCGAACTCAAGGAACTTCGTCGCTATCTTGTCCCCCACCCTGTGGAAGTGGGTCACCATGAACGATTTCATGTCGTGCTCCTCAGACACTTTGACTATCCGCTTGAACGCCTCCACGTCCACGCCGTAGGGGTGCGGGAGGGTCTCCTTCGGGGAGATCGGCATCGAGGTGGTCGCCCTTTCGTAGAAGGTGGCCTGTCCCACGGGGTCCACGAAGGTGAGGTTGGCGTAGCTCGCCACGAGGGCGGTCTGCTTGAAGTAGTCTCCGATCTTCTGCGACGCGCGCAGGTAGTCCCCTTCCAGGACTACGTCGACCCTTGTCCCCGTGGTGCCGTTGGCGTCGCTGTTGAAGCGCTTGAGGACGGTGGGCCTGTTCTCCCCTATGTCAATCATCATCTGGAACCCGTACCTGCGCTTCCCGTCCGGGGAGGTAGTGACAGTCACAGGCCTGTTCGTTGTTATCTGCCCATAGAGTATCGCCATGGTCCCGCCGAGCCCGAACATCCCGCGCGACTGCCTGAGGACGTACTTCGATCCGTAGAACACCTTCCCGAAGGCACTGGGGACGTGCTGGGGGGCCACCCCGGTCCCGTTATCGGTGACGCTGAGTTTGTAGGGCTTCGGGTCGGGGATCTCCGGGTTGGGGTTGTCCGCGACGATCCTCACGTAGATGTCCGGCGGTATCCCTGCCATCTCGGCTGAATCCAGACTGTTCTCCACGAGCTCCCTGACGGCCATGTAGAGCGCCCGCGCAGGATTGGTGAATCCTGCAAGGTCACGGTTACGGTAGAAAGAACTCTGAGGGCGAGATCTCTGCGAACGTTGTCTTGCTACTCAGGATGAACCACCTCCTTCAAACCGAAACTGTGCGTTGAGTTTTCCATTCGAGTTATTTCCTTTTTGCCGGAATCAGTGCCCCCGCCCGCAGGTATCGACTGGAACGGGATATATGCTAGCCATCGAGTTTCCGGATTTTTTCCTCAATCGTCTCCGCGGAAGTCCCCTCCCACAGGAACATCTTCTCCATCTTGCGCTTGGTCCTGGCCTTCTGGAGGGAGTTGTAGACCGTCTTGTGCTGGCTCCCGCTGGCCAGAGACCTTACAGCCTCCGACGCCAGCTGCGCCTCTCCTGCCTCCCCGATTATCGCCACGGTGCGCCCGTAGATGGACAGGTGGCAGGCGGTCAGCTCTTCGATGACCCTCCTCGACTTCCCCTTCAGGCCTATGACGCGCCCCCTGATCCTGGCAAGTGCGTTGACGCTCCTCCCGGCGTATTCGCGCAGGTCGATCACCTCCAGCGCCGTCCCTTCGTCCAGGAGCCTCCTCGCCTTCTGCGGCGAGAAGCCCCTCCCGATCGCCTCGATCACCCTGGTAGCCGAGAACGGGTCGGTCTTGAGGGCGCTGTCTGCCTTCACGGTGACCGTCCCCTCCTTGCTATCGACGGCGAGCTTGACCCCCATCTCCTCCTCGAGGAACCTCTTCGTCCCCCCTTCCTTCCCAATCACGGCGCCGACCCGCTCCACCGGTATGCGCACGACCTGCTCGAAACTCATTTTACCAGGGTCTCCATCCAAGAATCAGCGTCGTCCTTTGTGATCCCGCGCTTCCTAAAGAACCTGACCATGTTGGCGACGTCGCGCCGAAGGAACTCCTGTGCCTGCGGGTGCGAGGACAGGACGGCCGACCCCATGTCGAAGAGGACCCTTTCCTGGCCTGACTTGAAGACGTTGAACTCCGAAAAGTCCGCGTGGACCAGCCTCCCCCCCTTCCAGAGGGTGCCGATGGTCTCGAAGGTCCAGTCATAGTCTGATTCGTCCACTTCTGTTTCGGCAAAGGTGGGGGC
>JACWAI010000046.1 GCA_014874415.1 Nitrososphaerales archaeon
GCTGTGTTCAGGGTTAACTCGTTTTCTACTACATCAGTCAATCGAAAAGTGAGTCGATAATCTAGCCTGGTTGAGCTAGGTGGGGTTAGGCGTACCCTCTCACCTAGCACCCATGATCTCAACTCAACTGTACGGTAGGATACCAGGCAAGAGGGTACGGGACGTACGGGCGTGCATGAAGACATATTCTCTCGCGTTGGAGTTGTTTGACAAATACGCGACTCTCCCTTCAGCTCCGAATGTCCACTATCGCCCCGAGACTGTGTACACCGGCCTGATGCAGCTCTCCATGAGGGGAGGGTACGCCGAGTCCACCATGGAGGACCTCAGGCTGAGGTACGGGATGGACGCGCCATGCGGGGGAGACTTCCTCTACAGGCTGAAGAAGGTCGGGTACGACGGCTGGCAGTCGAGGCTAAGGGACGTCAACGACGCCGTCCTCTCGATTACATCCAAGCTGGGTTTGCTCGACAGGCCACTGATCTGCGCCATCGACTACACCAAGGTCCCATACTACGGGAGGTTCAACAGGTACGTGGTCAGGAGCAAGCACGAGGACGGGACGAATCACTTCTACGAGTACGCCACCATCAGCATCGTCCAGGACGGGCTGAGGCTCTGCGTCTACTCGAGGCCCGTCACATTGCTCGACCAGAAGGCCGATGTAGTGAAGGAGCTCATCGCGGAGGCGGAGAAGAGGGGCGTGAGGATCAGGCTCCTCCTCCTGGACAGGGCCTTCTTCACGGTCGAGTGCATCAACCTCCTCAGCGAGGGCATGACCCTGAAATTCGTCATGCCCTGCATCTGTAACGAGAGGGTCCGGGCGGCCGTGGTTTCTTTCGGGAGGGAGGGGACGTTCCCGTTCTCGATCCGCGACAGCCACCAGGTCGAGGAGGCCTCCTTCACCATGGTAGTCTGCTGGAGCGAGAAGAAGAGGAAGTTCATCCCGTTTGCCACCAACCTCGGTGGCAGCGCTAGGAAGCTCATCGAAGCTGTGCCGAAGGAGTACAAGAGGAGGTGGGGGATCGAAACCTCGTTCAGGAAGGTGAAGGAGGTCTATGGGATGACCCTATCCCCGTCGCCGGCGATAAGGCTGGCATACTTCATGACTGCCATGGTCCTGTACAACCTGTGGCAGCTCGTCAACATGATGCTCTCTTCGACCGGGCGCGAGGGGAGGAAGAAGGGCCGCGGATACCGGATCACTATGCCCTTCATGGTGACAGTCCTAGGCGCCCATCTGAGCGGGAGGCTCTGACCTTCATGGCGTCGAAAGGGAGGTGATGTGACTCACTTTTCGATTGACTGTACATCCCCACCCTCTTCCAGTTTGACGTTCGAGATTCCTCCACTCCAGGGTTTGATATAGAATGAAGCCTGGTATGCGCTCGGACCGACCCTCTGCACACCCAAGAGGTCCACGCCCCCTCCCTGGAGGTTCGCGTACACGGTGAGGTTCTGACCCATAGGCCAGAAGCCGTACTGCTGCGAAGCGAAGGCCGAAGGAGTCTGGGGCGCGGTCGTGCTCCCTGCGATCCACCCGGACGAGTTCACGAGTTCCAAGAAAGACGAGGGAAAGGTCAGTGTGGTAGAAATCGGGAAAAAGGCAAGGCTCCCCTGGACCATGTTGTACGACCAGAGGGGGACTGTCGCGTTGGCGAAGTAGACCGAGCCGTTGAGGGAGTCCGGGACCTGAAGTGGCTCCTCGCCGCAGGCAATCCCACTCCCTCGTGCATGGCCGCGACCCTCCTCTATCTTCACGGTGTCAGGATTAGCGCTTCAGTTAAGCTAAGGGTCCGAGCCTCCAACTCCTAGGCAGATTGGCCACCGTATCCTTGATTACGGCCCAGACGGTCGGAAACCCGACAACTTTTGGAGTTCACATTCAAGGCAGGAAAGGCAACCTTCAAGTCGAGAGCGCGGACCGCCAATCCGCCCTTGTGAAGCATCTCGTGGCTCGAAGGCGCACCATCCTACGGATGAAAACAGCGTCAAGGCGGACGAGCTCTTCTCCGAGCTGCCCAGGAAGGCCGCCGTGTCAAGGGGAGGCGCCTCGAAGGCTTCCAGAATGATGTGGAAGAAGGCCGGGAGGGGAAGTTCCCTGCTCCCGCTTCGTACCCACCGCGGAGTAATCGGGCCTTGGTCGCCCAGCATCGCGTCTGGCCCTCGTTAAATCCCGCCCCCGACCTTCACGTCATGCGGCTGACCTGCCGGAGGACCCGCCGCCCCTTCCTCCCCGTGGAGCGGGACGGCGCCCTGGTCTGCTCCGAGTGCGGAGAGGTCTTCATCCCCCTTCCCTACAATGTCTTTTTGCGTCCAGAAGTACTGTATCGTAATTCCCATCGCCTCCCCGCCTTAGCCACCAATCGTGCTCATCGGCCTAACTCGCGCAAACGGTGTGTTTCGCTCTATCATCGATTCCACCCCCTCGAACTTGAGCCAGTGACGCTTCCTGATCTAATCCCTTATTTCGTCGTCTCCTGCTTCGCCCCTGAGGAGCGGCCTAACGTCGTACCCGTTGTTAATGAACAGGTAGGGTACTATCTTGCCATCGGCAGTCAGTCGGACGCGGCCGCAGTCAGCGCAGAATGGCCGTGTCATCGAAGCTATGATTCCAATCTCACCCTTCGAACCATCTTCGAACCTGTAGGTGCTGGCAGTCCCGCCGCGCTCACGTGGGACTGGAATGAGCTTGTACACTGTAGATACTTTTTGGACCATTTCCGACCCGCTCACGACCCTGCCCGCATCCCAGAGGTGCCTCCCGTCGAACGGCACGTACTCGATGAACCTCACAGGGACACTCCAATCACGCACAAGCCTGGCAAAGTCGAGGATTTCATCGTCGTTGTTCCCCCGCCTGATGACGCAGTTTATCTTTAGAGAAAGCCCCGCGCGTCTTGCCTCCTCAATCCCCTCGAGCACCCTTGGAAGCATGTTGCTGGCCCCTGTGATCAATCTATAGCGGTCAGGCTTGAGGCTGTGCAGGCTCACGGTCACCCCTGCCAAGCCGTTCGACTTCAGCTCCCCCGCCACCTCCTTAAGCATCGAGCCGTTTGTCGTAAGGCTTATACTTCTGATCCTCTGAATCTCCGCGAGGAAGGAAACCAGTTTCGCAACGTCCTTTCTGACAAGAGGCTCGCCGCCACTCAGCCTGATCTTCTCCACCCCCATCCCTGCCAGGATCCGGGCCATTCTCGTTATCTCCTCGAACGTGAGAATCTCCCTACGGTCTAGCCAGACTGGCTCTTTGGGCATGCAGAAATCGCAACTGTAGTTACACCTGTCGGTCACCTGAATCCTCAGCTTGTTCGCGACCCTGCCGTACGAGTCAGCCAGCGGCGGCTCGGGACCTTCGCTGCTCTCGGCGGTGAAACCGGAGTCGCTCCTAGCCCCCATGGCTAATCTCCCTCCCCGTCTCTCTTCAGGCTCGCGATTGGAGCAGGCGCTCCGCGGAGCCACCCGCACGGCGGGACCCTGTCGCTCAAGCCCCGGAACCGCCTATCAGATCCATGAGCTTTTTCATGTCCTCAGGGAGCACCAGCACCGGGATTCCTTCAATTGCGGTCTCTCCTCCATCCTTCGTGTTCAATATGCACACAGTGCACACAGGCCTTGGGTGGGTCGACAGCAGCTCCTTCGCTTCTTCGAGCGTCTTGGCGCACAGAATGCGCGTTACGCCCTTCCTCCTCGACAGCTTTCTGTACAATCCTTCGATGATTAGGTAGTCGATGTGCCTGGAACTAAAAATGCGAAGGAGGTTGTCGATCGTGAGGTTGCCCGTGTCCCCCTTATCGATGATAGCGAGCTCCTTGGGGGCCAGAGCTACGACTGTGGAAGCGCCCGCCATGGCATGCCTCCAGGTGTCCTTGCCGACGGTGTCTATTGTGAAGTCTTGGTCGTGGATGTGCTTCAGAGTCCCCACCTTCATTCCTGCCTTTACGAGTTGTTCCACCACTCTTACTGCGGCAGACGTCTTCCCGCTGTCGTTGTAGCCGAGGAAGATGACCACTCTCATCGAGACGCACTTCCGGGAATTCGCAGGATTTCGCGGGCCCCAAGAAGAGCGACCGTAACCATGCTGCCTTTGTTCAGGGCGCTGCGAGGATTGACTTGAAGGTATGCGTTGGCGCCCGCAAGACTCGAGATGAGGTTCGAGCCCCAGCGCAAGGGGGCCGCGGAGTAGGCCCCGTCCTCGGTCGCGAGTCTCACCAGGAAGAGAGCTCCGATGGGTCGAGGGTTCGAGATGCTCTTGGAGAGCCGTGCCCTGACCAAGGGGAGCCTAGAGTCGAACCTGAGCCCCGAGAGTATGTTGATTATCGGGTACATCACAAGGAAGAACGAGAGTGATGCGGCGACCGAGTGGCCAGGTAACAGGACAACAGGTTTTTCGCCCACTATGAAAAGCCCCGTGGGTTTTACCGGAACGAGCCTGACGCCATGGAATAGTTCTTCGCAACCGCCGACACCTTCCAGGGCGCTCGGCGTGAAGTCTCTGGTCCCCACCGAACTCCCCCCAATCGTAACCAGGGCATCCAAGTTCCCGATCTCATTCTCGATTATCGCCGCGATTTGTCTTGGGTCGTCTCTCGCAACTCCGAGGGGCACTGGAACTGCGCCTGCGTCAGTCAGATAGCCAGCGATGAGGTTTGAGTAGTTGTTGACTCTCTTCCCTTTTTCCTCGCTGCCGAACCGGGTCAGTTCGTCCCCGGTCGAGAGTATCCCCACCCTTGGGCTCCTAAACACTGCCAGGTTATCCTTCCCTGAGCCAACCAGCAGCGCAATGTCGGCGGCGTTCACTGTTTGCCCTCGCCGGACCACGGCCGCGCCAGTCCGAATGTCCTCGCCCCGCAGCACGACGTTCTTCCACTTCGGAATGGCCACGGACACCAGAACCTCGTTGCCGGACAACCTTGTTTCCTCGACTTTGACCACTGCGTCGGCACCGACAGGAAGCGGGGCCCCTGTGGCCACATAGTAGGTGTCGAGCCCCGTCAGGCGTGAAGCCGGCTGACTCGAAGCATGGGAAAGCGAGCCTCTCACCGTGAATGAAACCGGATGAGACGCATCGGCACCCCTCAATTCAGAGGACCTTACCGCGTAGCCGTCCATGGCGCTCGAAGAGAAGCCAGGTATATCACAGGGCGAAACCACATCTTCGGCGCTTACTCTTCCGAGGGCGAAGTCTATTGGAACCTTCTCCACGGAAAGTGGAAGCCGGGGAAGTTCGCCGACAATCCTCCTCTTCACTTCGTCGTAAGGGACCAGTTTGAGGTACCCCCCCACGTCAGCTCGCTTCACCTCGGTTCCCATTTTGGTCAGTCTACCAACCATCGTTCCGTGCGAGCTGTGAGAACGGCGTTCGGAGGTTCGCCGCCCTTCTCGAGTGCTGAGTAATCCTCCTGCGTGTTGACGTTCACGAGCGAATCAAGCATCGGGTCGATCGGCCTGAGCCGGGATACACCGACGTAGAGAACGTCCCTCATGCGGAGGACCATTCGCTTCGCAGTCGGCCTGGCATCGTTCAGAGTCTGCGCGATTGCTCTCTTTGCGTCGACCACGCTGTACACAGCGCACAGGGGTTCCATTGTCCACACCGCGCCTTCTTCCCAGACCGGGACCGCCGCAGAGTGGTCGCCGAGCGCTTCGAACAGATAGTCTATGACTTCGGCCTTCAGGAGGGGCATATCGCACCCCACTATGGCTGCACGGGCGTGCCTGACGCGCCCGAGGCCAGACAGGATTCCGCCCAGCGGGTTCGACAGGTCCCCGTCGTCGTTGAAGACTCTGACGTTCTCGTCGAGCAGAGGCGTGAATTCATTTGCGTCCTTTCTGCCTACCATGACTACCACGTCGTCGGACACCGTTGACATCTGGGTGGCGATGGTGGAGATGAAGGTCCTCCCTTCATGTCTCAGGAAGGCCTTGTCGGTTCC
>JACWAI010000047.1 GCA_014874415.1 Nitrososphaerales archaeon
GAGGAAGGACATGAACTCTCCGGGGTCGATGGTGGCGCTCATCACCCGGAACAGGTTCCCTGACCCCGCCCCCTGCTTCCTGGCGAGGGACATGCACAGCTCAAGCTGCGACGTCATCTGGTGGCTCTCGTCGAAGTAGATCGAGCAATCCGAGACCGACCCCTCGGCCAGCATCCTGAGCAGGACCCCGTCCGTCACGATCTTCACCCTGCCGTCCACGTTGATCTTGGTGTCCTTGGTGATGACCGAGAGCTCATGCTTGACTTCCGGGTGGAGCGCCAATAGCGAATAGTACAGGGCGTTGCAGGACGCCCTCGAAGGCTCGCGGATCAGGATCTGCCTCTCCCTGCCGCCCAGCTCGAACTCGTGGATCGGGGTCACGGTGCTCTTGCCGGTCCCCACGTCCCCGACGATCACGAAATGGTCACCGAAGTCTATGGAACCGACGACCGAGAAGATGGGGAGCTCCGGCACTGCGGTCTTGTCCGCTCCCTCAACGGCTTCTCGCTCTTCCACCGGGGTGACATGCTCGATGGAATCGTCGCCCTCGAACTCGCCGCTGGCCATGTAATGTTCCCTAACTCTCCGAACACCGCTGCGGGCATGGGTGATAAACGCCACCCTGCAGGGGATCTTCGACAAGCCCTCCAGGACCTGGCGGAAGAGGCGTCCGGCCGAGCTTGATCGAGATTCCAAGAGCACAGGGAAACCTCTTCGTGTCTTGTTTAACTGGCCGTCCTGTTCGAATCCGGGCCGGACACCATGCGCCCGGCTGATGACAGGCTCTTCAGTTGGATATTGGGTCTCGGCCCCAGATCGAAGTACAACCTCACTTCCAGCGGGCTGACCGAACCAGACCTGTCCGCCATGGGGGTCGACACGTCATTCGAGAGCTTCGCGGCCGAGAGGGTCGACCACGAGCGGAGGTTCTCGGAAGAGGTCGCGGGCCTGTACAAGGTCGAGCCGGAGAACGTCCTGGCTACGAACGGAGCGTCGGAAGCGATCTTCCTGGTGTATTCAGCCCTCGGGGAGGGTCGCAGGGCGGCTGTCCCCCTCCCCAACTACGGGCCCATGTTCAGCGTCCCGAAGGCGCTCGGGATGAAGGTGGGAAACGTCCTCCCGGCTTCCACGGCCCGGGGGACGATCTTCGGCTTCACCGACCCCAACAATCCGACAGGCCAGAGCCTGGACTCGGATGTCCTCGAGAGGCTGGGGGCATCATCGAGCAAAGGGAATGCAGCCATCTTCATCAACGAAACCTACGGGGAGTTCACCTTCCCTCATTCTCCCAGTACTCACTTCGGCCGCGTCGCAAACCTGGTCGTTTGCAACACAATGACCAAGTTCTATGGGCTCGGGAGGCTCCGGGTCGGGTGGGTCGTCGCCGACAGGGGCTCCATACGTAAACTGCAGTTCGCGAAGTGGGCGGTCAGCGGCCACGACTCGGAGTACTCTCTATGGATCGCCGCACAGGTGCTAAGAAAGAGGCAGAAGTTTGTTGACAGGGCGAGGAGAGTCACCTCGAGGAACGTCAGACTCGTCCGTAAGTTCCTCGCTGAGACCGACGGGGTGTCAACAGAGCTGGGGGCGGCGCCATTCTGCCTTGTCCGCTACAACGGGAGCCAGAGTTCCCTGGCGCTCACGAAGGCCATATTCGAGAAGACCGGCGTCCTGGTTGCTCCCGGCGACTTCTTCGGCGCTCCCCGGGCGTTCAGATTGTGCTTCACGGCAGAAGAGGCGACGCTCCGACCCGGCCTGGAAGCCCTCTCGGATTTCCTCAACGCCAGGCCTCCTTGACCACGAAGAGTTATCTTAAAGCACGTCACGTCCGACTGGTCAGTCATGTCAATAAAGCCCGCAGGGAAGGCGGCGCGGCAGAAGGTCGACAGGGCGGTCAAGACAGAGATAGAGTGGCTGGTTGACAGGCACGACGGCGCCCCCAACTTTGAGATGCGCAGGTTCACCGTCAAGCCTGGGGGGAGCATACCCAGGCACTATCATCCCGACATAGAGCACGAGCAGTACGTCCTCAAGGGGAGGTACAAGATCGGCATCGGAGACAAGGTCCACGAAGTGAAAGCGGGGGACTCGGTCTACATCCCCGCAGGCACCCCCCACTGGTACAGGAACACCGGGAAAGTGAACGCCGAATTTCTCTGCGTCGTACCCAAGACGGAGAAGTACGATTCCGTCTACATGGAAGAAGGGGCCAAGGCGAAATAGCAGACAATCTTTACGGCTGCTTTGCTCCGCACTTTGCGCAGAAGGTCGCCGAAGACTCCAGCTGGGCGCCGCAGCTGGGGCAGAACTTCATCCCCTGCTGAGGGGCCCCCGTCGCCATGGGCGGCTGCACCCCTCGTAGGGCCTCTTGGATAGAGAAGAAAGCCACTATCTGCACGATCGCCGCTACGAACAGGATGAGGAACCCCACCAGGACTATCGTCAGGATGGCCCCCGATGAAATAGAGCATGCCTGCGGTCCTGAACATCCCGACGTTCAGCTTCGTGGCCATCGTGTCGTAGGCGCGCCTCAGGAAGACTGAGGAGACGATGAGCCCGATCCACGCGACGACCAGCCCTGCTATCAGCCCGGTGAATGCCGACATCGTGAACGTGTAGAAGCTGAAGACCGCCCCCGTGAAGATGATGAATGCCGCAGCTGCGACCCCGATGATGCCCGCTATCACGGCGTAGAGCATGTTGTCGAAGATCGATCTGTCCCCGAGCTCATCAGAGACGTACTTTCCGGCGATCAGGATCAGTATGTAACCGACTATGCTGACGCCAGGTATGAGGAGAAGGATCGAGCCGATTCCGCCCAGTATCTTCGCGTCTCCGAGCCTCGACATCGTCTCAGCCTCCCGGCCGATGCAAGGCATGATATAATCCTGCGCGGCGGTCCCGGGAAGTCCGCCATGCGCTTCGAGGTGTCTCTGATCATAAAGGTCCCGCGCGACGAAGCCTATTCTGCCTACACGGACTTCGAAGCCATGCCGAAATGGTCACGGCAGAAACGGGTCGTGAGGGTCGCGAGAAGGGAGGGGAACACGGTCTACCTGGAAGGCTCAGCAGGAACGGGGAGAAAGGCGGTCAAAGAGATCAGGCTCTTTCCGCCAGAGAGGGTCGAGTCAGGAGGCGAGACCAGGTTCACTAGGACCACGAGCGTCGTGAAGTTCGAAGAGGTCGCTGAAGGGACGAGAGTGACTGCGTCCTTGGAGGTAAGGTTCAGGGGACGCTGGGGGTGGGTACTCAGGACGCGGGGTAGGGCGGAAGCCGAATCCTCTGCCCTGGAAGAACTGACCTCGTTCGCAAAGCATGTGGAAGCACTCCCAGGGAGCCGACCAAGGGGCGCCTTGTCCAAGTGATCCTAGCTAGGATGGGACGGGCGGGACCCAAAGGGAAGGGCGTCTTCGCGGCCAGAACCATCCTGGCCTCGACGCGGGTGGCGACCTTCCATGGAAAGCCCAGATGGATCTGGGACATCCCCGAACATCTCTGGCCCTACACGTTCCAGGTCGATTACGATCGCTACGTGCTCCCCAGAAAGAATAGCGTCGGCTGGCTGATCAATCACTCCTGCGATCCTAACTGCTTCGTCTCCGGCACGTCCATCGTAGCCCAAAGGGAGATATCCCGAGGAGAGGAACTTACCTTCGACTATTCAAGTGACATCGACTGGCCAGGTTTCAAGATGGTCTGCAGGTGCGGCGAACCCAACTGCAGGGGCGTGATCAGGGCGTACCGGTTCGCTCCGAAGGAGCTGAAGCAGAAGTACGGGAGGCACGTCGCGCCTTACATCTCAATGAAGTATGGCCTGACGGAACAGTAGTCACGGAAGCAACTCTATCTCAGAAGCCCTGTCAGGTACTGCTTGACCCTCGCGGCCACCAGGACGTCCGCCGAGTCCCCGCCCTTCTCATAGGCTTCCAGCGCCTTTTCGCAGAGTGGGAGCGCCTGCTTCGCCCTCGTCTTCGGGTCTGCCTGCAGTGAGAGGATGATCCTCGCCGCCTCGAGGTACCAGTTCCCCGCTTCCTGGTGGTCCTCGAGCCTCATGTTGCATTCCGCAAGCCACCCGCAGCACTCCACCCTTTCCGCAGCGGGTTTCGTTTGGTCTCTGACCTGGAATTCCAGGGAAGCGATGGCCCTGCCGTACTCTCCGTCGTGCATCATCACCACGATCTCCTGCAGACCCATGCCCCGCTGGCGGGATCCCGATATCATAACAGACTGTGTAGCCGTTTGATGACTTCGAGGTCACAACAAGTTATCGATAGAAGCCGGTGGTGCCGCCCGCTCTGCTCCTAGTCCGTGACCTGGAAGACAGCCCCGACGTAGCCCGTGGCCCCGTTGGGGAAGGTGTTTGTCGGGGTCGGGGTCTGGGCCGCTCCTGACCCGTCGGTGGCCCTGGCGATCATCTGGTACTCTCCGGCGGACGACGGCTTCCACTCGTACGCCCAGAGCGCCCAGGTCAGATTGGACAGCGGCTTCTTCAGCTCCGCCACCTCCCAGGTGTTCCCGTTGTCGAAGCTGACTTCGACCTTTGAAACCCCCCTGTCCCCGGCGAAGGCGTATCCAGCCACTATGATTGAACCCCCGTTCTGAGAGATGCTGACCGTGGACGCCGTGGGAACGACGATGAACGTCTCGGTGTAGACCGTCGCGTTGTTGGTCCACCCCCTCGTCTGCCAGTACCCCTCGTAGACCGTCCCGACCACGGATATCCGCTTGACCCACTTGGCGCTCATCATCCCATAGAGCCCCGGTATCACGGCCCTGAGGGGGTAGCCGTGCTTGACGGGGAGGGTCTGGTCGTTCATGCTGTAAGCCAGTATGCTGTCAGCCATCATCGCCTTCGCCAAGGGGATGCCTACGCTGTAGCCGTCGACCGAATAGAACACGACATAGCCGGCCCCACCCTGGACGCCTCCGGCGTTCGTCAGGACGTCGGAAATCTTCACCCCTCCCCACTTCGCGTTGCTGATTAGGTTCCCGTTGACCACGTTGCTGACGCATTCGAAGGTCGAGTACTGGCCCGCCTCGGGGAACGACTGGAGGTCCTGAATCGAATAGCTCCTGGGGGTGTTGACGAGGCCGTCGACCGCCAAAGACCAGGTCGAGGCGTCCACGGACGGGTCTATGACATCGATGGCCACCCTGTAGAAGTTGTCGTTGGGGGTCACCTCGAACCCCACAAGGCTCGCCAGCCTGGGGTCGCTGAAGATCGCCGGCGCGTCCTGCAGGTCGATCGGCTGGCCTCCACCTGATGGAAGCACCTGCGAAGGAAAGAGCTGGCCGATGCCGCCCAGTCCCACCAGCGCCCCGACGACGACGAGCACTCCGATGGCCCCTTTCTCGATGAACTCCCTCCTTCCTAGCCCCCGACTCTGTGCGACTCTGGCCGCGACCGTCGCGCTTGCGGGCCTGTATCGAAGCGACGCGGTCCATGCGAACACTCCCTGGGCCAGGAGCAGGGTGAAGGGGAACGCCCAGATCTGGGAGGACGACGCGAAGGGAGAGGACGTGCCGAAGATTGCGTCCCCGTCGATGGGGAAGAGGACGAGGCCGAAGACGAGCCAGGGGACCGCCCCCATGGCCAGGAGGCCCTCGAAGCGCCCAAGTCCGGCCGACGCGGCTTTCTTCGCCCCGTACCTGTCATAGGCTATGAGAAAGAGGCCGTAGATCGCGGCTCCGACAAGGCTGAAGATCAGGAGTCCAAGTTGCCCCGCGAAGTCTCCGAACTGTTGCACCATTGGCTCCTCGATGGAAGCCGGTATCACCTTCAGGAACTCGCTCAGCGCCGACTCTGGAGGGAAAGCGGCTATCCCGCCCAGCCTGAGGAGGAAGTTGAACCCGAGGGCAACCACTCCAGCGGCCGTACCGACCAAGAAGAGGGATAACGCGCGCTTCAATTTTCAGGTCGACTCTCCGGCATCCGGGGCATTAACTTCTACCCTGTGGCTGATTTCATCACGGTTTCATTAAGGCATCGCGAGGGTCGCGGTAGCCACCACCACCGCGTTGGTCATCTGCATCCCAGGCAGGTAGACGATCTGGATGTTCTCGAAAGCGGTGTACGGGTTCTGCATGAGGATGACGAAGTACGACCCCACACCGGCGCTCGTCGTCTCGAACTCGGAAGCAGTCTCATTGGCCCCAATGGGAGCCGTGGTCATGGACCCTGAGGTCCCTGTCGCTTCCACGAGGTACACGTTCCCCGTCCCCTGAGTGCTTTCAAGGCCCTGGGCGTATATCGATACAGCGTAATCCCCGGACCCTGTGGGCTGAATCAAGACCCAGCCGCTGTTCATCATCTGGCCTGTCGCCGGGGTGAACTGGACGGCCTCCGTCCCGCTTGTCGACGAGCCCGACGTTGTCATCATCTCCGTGGTCGTCTGGCTCATGGTTTCCGTCATAGTCTCGGTATGGGTCGTGACCGAGGTCGTGGTCCCGGGCGAGTTCGTCAGGTAGAGCGCGAAGCCTATTCCCGCAACTATCAGTAGGACGACGGCGGTGCCTGCGAAGGCCGCGGTAGATACCCCACTCCGAAGCTTCATCGCTCCCTTTCCCGCCCGTCAAGATATTTAGCGGTAATTCCAATTCGGGTCAGGATGCGTTGGAAATCTGTTGCAAATCGGACGCCCCCTAGAGTTTCAATTCCTTGGCCACGTTCTCGAAGGCCTCGAAGTGCCCTTCGAGCCAGGGGCTCAGGAAGTACGTCATCCCGTAGTGCTCCCCAGCCACAGACAGAAGCGAGTTGCGCTTCAGGACCCTCACGTGGTGCTGGACGAGGTTATACTGCATGCCCAGGCCGGTGGCGAGCTGGTTCAGGTTCCTCGGCCTCTCCTTTAACGCCCTGATTATCTTCGCCCTGTTCTCCCCTCCGCGGGTCCCGCCCAGCAGGTACCAGAGCAGCCGCCGGAGCTCAGAGTCTTCTGGCATCTATGGCCCAGCCTGAAATGCCAGCATTGTTAAGAGATTTTGAAAAAGAGTTAAGAGCGGAAGTCAGGTTGCGGGCCGTGACATTCCATGGAGGCTATGATGTACGCGGCGATTGGGCTGGCCAGCGTGAACTCCGCCATACTCGTCGCTCTCATCTATCTCTACGCGAAGATCGCCCTGAAGAGCCGGGCGACCTATTCATTCGGCCTCGCTTTCTTCGCCGGGCTCCTCCTGGTGCACAACCTGCTGACGGCTTTCGCCTATGGGACCATGTCCCCCCTCTTCGGCACCGAGGCTCTCCCATACCTTTCTGCTGTGGGGGCGGCTGAATTAGCCGGCCTTCTGGTGTTGCTGCGGATAACTCTGTAGGCGGTCGGACAGTGGAAACCAACGTCAAGCCGGCCCTTGGGGGGATGGCAGTCTATGGCTTCGTCCTGGCTGTCGCCGGCGCCGTACTCGACTTCTATTCAGGCTACCTAATCGCGACGCAGCCAGGCATGGCCGTCAACGACATGGGGGTGGCCGTGAGCCAGCAAAGTTCTGCATCGTCCGCCTGGGGGATTGGCCTTGCGGCACTTGGGGCGGCCCTCCTCGTCGCGGGCGCGCTCATCGTGATGCCGTTCGGGAGGCTTCGCATGAGGGCCTTCGGGATACTCATGATATCTTTCGGAATAATAATGGTGCTCATAGGGGCCTCCATGTACTCAGGGGCGACCCCGATGACCCAGGGGTCTTCGCTTTCAGGGCTGGGGATGCTCGCCGTCGGCGCTTTGATGATGATTAACGGCGGCTTGATGCAGCGTCATCAAGCGGTCATGTAGAGCCACGCCGTCGCTCTTGATGTCCTACGACCACCCGTCTGGATTCCTCGAACATCTCTAGCTCGCAGCTTTGTGGGTCCCTGTCAGCCTCCAGGCGAGGTACGCCAGGGGGGCGATGGCCGCGTAGGCGAAGAGGGTCCCCAGCCAGACCCCGAAGGAGGAGAAGAAGTACCTGGCAGCCACGGCGTATGGTATGACGGTGAGGATTCCGGTACGCATGAAGGTCCAGGTAAGTGACCTGGAGAAATCGAGCCCCCTTGTCCTGCTCGTAACATAGAGGGACGACGACCAGATGGCTGGTGCCGCCGCGAAGACGCCCCCCACCAGCGGCCCGCTGACGATGCTGAGGACCACCACCGAGGTCACCACGGACCCGCCCAGGACCCCCCTCAGCGCCGTGAGCTGGACGCTTGGCTTCGTCCTTGCGAGGTCTACCCTGGGGATGGATATGCGCCTCCGCAGCAGAAGGACCGCCAGGGCGACTACGACTCCCCCTGAAACGGAGATCGCGAAGTCGTCGGGAGCCCAGACGGCGACGGCGATGGAGATGGGGAACCACAATCCAAGGGCGATCGGCATCCGGACCCTGAACGGGAGCCTGGCTGGTGCGGCATAGAAGAGCAGGAAGGCGAACGTGCTGGCGAAGCCCAGGGGGAACAGGGTGGTGGCCTGGACCGCCGCAGAGGTGGACTGGGTGAGCCCTATGGAGAGCAGGCTGACCCCGCCTGCGGTGGGCAGCCCGCCGATGAACCCAGCAGACCCTTCGCCGTGGAGGTCGGCCAGGGCCGTCACGAGCGCGACGATGCCCGCTCCGGCGAAGAACGATGCCACCAGGCGGACCAGCTGGTCATCAGAGAACATTGGCTGTCGATGAATGGGCGGCCCTGGGGAGCCGTGTTATTGTTTGCGCTCGGCTCCCGGACGCGGCTAAATAGCAGGCGTCTGGTCCGCGGCTCGAATGAACACCGGATATCTCCTTGCGGGGCTTGGCGTCCTGGGCCTCATCCTGGGCGCCGCCATGTACGCCTACTCCTGGCACAAGACCATAGGCCTGGGAGGGGTCGGCCTGGGCGTGGTCCTGATTCTGATAGGGATAGTGATGGCCCGCAGCAAGCCGACGGCAGGGGCCAAGCCGAAACCTCAGGCATAGCAAAGGACTACCCGTCCTGGCATCAGAACGTTTCCCGAATCCGTTAGGCTCAACCTGTATAGGCCTCCCTATCGTACTGGGCCCCCGTAAGTGATTGCCAATGATGACAGAGGTTCGCCTCCACGGGAGGGGCGGTCAGGGAGTTGTCTCCGCCGCCCAGCTGCTGGCTGACGCCGCGGTCCTGGAAGGGAAGTACGTCCAGGCCTTTCCAGAGTTCGGCGCCGAGAGGGCGGGCGCGCCGATCACTGCCTACGCCCGGCTGAGCGACCAGCCCATCGAGATTCATTCCTCCATAACCGACCCCGACGTGGTGATGGTGGTCGACAGGTCGATGGCATACTTCAGGGGGACGGCCCAGGGCTTGGCCGGGGACGGGTGCTTCGTCTGCAACTTCGACGGCCCTCCGGAAGAGCTGCGGTCGAAGCTAGGGCTCGGACCCTCCGTGGAGGTCATCGCCCTGGACGCGACGGGCATCGCGCTGAAGAGCCTGGGCAAGGACTACCCCAACACCCCCATGCTCGGGGCCCTCCTGAAGGCCACAGGGATAGTCGGGTTCCATTCGGTCGAGGAGGCCCTGGGACAGCGTTTCAGGGGAATTGTGCTGTCAGGAAACGAGGAAGCGTTCAGGCTCGGATACAGGGGCGGTTCCTCATGAGCTGGAAGGAACTCGAAGCGGGCGCTGTGGTGAAGGGAGGCACATCGTCGTCCTACGTGGTATCGGGCTGGAGGGTCAAGAGGCCAGTGATCGACGAAGCGAAGTGCACCAACTGCCTGATCTGCTGGATCTACTGCCCCGAGCCTGCGATAGTCCGCCACCAGGAAGGCAAGGTCACCATAGACTACGACCATTGCAAGGGATGCGGCATCTGCGAGACCGAGTGCCCCCCCAAGGCGATCTCCATGGTGAGAGAGCCATGAGTCTGCAGCCACTGCGCGTCGCAGCCCTGCAGGGGGACGAGGCCGTCGCCGAGGCAGTCAGGCAGAGCGGGGTCGACGTGGTCGCGGCCTACCCGATCACCCCCCAGACCATCATAGTCGAGAAGCTGGCGGAATACGCTGCCAAGGGCAACCTCGGCGGAGAGTTCGTCTCCGTCGAATCGGAGCACAGCGCGCTGTCGGCCTGCGTAGGCGCGTCGCTCACCGGGGCCCGCGTGTTCACCGCCACGTCATCCCAGGGCCTGGCGTACATGCACGAGATGCTCTACAACGTGTCCGGGATGCGCCTCCCTGTGGTGATGGCCGTCGCCAACAGGGCGCTAAGCGCCCCCCTGGTCCTCAACGCCGACCACAGCGACATGATGGGGTCCAGAGACTCCGGATGGATCCAGGTCTATGCCGAAAACGTCGAAGAGATGTACGACAGGACGATACAGCTGTTCAAGCTCTGCGAGGACCCAAGGGTGTTGCTCCCCGCCGCCCTCAACTTCGAGGGGTTCATCCTGTCGCACGACAAGGAGAGGGTGCGCCTGCTCGACGACGAACCCGTCAGGAGGTTCCTGGAGAGGCCCAGGCCGAGGCACAGGCTCGACCCAGCCGACCCCTTCACCTTCGGGGCCATGGCCACCCCGGAAACATACTACGAGTTCAGGATGCAGCAGTCCGAGGCTATGGAAACAGCCCTCCACGTCTTCGACGAGGTGGAGAGAGGGTTCGAGGGCATCAGCGGGAGGAGGTACGGCGCGGTGGACGCCTACAACACGGACGACGCAGACGTGGTGATGGTGATCAACGGGAGCGCCGCCGGTACGATGAGGGCGGCAGCGAGGGGGCTGAACGCAGCCGGGGAGAACGTGGGCGTCCTTTCGATCAAGCTCTTCAGGCCCTTCCCACTGGAGCAGGTCGTCTCCCACCTCTCCCGGGCCAGGGCTGTCGTCGCCATGGACAGGAGCATGAGCCCCGGGGCGCCTTCGGGGCCGGTCTCGGAAGACGTGAAGGCAGCCCTGCAGGCCACGAAGCCCGTGATGAGCGTGGTCTACGGGATCGGGGGGAGAGACCTTTCGACGGAGGACGGGAAGAAAATCTTCGGGATGGCCAAGGAGGGGAGTTTGTCCGGCTCACGCAGCGTGATGTACGGGGTGAAGGTCTAGATGTACGAGCAGGTCAAGGGACTGAAGGAGCTCCCGGCCGATGAGCCGCTGTCCCCAGGGCACAGGCTCTGCCCCGGGTGCGGGGCGTCCATAGTGGTGAGGCAGGTCCTGCTGGCTGCACCCAAGGACGCCATAGTGGCCAACGCGACGGGATGCCTGGAGGTATCCACCGCCATCTATCCATATTCTGCCTGGAACAGGCCCTGGGCCCACTCGGCGTTCGAGAACGCAGCGGCAGTCGCGTCGGGGATCGACGCCGGGCTGAAGGCGCTCTCCAGGCGCGGCGAGGCCAGGGAGCACCCGATCATCGTCTTCGGCGGGGACGGCGGGACCTACGACATCGGCATGCAGGCCCTCTCAGGCGCCCTCGAGAGGGGGCACAGGTTCCTCTACGTCTGCTATGACAACGAGGCTTACATGAACACGGGCATACAGAGGTCAGGGGGGACGCCCAGGGGCGCCTGGACGACCACCACCCAGGTGGGCCCAGCGATGGCGGGAAAGCAGGGATCGAAGAAGGACCTCCTCTCCATCGTGGTGTCTCACAGGGTCCCCTACGCCGCCACGGCATCCATCTCCCACTGGCGCGACCTGATGACCAAGGTCAGGAAGGCGCTTTCGAAGGACGGGCCGACTTTCCTCCACGTGCTGGCTCCCTGCACCCGCGGCTGGCGCTACGACCCCGAGAAGACCATAAGGATGGCCAGGCTCGCCGTGGAGACCAGGTTCTTCCCGCTCTATGAAGTGGAAGGCGGGGTCTACAGGGTCACCTTCCCGGTCACCAGTCCGAAGCCTGTGGAGGAGTACCTGAAGCCGCAGGGCCGCTACTCCCACCTCTTCCACCCTGAGAACGCATCCGAGCTCGAGACGATCAGGAAGGAGGTGGACGACAACTACGCGCGCATCGAGAAGCTGTCCCAGCTCACAGGCCAGCTGTACGGTCAGAAGACCGCGTGAAGAACCATCCCGGGCTATGACAGATGCCCGCAGTTGCACGGCTCCGTTTAAGACCCGTGTGACCGGCGCCGATTCTCATGTCGAAGCAGAAGGCCCAGGAGCACAGGCCGACGGCGGAAGAGCTGATAGCAAAGGCGATGAAACCCTCGCTCCTCTCTCCGCCCTTGCACAAGTTCTACGGGGGGAAGCTCCAGGTCATGCCGAAGTGCTCCATCACGAGCTACCAGGACTTTGCGATCTGGTACACCCCGGGGGTGGCTGCGGCCTGCAAGGAGATACAGGCGAACCCGGACATGTCCTTCGAGCTCACCAACAGGTGGAACTTCGTGGCCATCGTCTCCGACGGCACCAGGGTGCTCGGGCTGGGGAACATCGGCCCCGAAGCGGGGCTCCCTGTGATGGAAGGGAAGAGCATCCTCTTCAAGTACCTGGGAGGGGTCGACGCCTTCCCCATCTGCCTCAACACCAGGGACCCAGACGAGATAATCCGCACCCTTGAACTGATCCAGCCCTCCTTCGGCGGCATCAACCTGGAAGACATAGAGAAGCCGAAGTGCTTCCACATCCTGGAGGAGGCCAGGAAGAGGCTGAAGATACCCGTCTGGCACGACGACCAGCAGGGGACAGCCACGGTGGTCCTGGCTGGCCTGATCAACGCCTTCAAGATAGTCGGCAAGGACCCCAAGGACAGCCTGATTACCCTGGTGGGGGCGGGGGCGGCCAACATGAGGACGGCCTACGTCCTCATGAAGTGGGGGGTGAAGCCGGGCAACATAATGATGGTGGACACCCGGGGGATAATCT
Organism: Nitrososphaerales archaeon; assembly: GCA_014874415.1. Taxonomy (GTDB): domain Archaea; phylum Thermoproteota; class Nitrososphaeria; order Nitrososphaerales; family Gagatemarchaeaceae; genus UBA183. Next base: position 12,759 of record JACWAI010000047.1, read on the forward strand.
ATCCGGGCAGGGACGACATAAAGGAAGAGGACGACAGGTGGAAGTACGAGCTGTCCCGGATCACCAACGCAGTAGGGCGGCGCGGGGACATGGCCGCGTCCTTCAGGGACGCGGACGCCGTCGTGGGGGCCGCGAAGTCGGGGCCCAACGTCATAAAGAAGGAGTGGATCAGGGCGATGAACGACGACGCCATAGTGTTCGCCTGCGCGAACCCCATCCCTGAAATCTGGCCATGGGAGGCGGAGGAGGCGGGCGCCCGGATCGTCGCGACCGGGAGGAGCGACTTCCCAAACCAGGTCAACAACAGCCTCGGCTTCCCCGGCATATTCCGCGGCGTCCTGGACGTCAGGGCCACCACGGTCACCGACGACATGTGCGTGGCGGCAGCCGACGAGCTGGCGAAGTTCGCGGAGGCGAGGGGGATAGACGAGAAGGACATCACTCCTCGCATGGACGAATGGGAAGTGTATCCGAGGGTTGCGGTTGCCTGCGCCCTGAAGTCCATCGACCAGGGAGTGGCGAGAATCAAGCCGAGCAGGCAGGAGCTCTACGACAAGGCGGTGCACATGATCACGTGCGCCAGGGAGAGCACCGAGCTCCTGATGAAGACGAACGAGATCAGGCACAGGCCGTCCGAGAAGACCCTCCTGAAGGAAGAGTGGGGCAAGTTCCCCGTGCACCCCTTCGGCGAGGGCTGAACGACGTCCCGGAAAGTCCGCGCTACCTGAGCGCTCTCCGCCTCATGAAGGAGGGCCCGTATCTCTCCGCTATCAGTCCCAGCAGCTCGTCCGGGTGTTCTCGCGCCACATGGTCCAGAAACTCGCGGGCGACCTTGGCACCCGTCGTGGGGCCTGCTTCGAACGCCTTGTCCGCCAGGTCGATGCAGGTCGCGCACTCCAGGATCATCGGGGCCGTGGCAAGCCGCTTCAGGTTGCCCAGCTGCTTCTCGAACAATACGTGCACCTTCTCCAGCCTCTTCTCCGGGTCGAGCGTTTTCAGGAGGTCGAGCCTCTCTCCGCGTGTGAAGAACGGGGAATAGGCGCAGAGGTCGGCGAGCTTCCCCGGGTCGTCGACCTCCTTCAGGAACGAGACGATCTCCTGGGGAAGGCCCGGCAGAGCCTCGACGAACTCATCAATCTGGCCGAAGACAGCCTTCATCATTTCTGACCTCTCCTGGGGAGAGTCGTAGACCCACTCTGCTCGGGAGAAGCGCACTCTCACATAGGGATCCTTTGCCACTACGCCGTCGACCTTCACCCTCCAGAGCCCTTTCCATGTTGGCTGGGAGGCCGAACCCTGGTCCGGGGAAGCTCCGCGAAGGAGGACGAGCGTGCCGATGGATCCCACGGCGCCATCGACGCTGGGGGCGGGGATCAGAACGACGAGGTTGTGTTCCTTGAAAGCCTGGGCAGCGGCGGCGACGCTCTTGGGCTCGTGAACCGTAAGGCTCACTTCCATCTCTGGAAAGACGACGGCGTCGTCGACCAGAATCGCAGGGGCCTCATATGTGTCCTCGGCAGATGGCGAAGGCTCTGCGTTCAAAGGCTCGTCACGATAACCCGGTGAGCTCGGGCCCACTCGCTCCTATAAAAAACAGCAGGAGCACAAAGGGCGCATCCATGAGCCTGGAATAGACGTTTGTCGCAGGGTGGTCGCGATTTCAGGGCTCGTATCTTCCTGGTAACCTGGTCACCTAGTAGACACTTTATTGCAGGAGGGATACTATCTCATTCTTATTCGAAGGGGGCATCCAATTATCGAAAATTTTGGCCAGAAACTCATATGGAACAACTGGCCTGAAACTAGGTGCAACTTCAGCAATCCTTCTGCTTTCGCTGAGCTTCATCGGGGCTCTTGCTTTCGCCGTCCCTGCGGCCGGAGCATCCCCGAAGTTTGCATTTACAAACTACGAAGTCTCCCGCTCTGCCGATTCCTCCTATGCAGGCGTCTCCTGCCCCAACGGCGGGACCAACTGCTGGAACTTTAACGGAGAGCCTTCCATAGCCACGGCGCCGGACGGGTCGATCTACGTCTCGTCGGAGAACACAGCGTTCAACCACCCCAGTGAGTGCCAAGACCCCACCGGAGGGACCATAGCGCAGAATCTCTACATCTGCGGAGGCACAGGAGCCTGGAAGTCCACCGACGGCGGGGCTCATTTCTCCAGCCTCACATCTCCCAACACCAACCATGACACCGGGTACGCCACAACGCTCTGGGGCGGCGACACCAGCACGACCACGGCCACAGCAAAGAACGCCAACGGATTCTACAACGTCTACGTCGTCAGTCTCGAGGCGGCCGTCTCCGGGCTGATTGGGGACGGACTGGCAACCAGCCAGGACGGCGGAGCCACGTGGTCCAACAACCCTGCCGCTGTCCAGTTCCCGAACCCGATCGCCGCCCCCGGAGTCCAGGACAGGCCCTGGGTCGCCGCCTACGGCGCGGAACAGGTCTGCATTTCCTCGCACGACGGCGCTGTGACGCCGGGCATATACTGCAGCTTCGACGGGGGCCTCACCTTCCCACAGATTACCTCCGGCTTTGACGCGGCCCACGAGTGGCTGACGGCCGAGACCAGCATCCCTGGGGCTCTGAAGATCGACCCCAACAGCGGCACCATGTACCTCCCGTTCTCCGGTCTTGCCAGCGAGGCTGAGGCGACCAACCCTGTAGAGGTCGCCTGCGGGAACGGGGGAATCGTCTGCCCCTATAGTCTCCACGCGGTCTACATGGCCGTCTCGACGGACGGCGGCCTCACTTTCACCGACTACCCGGTGTATGCGAACCCCAACAACCAGACGAGCTACGGCACGCAGTTCCTGCAGGCGGCCGTCGACCAGGCAGGGAACGTCTACATTGTATACTCGGACGGTGTCAACCTGTTCTACAGCTTTTCTACCACCCACGGCACGACCTGGAACGGACCATACCCGGTGAATCAGTCCCCCTCGAACTGGGCCGTCGAACCATGGATCACAGCGGGAGCGGCCGGCAAGGTGGACATCGTGTGGTACGGCTCTTCCAACTGCGGAACCGGAGTCACCGTCGTCGACAACTGCCTGCAGTCGGCGACCTGGTCGGTCTACATGGCGCAGAACCTTAACGTGCTCGCAAACCCAACAGGCTTCACGCAGGTGGCTGTCACAGGGACGATTCATGAGGGCCCGGTCTGCACGGGCGGCAGCGGATGCCAGTCGTACAGGGGCCTCTTCGACGACTTCGGCGTTACAACCAGCCCGACGACGGGCCTCGCTACGATAGTCTACGACAACGACATGTACACTCCAAACAACCCTCAGAACCTCCCCAACCCGGACTGCACCAGTCAGTACGTCAGCTCCACCGACCCAGCCCAGCAGGATTGCGTGCACACAGTCATCGCCCATCAGACCTCAGGGCCGGGCCTCCTCCCCAAGCACTCATTCAAGATCAAGGGCCAGGCCCTGACTCAGCAGAGCCCCACCAGCGCGAGCTACGGTCTCACCCTCCAGAACACGGGCGACCTTGCAATCAGCTCCATCTCGGTGATAGTCGCAGGAGTCGTCGTCCCGATGAGTTGGAACTCCACACTCCCGCTGCAGTCAGGAAGCACCATTTCAGGCACCTCCGTGGTCTCCGTGCAGGGTCTCGCGCTTGTCCTGGGCACGGCCTACCCGGCCGTGATAACCGCGACATTCAGCGACGGCACTTCGGCATCTCAGGCCAGCACGGTGACATACGCACAGGTCTAGTTATCGGAGCAGGGGGAACCCTCTCCGATTCCACCCTTTTCTAAAGACACGACCCGAATCGGGCTACCTGTCCGATTCAAGAGCGTCCCCAACACCCAAATAACGCACGGGTCCTCGCCTAGAACATTCGCTTGCGAATCGGCGTCCTCTCCAGGAGCATCGAATACTGGACGACGAAGAAGATAATCAAGGCGGGGCGCTTCAAGGGGCACGACACCGAATTCTACAGGACGGGAGACGTGCAGCTGCGGGTGGACGACGTCTACTTCGACGCCTTCCATGGCGCGAAGTCCTTCAGGGAGACCGACGTGGTCATCCCAAGGATCGGCAGGAGCCTCACCGATTTTGGGGTCCTCCTTCTCAACCATCTCGAGCTGATGAAAATCCCGACGACCCTCTCGGCCGCGGGGCTCTCGACGGCGAGGAACAAGTTTGCCACTATGCAAAAGCTGAGAGCCGCGGGCCTAAGGATCCCTGAGAGCTTCCTGGTGGCTTCCAAGATCAAGGCAGGAGACGTCATCGAGCGGACTCCGCCCCCGCTCATCCTGAAGCTCCTGTCGGGGACCCAGGGAGTGGGGGTGATGAAGGTCGAGAAGGTGAGCGACGTCGGGCCAATAATCGACACCCTGGTGGAGCTGAAGCAGCTGATACTGATTCAGAGTTACGTCCCCAACCCGGGGGAAGACATCAGGATGTTCGTCGTGGGGGAGGAGGTCGTGGGGGCGATGGTCAGGAAGGCAGGCCCTACCGAATGGAGGAGCAACATCCACCTGGGGGGCAGGGGCGTCCTTTACCAGAACACTGAAGCGGAAGCGGAAATGGCCGTAAGGGCTGCGAAAGCAGTGGGTCTGGAGATAGCCGGGGTTGACATGATCATGGCCAAGGACGGACCGTTTCTCATCGAAGTGAACGCGTCTCCCGGGTTCAAAGGGCTCATGAAGGCCACTGACGTCGATGTGCCCGGGAAGATAATCGAGTACGCCGAATCGAAGGCCAGGAAGTAGGCGTGTCAGAGGACCGATCAACGAAGAAGGTGGTCCGGCTCATGCAGAGGGTCACCGTAGCGGGTCCCGGCGGCTCAGAGACCGTGAGGGCCAAGATCGATACCGGGGCAGACAGGACGACGGTGGACAGGGGGCTGGCCGCAAGACTGAACCTCCCTCCCACTGGGGCGAAGGTGACCATCAAGGCATCAGCCGCCGGAAGGATGGTGGAGAGGCCCCTGGTGGACGCCGATGTCACCCTGGCGGGGAAAACATTCAAGCTGAAGGTAGGCGTCGCCGACAGGTCTCAGATGAGGTACTCGGTTATAATCGGGAGAGACATCCTCAGGTCGGGAGATTTCCTGATTGACCCTGCGAGAAAGAGGAAGAAGGCCTGACGTACCTTTTGCCAGGGTCCGCCTGGCACAATCCCAAGAATCAGTAGTACCTTGCAGCCAGGTAGTCCGTGAGCTCGAGGAGGCGCGTCCGGGCCTTGGAGTCGGGCACCGAGTCGAGCACGGCCCTGGCCCTGCCGGTGTAGCCCAGGACCCTCCCTTTGGCGTAGTCGAGGGAGCCTTTTTCCTCGATCAGGGCCTTCAGCCTCGAAACTTCATCCCCTCCATAGGGGCCCGACCGCCGGAGCAGCCCGGCGATGAACCTCCTGTCGTCGGCCGAGCCGTGGTTCATGCAGTGCAGCAGGATCACGCTCTTCTTTCCTCCCCTGAGGTCTGTAAGGGTCGGTTTCCCGAGGGTCGACTCGTCTCCGACTATGTCCAGGGCGTCGTCCTGGATCTGGTAGGCCATCCCTAGCTCTTCCCCGAACCCGCCCGCCAGCGCAGCCTCCTCGTCGGACGCTCCCCCCACCAATGCACCACTGGCGCAAGGGGCGCTCAGAAGCGTGGAAGTCTTCAGCTTGATCATCTGCTCATAATCCTCCTCCGTCCCCTCGGTCCCGCTCGCCATCTCCATGTCCAAGAACTCCCCCCAGGTCGTCGCCCTGCACGCTTCACCCACGAGGTCGAAAATCCTCGCCAGCCTGCGGCTGTCCAGGTTCCCGTACTTCGCCACCATCCTCGGGACGTTGAACAGAAGAAGGTCTGACGCCAGGATCGCCGTCGTAAGGCCGTACTTCGCGCCAATGGACTTCGTCCCCCTCCTCATCTCCGAGCCGTCGATAATGTCATCCTGCACGAGGGCGCTGGCATGGGCGAGCTCGTAGGCTACCCCCAGGGGGACGGCTGGCTTGTAGTCGCCGGAATACGCCTCGCACCACAGGAGAGCCAGGGTGGCTCTGACCCGCTTTCCGCCGATCGAAAGGGCGTCCGCCACCGCGTTCTCCAGGTCAGTGGAGCGAGGTTGGGGGCAGAGGTCGTTCAGCTCCGAGTTCACGGAATCGACATACTCGCCAAGCCAGGGGACGTTGATCGGAACCTGCATCCAGGAGTGTTTCAGGGCACCGCGTATTAACGTCTACTGTCGCCGGCTCGTTCCAGTTATTCGACGCTGCCTCTTCTGGCGACCCCCGAATTCCTACAAGCGCCTCTGCGACCCTTGAACCCCCCTCCGCCTCCGGAGTAAGCGAAGGGCTGCTCAAGCCATGGTTCGGCAGGTCCGAACGGTTCGCAGCGCCTGTTTCAAATAACGGCCCGGACAACAGTGGGGAAGTTGCCAAGCATAGTCTCCGTAGGGCTTATGCTCTTCTGGGGGGTCTACTTCGCCATGGCGGGGACAGGGAACGTCGTGGACTGGGCCACCAATCATGGCTACAGGGGGAAGTACTTCCGGTCCTCCAGCAAGAACCTGGAGCTGATGGAGAAGGTCGCCCAGAAGCACGGTTCTGGCGATTCTTCGATTCGGGCTCTCTTTACTTTGATAATGTCATGGGAGCTGCTGTCAGCCGCATTGTACCTGGCCGCGCTCGGCTTCTATCTCGCGGGAAGCTCCGTCCTCGTCTCCTACGCCTTCTTCACGGGCATGGGGCTTTTCGCAGGGCTCATCCTGGGAAACGAGGCCTTCGTCTATTACGACGACGAAGAGGAGCACGTGGTCATGCTCCTTGCCCAGCTCTTGTCATACATGGCGGTCGCCCTCCTGTAATAGTCCGAGCTGTCGCACTGAGTCCCCGGCTTCTCACGCCTGCCTGTATGAGACGATGTTCCCATCTTTGTCGTCCACGACGAGCTCCTTCTTGTCGGGTCCGATCCCTGAGATGTCAGCGATAACCTTCCATTTGGAGTCCGGCTCCACCGCGACAACAGAGGATATCGTCACCTTCTCGAAGCCGGCGTCGTCCCGGAGAAACTTCCTCGCGGCCCCGATCACCTCTGTTATCGACATCCTCAAATCCGAACACCGACGGCTTGATGCTCGGAATGGCTTCATTCAAACTTTCCTACGCCGGTCGTGGAGACATCGACCTGCTCCTGGCGCACCGGCAGAGCATGTGGCTCGACATCCATCCGGAGCTCGAAAACGAGGTGAAAGGGGCCGAAGCTCTGACGCGGGACTGGATCGAGAGGATGCTCTCCGGAGGACGGCTCGTCGGCTTCATCATGAAGACCCCGGAGGGGAAGGTGGCCGGGAGCGGCTGCGTTTGGATAAGAGAAGAGCAGCCAAGGCCCGCGAGCCCGCACCTGGAGGTCCCCTACTTCATGTCGATGTACACGGTCAAGCCCTTCAGGCGCAAGGGGGTAGGGAAGCTCATTGTGAAGGGGGCGATTGAATGGAGCCGAGAGCACGGGTATGAAAGGATGGTACTGCACGCCTCGACGGAAGGGAGGCCGCTCTACGAGGGCCTGGGGTTCGAGCCCGGGAACGAGATGAGTCTCAAGCTCTAGCTGACGACTCGCAGAATTCTTGGATGGAAACAGACTGCTTCTTCCAAATATCTGTTCAAGTATGTTGGTTCAATATCGCTCGGGAGTTGTTGGGCTATGTCTGCGGGCAGACTGAAGATGTCGGCCTTACCCCATGAACACTTTCGCGCTAGTGTCCACATGATTGTGGGTACGAGCAGTGGAATGTTATATCGAGTTTGCTCTAGGATTTCTCATGCAAGCCCTCTGTCGAGTCTGCGGAGAGCAACTCACAACAAAGAATTGCAGTCCGTCCTACGCAAAGCGCCGCGACCGGATTTGCAGGCGATGTCATGCGGCCCAAAGCCGAGCTTGGAGGAGAGCTCATCCCGACTATGGAAAGGAATACAGAAAGAAGCACAAAGACACCGACCTAGAAACAGGCAGGAGGAACAACGCCAAGGCGAAATTGGAAACGCTCCAGTACTATTCGGGCAAGGAATACCCCAGTGCGCCGATCCATTCGGAATCCACGTGGACCATCCCTTTACCATAGTCGACGCATTGACTCTGGACCACATCGACGGTGGAGGGCGTAAACACATGATTCAGCTATTCGGCTACGCCACTGGTGGCAGGCCGTTCTATCGGCATCTCAAGAGAGAAGGTTGGCCGCCAGGGTACAGAGTACTATGCATGAATTGCCAGTGGATTGCTAGGAGGCGAGGAAATCATGCCGCATGATTGCTTTCGATAAGGCTCGGGAGATAAGGCGAAGAACAAGCGTTCTTCTTGGCCTTGAAGCCCACGATGTTGTTTCGGAGCTCTGCCGGGAGTGGGGGACAGCCAACGCCGACGAGTTCTACGCTCACATGAAGATGCTGAGCGACGACGAGCTCAGGGCCTACGTCCAGGAAGCCCGCAAGAGGATCAAGAGGAAGAAGCTCGCCCTGAAAGCAGAGGAGGTGTCAGCCTATGGTTAGCGCAAGGAAGCCTACCGATAAGGAAGCCGAGCGCGTCGTCAGAAGCCTCCTCGCGAACGGGGACGAGCTATTCCAGTTCACCCAGCTGAAAGCGTCCCTTCGTCTCCTCAGGGACGACGAGGCGATAGACAAGGAGCTGCTGGGATACGCTGACAGGGCCGTGAGCATCAGGTTCAACAGCCTGCTCAGGGAAGCGGTCCCCAAGGTGGAGAAGGCTGAAAGGAGCGTGGGGGAGATGCTATCGGTCACCGACGACCCTCTCCTGAGGGCGGCTCGGGAACACAGGTATCTGGTGAAGTTCAACGACGTGACCATCCCATTCGAGGACCTCCGCTACTGGGCGGTAGACGGCGGGTACGCCCTCTCGACTTCGGATAATCGGAACTCCACCATAGTATCGAAGGAGGAAGGAGGCCGATATCTGGTCAAGTGTCCGAAGTGCGATGACCAAGCGGTGAGCCTGGTGAAAAGAGGAAGAGAGCTCCGGGCGATCGCCTGCTCGAGGTGCAGGACAAGGCTTGTTCGAATTGAAGATCCAAGGGAACCGAGCAAAGGACAGAAGCGGACGCGAACCACCGAAAAGCGCACCACCGTAACCTCAACGCAGGGGCTCAGCGGCTCCCGAAGCGCCTAAATCCATTCAACGGTAACCACGGGTGTGCCCCGCCGGGTCAGGCCAAGATTCCCCGATGAGTGGCAAGTCCCCAACGTTCCACGGCTCTGGGTAACCTGGGCGCAAGCCAACCAAAAGCTCACGGAAGAGCAGGTCTACTGGATTTCCACTTCAAGCAGGGAAGGGAAGCCCCACGCGGCCCCGGTCTGGGGCTTGTGGAAATCGAACATGTTCTTCTTTGAGACTGATCCGAAATCAGTGAAGGGGCGGAACCTGGAGGCCAATCCAGTGATAGTCGTTCATGTCCAGGACGGCCTCGATACGGTCATAGTCGAAGGCGCGGCCGCGGTCGAGACGAATCCGGCGGAGATGGGAGGCCTTCGGAAAGACTACGTTCACAAGTACGACTACGAGCCCGATTGGTCGGATGAGCAACGCCAGGTCGTCTTCAGGGTGACTCCAAAGGTGGCCATCGCCTGGCGCGCCCCGAAGATGCACAGAAGCTATGTGAGATTTCTCTTCCAGCCGAAAGTCTCCCGGGTGCGCCCCTCGACGAGATGAAGAGCGAAGACGTTCCGGGCCTGAGAGAAATTGAGAAGGCGGCCGAAAGGATCGCCGGCGTGTCCACTAGGACACCCTTGGTCGAATCTCCCGCTCTGTCAAGGCGAGCTGGATGTGAGGTCTACCTCAAACTCGAATGCTTCCAGCCCATCAAAGTGTTCAAAATCAGAGGAGCTTACAACAAGATATCTCAGGTGCCTCAGCGCAGCGTGGTCGCCGCATCTTCGGGGAACCATGGCATCGCCGTGGCCTACAGCTCCCGGCTCCTAGACAAGAAGTGCACCATCGTCGTGCCTGAGAACGCGGTAGAGGAGAAGGTAAGCGCGATTCAGGAATACGGCGGCGAAGTGGTCAGGGTAGGGAAAATCAGCTCCGAGCGGGAGACCAAGGCAAGGCAGATCGCTGAGGCGACGGGGTCCGCGTTCGTCCACCCATTCAACGACGCCAGCGTAATTGCGGGCCAGGGGACCTGCGGCCTTGAAATTGCCCAACAGCTGCATGACTTCGACTCCGTGCTGGTCCCTGTCGGCGGCGGGGGGTTGATTTCCGGGGTCTCGACGGCCCTGAAGGCCACGAAACCGATGACGAAGGTGTACGGCGTGGAGCCCGAGGGGGCCCCCAAGCTAAGTGCGGCCCTGAAGGCGAAAAAGGTCGTCAGCATCCCTTCCCCGAGCTCCATGGCCGACGGGCTCATACCTTCAGCCCTGGGGGAGCTTGCGTTCAAAATATGCTCAAGAAACGTGAACGGTGCGTTCGCCGTCTCGGAGGGAGAGATCCTTGCCGCGACGCGGGCGATGGTAAATGAGGCAAGAATCATCGCGGAGCCATCGGGGGCTGCAGCCTTGGCTCCACTCCTCACGGCCCGTGGAAGGAGACTGGGGGAGAAGGTAGTGGTGGTGGTATCGGGCGGGAACATCTCCCGTGACCTACTGGCCAGGGTCCTCGAAGCCTAGGGCGCGTCAAAACGGAGATATCCGGGGCAGTGATGGCCCCGTCGTGTACGCGCGGAGCCTGGCCGTCGTTGTCCTATGCACTATCTTTGTGCTGGCCTTCGTCCTGGTCCTCAACTACGATACTGCAGGCATTGGGGCTCCGGGAACGAAGGTGCCGACCACCCAGACCACATGTCCTGCCTCCGAACCTTCATGCGAGCGGCTGACGATAACCTCCGCCAGCATTCATGTGGTGAACTATACCGACGAACTGGGGATTGTCACCTATGCCACCCTCTCTCTCGGGCTGAACGCGTCGGGAGAGGCTCCCATAAGCAGGGTGAACCTCTTCGTGGGCAACTCTTCGGCAGGGCAGATTCAGGGCCCATTCAACCCTGGAGTCAACCGGATCGTGAACACCACTCTACCAGCTACCATCTCAGTCTCCCCGGGCAAGACCTACGTCGTAGTCGTGGAAGGCGAATACGGCAACAGCCCGCCGGTGTGGACCTCCACCAGGGTCACCGCCCAGTGAGGAAGGGCCACGATTCGGCAAGGACTTTCCGTCCAGACGCAGATTTCCGCCAATCCGGCCGTCTCACTCCCTACGCTTCAGAGTCTGTCCCCGTCCCTGTGCGGAATCGCGCCGTAGTTCCAGTCAGCCTCAGAGAGCGCTCCCGTCGCCCAGCTCGCTCTCGTGGCATGGGCTTTGTTCGTCCTGGGCGGCTTCATTCCTGGTCGCAGCCCGTTCAACTCCCCTGAACAACGACCATTCGCTTTTTCAAAAGTGTCGGTTCAATAATCGTGCTAGGCATACCTCATGCGATGATCGAAGGACTAAGACGAAAGCTCGGAACATCGATGGACGAAGAAGAGAAGTGGGACGCCAACATGGAATTCAAACCGGACCCGACCGAGACAGCCGAGATCTCTACTGACACCGCCGTCCTGGTGGCGGCCACTCACGCCACCGGAGAATACACCCCGAGCGATTCAAACACGCCTGACTACTACAAGACACTGGTCTCCACTGCAATAGAGAATGGAGGAAAATACGGGGAACACCAGATATCCATCCCCTGGCTTCGGATGATACTGGCAGGACTCGAATTCAGGCAGGTGGAGCCCGAGTCGATGTGGTACGGAGTCGAGGCAGGCGCCGCCGGCACCGAACCCCTTCCCGAGATTCCATCATATGAAGACCTCTTCCCTTCCGACCGCGATAGGCCCTCACAACCTTACCCCAACTAGATCGGCGCGGATGCCGACAGCCCCAGTCCAAGGGCCGTCTTGACGGGTACAATTTCGTTCAATTCCGAGTTCGTGTCTTTTGGGGGTGGACGAGGGGGAGAAACCCCCCTCGCCCTCGTCAGAATGAAAGGTGCAGGATTCCAAGTCCGGGCAGGATATTTCTACCTTGTCGATGGAAAAGATAGCGTCCACATGTTGTACATCCCAATTCCAAGTCCCGCGGCGAAGGACCGAGGTATCAAACAACAATTTGTGTACGGAAAAAAGAGGAGGAGGAGCGGCCTAGTCGCCACCGTCGTCTGTTTCCCCGACTCCTTCATGGGAGCCGAGGATGACCAGGTACTCGCTCTTTCCTACATTCACGTCGAGTCTGATAGCGCCCACCTGTGCACTGGAGGTTGTGTTCTCGTGTATTCCTGCCACATGGATTTCGAAGGTCGCACCGGAGCTTGCCGTGCCGTTACCGAAGCCAGATTCGCCCCCGTCGTTGAGGGCCAGATGGCCTGAGCTGACTGTGTAGGTTGTGCCGTTGATGGTGAACGAGCCTGAAGTGATGGTAAGGTTAGCACCGTCCTCTGAAGTGCTCGTCACCTTGAACGTGAACGAGCCCGTCGAATTGCCTACCTTTACGGCAAAGGGTGCGTTACCTTCTGGGTCGTCCCCGGCCATCCCTGACCGGTTGGTGAATGCCACCCAGTGGCCGTTAAGGTTGGAGAATGTGAGGGTAGTTCCCACGGTAAGGTTGAAGTGACCTCCTTCGCCCTGGTCGTTCTGGCCCTGGGAATTCTGGTTCTCGTCGTCGTTCTCTCCTGTGTGTGTCGTTGTAGTTGTGGTTGAGCTGGGAGAGGCGTTGGCGCTAGGCGCGTTCCCCGAAGGGGCGGCCATGGAATACGCGTAGGTCGCGGCGACGGCGCCGAGGACAAGGATTGCTAGTATGGCGGACACTGCTATTGCGCGCGTTTTCATCAGGAAACTTCGGCCCCAGCAGGAATATCAAACAGCCATTTTGAACAGCCCCCCGAACGCCGCCGAAGATTGTCAAATACGGTTGGGCGTCTCTCCTGGAAGTTCCGCCATGCGAGAAATTTCTTCCAGAGGATTCAGCGTCGTCGGCCGGAGTGAAGGCCTACTGGTCGAAGCGGGGATTCCGGGCACACGACGAGCTCTGGCCCGTCGAGTCCGGGTCGGCGTAGGCAGGCCGGTGTACGCCGGCACTTGAAGCAACGTTCATTAGCGGGATCAGAGGGCCAGAGCTTGGTTTGTTCGACGTCTCCCTCAAGCTCGACCACTCACTCCCGTTCTGCGGCCTCTCCAAGCTCTTTCCGACCGTGAGCATACAGAGGTGGTGCAACCTCCAGGTCGACATCCTCGAGTTCCAGGCCCCCAGGGAAGAAGACGCCCGGCGGCTCGAGCCTGCGCTACGCGAGATGCTGAAAGCCCTCGGCGCCCGCCTGATCAGGTTCAACAGGTACTCCTCCAAGAACCTCGAGGCGGTCATAGGGTGCAAGTGCGCCACCGACAACTCGACCGTTGCCCTGATCGAATGGGCAGGGTGCATACCGGTCATGCCTGTCAACTATAGGGGAGGCGTTGAACACTGCCGGGTGCTCGCATTCACCAAGGACACGCTGAACGAGGCGATAGCCGGTCTTTCGAAGGTGTCGAAGCTCGAGATCGAGAGCAAGTCGGTGATCCCGAGGGAGTCGGCCAGGGGAGCCATAACGGTCCCGGTCGACGAGTTCCTGGGCTCCCTCACCAAGAAGCAGCTGGCTGCCTTCATGGCCGCCATGCAGATGGGCTACTACGGAATGCCCAAGGTCGCGACCATTGACGAGATAGCCTCCGCGCAGGGCATGAAGAGGTCGACCTACGAAGAACACCTGAGGAAGGCCGAGCTGAAGATACTGCAGGCGGTCAGGCCCTATGCAAGGCTCGCCTACGTCACCAAGGACGAGAGTTAGCCGGGCTCAGTGGTAGGGGGAGCCCTTGCCATTCCCCGCGAAGTAGGGTCTTATCCTGGCTTCGATCATCTGCTTCGGCGCTGCGCCGACAAGCCCGTCCACAGGCTCTCCGTTCTTGAATACCATGATTGTGGGGATCCCCTGGATGCCGAAGCGCTGTGAAACCGTCGGATTGTCGTCGACGTTCACCTTGGCGAAGGTGGCGTCTTCGGCCATCTCCGAAGCCAACTGCTCCAGAACGGGGGAGACCACCCTGCAAGGGGCACACCAGGGCGCCCAGAAGTCAACGACCACAAGCGGATTGGCCGCGACGAACTTGTCGAAGCTCGCGTCCGAAAGGTCAACCGGCTTCCCGCTTCCAGCCTGCTTCTGCTCCGGAGGCTGGGCTTTCTGCTTCAGCATGTCCTCGAACTTCTTCTCGTTTATCCTCTGCACCTCGTTGTCGAAATCCATTCAGATCACCTGGCCCGCAGTCATGGAGGCGTGGATATAGGAATACAGCCGGCAAGCGCCGGTATCATTCTCCGTCCCCACCGGCACCTCGCTTGCCGGCTAAGAGCGGGACGACGATGGACACCAGCACAGTGGCGATGACGACGGTGTTGCTTCTTAAGCGGTCATCGCCAAGGCACAGGAAGGTTCATGTCGGGGTTCCCCTTTTGCAGCAGGCGTGGATCCAGAAGACCAGGCGACCTGGGCCAGGGCGCTCTCCAGATTCAGGGCGGAGAAGGACGATTTCTTCAGGACGAGCCACAGCTCCCCGCTTCCCCATGGAGATTCCGCCTTCCAGGGCCTGAAGTACTTCGACCCCGACCCGGCGCTCCGCTTCGAAGTAAAGCTGCAGAGGTACGCCACACCTGAAGCAGTGGTGTTGGCGACGAGCAAGGGGACGCGCCAGCTCTTCAACCGGGTCGGATACTTCGACCTGACCATGGACGGGATGGCTGTCCGCATCCAGGCCTACCAATCCGCGGAGCGAGACGACCCGAACCTCTTCCTCCCCTTCAGGGACGCCACGTCGGGCCAGGAGAGCTACGGCGCTGCCCGGTACCTGGACCTCGAGGTCGAGCACGACGATGACTACGCCCTCGACTTCAACTACGCCTACAACCCCTACTGCGCTTATTCAGAAGACTACGTCTGCCCGCTCCCCCCGCAGGAGAACTGGCTGAAGGTGCCCGTGAGGGCCGGGGAGACGAAGTTCCATGATTGACTAGTCGTGGTACGCAGTGAAGTGGAGGTTGGAGTTGGCCACGAAGGAAGTTCGAAGCAGAACACTAGTAGATCATGGAGTCGCTGGCGCCCAGCCTCCCGCGTGCGGAAAGGAACCTGGGTTTCGTGAGGCCCGCCTCCGTCGCCGCTGCCAGCGCCGAGAGCTGGCTGACGAACACCGCGTGGAAGAGCCTCTCGTAGTCAGAAGACCCCACCGGTGGGACTACATGAGATTCGTACCCCTGTCCTGTTAGGGTTCTGCGCAGTTTATCGGCAGAACGCGACGGGTCGAAGCAAGAAAAGATGTTCACCGCGTCAGACCTTCTCAAAGAGAAGAGCTCTAGATGACTGAACTCTTCGAGCAGTTCGGGGTGCGCCTTCGATCCGAGGATTTCGTACGTCTTCGCCGCAGCGTACAGTGCGGCGGAATATCCTAGGGAGTTCCCCAGGAAGTAGGTAGTCCCCCTGCCCCACGAGACGCTCTTGCTATCATCCCGGGCTTGGTCCAGTATCTTTTGAAAATCACATCTGCCATGACCCGTCGAGATCTCCAGGACCGCCAGAAGAGAAAGGCTGAACGACAGCATGCCCGGAGTGCGGGGGACGTAGGCCATGGGGATTTCCACAACTTCATCGGTGACGTCGGCTAGCGCCCCCCCCTTTTCCGCCGTTACGGCCCTCGTCCACCTCGCCAGCCTCGCGACCTTCTTCGCGGCAGCGATATTGGAGGTCGTCCTTCCTGAAACCGAGACGAAGTAGACCTCCACCCCAGCGGCCACCCCGGGGGTGCTCGCCAGACTGTAGGGATCCAAGGCGAGACACCGGCCCTTCGACGCATAGAAGCCTGCCATGCAGGCGGCGTAGGAGTCGCCGGCCCCGACAAAGATCGAGCCAGCAGGGGCCTTCGGGAATTTTGCACGGGCGAATACCTCCAGGATTCCCGGCTGTTTCTCGACTTCCTCGGCCAGGGATTCCAGAGTCTCGGCCACGGAACGCAGTCTCCGGCGGGGCCTAATAACAACAGTCTAAGAGCGGCATTGGAAGCCCGGCGCCTGATGGGGTGCAGGGTGGGGGTCCTCGAAGGCAAAGAGTTGCTGCTCTACTCTTTCCCGCCCCCTCATCCTTTCACCAACGAGAGGACGAAGAAGTTCTGGGAGGAATTGGCCGGGAGGGGCACTCCTGTCAAACGTCTCCATCCCGAGAAGGCAGCCAGGGAGCTGGTCGGACTCTTCCACGCGGAGGACCATATCAGATACGTCGAGCTTGCCTCGAAGCTAGGCTATGGAGCGCTCGACCAGGGGGACACGCCTGCCTACAAGGGGGTCTTCGAGGCGACCCAGTATGCCGTAGGTTCCACCGTCTCTGCAGTCGAGAAGGTCATGGCAGGGGAGCTTGACCACGCCTTCAACCCGGTAGGCGGGCTCCATCATGCGACCAGAGATGCGTCGGCTGGCTTCTGCGTGTTCAATGACATTGGGGTCGCCATCGAACTGTTGAGGAAGCGCCACGGCATCAGCAGGATACTCTATGTGGACATCGACGTCCATCACGGGGACGGAGTCTTCTACTCATACGAATCGGACCCGGAACTCTTCATCTTCGACGTGCACGAGGATGGAAGGTTCCTCTACCCCGGGACCGGGTCCGCAACCGAGACGGGCCATGCGAGCGCGAAGGGCACCAAGGTCAACATACCGCTGGCGCCAGGGAGCGGAGACGCCGAGGTCCAAGAGCGTCTGCCTCGCCTGCAGGAGTTCGCAAGGATGGCCCGGCCCGAGTTCATCATCTTTCAATGCGGGGCCGACGGGCTCCGAGGCGACCCGATCGCCGGGCTCGACTACACCTCGAAGGTGCACGCCCAGGTGGGAGGGTTGCTTCATCGGCTATCTCATGAGCTCTGCGCCGGGAGACTTGTCGCCCTCGGAGGGGGCGGGTATGTGCCGCAGAACTGCGCCGACGCTTGGATCGCTGTCGTGGACGCGCTGGTCGACCGAGGTCAAGCCGAAGTCCCAAAGGGTTAAACCTCAAACTCCCACTCGCGCACATCGCATGAAAGGAGTCCCGCTCTACGAGTTCGCGAATCCCCTGAAAGAGGGGACCATCCTGTCGAGACCAAACCGTTTCATAATGTTCGTACGCGCGGGCAATGAGACCCTTCGATGCCACTGCCCCACCACTGGCCGTCTTGGAGACTTGGAACTCGAGGGCCTGCGGTGCCTTTACTCGACATCAACAAGCAAAGCGAGGAAGACCGGGTACACCGTGGAGGCAATCTCCTCCTCGCACGCCGGCGGCCACTGGATCGGGATCAACCAGACTGCTGCCAACAGATATTTCGAATTCTTCCTGAAGAACGGGGCGCTCGGTCGCCTGGCCAGGGGCGCGGTCCAAAGAGAGGTCAGGCTCGGAAGGTCGAGGATAGACTTCCTGGTTGGAAACGCCTACATCGAAGTGAAAACGCCGCTGATAATGCTCCCCTCGGGTCGGGGCGCCGCGAGAGCAAGGCACAGCAGGTTCGATTCCTTCGACAGGTTGATCAGGCACATGGGAGAGCTCAGGGGCGCGCTGTCTTCGGGCAAGAAAGCCAAGATAGTCCTCTGCTTCCTCTACAATGCCAAGCCCTTCACCCCTCCCCCACCTGATGGTACGAACTTGAGGATCCTAGCAGCCGCCCGCGCCGCCGAGAAAGCCGGGGTAGAGAGATGGCAGGGGAACTTCAAAGTGAGCCCCGCCGGGGTCTCCCTCATCAGATACTTCAAGAGCAGGCCCTACCCTTCCGCCCCGGAGTCCGCTAAACGCCGGAAGCCTTCAGGCCGTTTACGTACTCGGTGACAACGCCGTGGGCCGGGTTGGCCTGGAGGACCTCGAGACCGACCGAGGGGTTCCTCCTGAGTGTCTCACGCAGCTTCACCATCAGGGGGCTCGGGTTCTTGGTCACCTCCCTCTTGGCCTCGGATACCACCGACTCGTGGTCACACACCACCGTGAAGCGCTTCAAGTCCTTCAGGTCGTCGATGGCGAATAGAATCGCCATGACTTCGGCGTCGTCGCTCTCGGTGACGTCCACCTTCTTTGCCGCGCGCTTCCCGCTCCCTTGCACCAGGTAGCCCACATAGGCCTCCCGAAGAAGCGCGGGGTCGTGAACGTTCAGGACCTTTGCGTCGACGTAGACCCTGGGGGGGTTCGACCACCCTGGGAAGCGCATCCTGTTATCAGGGCAGCGAAACGTGTGGCCCACTTAAATAACGCACATCCCCCGTCGTTCTTGTCCCGCTTGATCTGCCCAAACTGCGGCAAACAGGTGAGCGATGGTAGCACCTTCTGTCCCAGCTGCGGCGCCGACCTCACCAAGGCGACGTCCAGCCAGGGGCTGATGCTGCTGACGTCCAACTACGCCCCCGGGTTCAGAGTCGACAAGGTCCTCGGTCTGGTCTACGGGATTACCGTGCGCTCACGCGGCGTCGGAGGCAACCTGATGGCGGGCCTGAGATCCCTCGGAGGAGGCGAGATCAACGAATACACAGAGATGGCCCATCAAGCCAGGCAGCAGGCCCTCGACAGGCTCGCGGAGCACGCGAAGAGCATGGGAGCAAACGCGGTCATCAGCGTCATGTTCGACTCGACCGAGATAGGGAATACCATGGACGAAATCATCGCCTTCGGCACCGCGGTCGTCATTTCAAGGGCTGGGGACACCCAGGAACTCGTCAAGCTCAGCTAGGGGGCCTGTGATTTGCGCAAGTCAGACTGGGACGCCTTCCTAGGATACCTCGCGCCTGCCAAAGGGGAAGTGATCCTCGACGTAGGCGCGGGCAACGGGGCGAAGGCCGCCCAGGTCCTGCAGGCATCGGGAGGAGCCGAAGTCTGCGCCGTGGACCCGAGCGCCAAGAAGATAGCATCGATGAAGCGGGGATACCCGGCGCTCAAAGGCTCGGTCGCCGGAGCTGAAAGCCTCCCCTTCCCCGACGGGTATTTCGACAAGGCCTATTCCACCATGGCTCTGCATCATTTCGGCGACTTGGACAGGGGGCTCGCCGAAATCGCGCGCGTCTTGAAGCAAAGAGGGTCTTTCACAATATTGGAGGTAGAACCCCATTCGATGGTGGGGAGGCTGTTCAGGTTCTTCGGGAGGCTCATGGGCGAACGGATGAACATCATGAGCAAGGACCAGCTGTTGGCGAGGCTTGGGACGTCGAAGGGCCTCAAGGTCGTCCGTTCGGATGGGCTGGGGGGCAGCTACCTGGTGCAGCTTTCGCGAACATGACACCGCATCGGCGACTCGCGCTGATCAAGATGAGGAAGCTGAAGCCGAATTCCGCCAGGTCGGAGTTAATTACTCCTGACGGGGAAAAGGGACGCTTGCCATCGCTGGAACTAGGGCCGAAGACAATCGAGTATAAAGTCACGAGAGGCACAAGCAGGAAGTACACCTACTTCCGCTTCAGGCCAGACCTCACCCTCGAAGTGTTCGTCCCCAGAGGTCGCACCATAGACGTGGAGAGGGAGCTCAGGGCCAGGTCTTCCTGGATTAGTCGCGAGCAGCACAGGCTGTCTAGGACAAGGACTGTTCTGAGCCGCGAGGAAGTCATGTTCGACGGCAACCTACTGAGAATCAGGCCCTCCGACGGCCCTGCGGACGGATTGACGCCAGACTTGGCCAGGGGGGAGGTACTGGTGCATGCTTCTGACCCGAAACGGGTCCGCGAGCTTGTCCGGCGTTGGTTCCTGAGGGAAAGCTCAGCCTATGCCGTGAGGAAGGTGGCCGAACTCGCTCCCCGTGTAGGCGTCAAGCCCGCCAGGGTGGATGTGAGGGAGATCGCAAAGTGGGGGTACTGCACGCGCCAGGGGAGGCTCTCCTTCAGCTGGCAGCTGGTCGCTCTTCCCGAAAGGCTGAGGGAGTACGTTGTCCTTCACGAGCTGACCCACCTCATCGAGTTCAACCATTCTCCCGATTTCAAGAGAAGGTTGTCAGCCGTCTGCCCTGATTTCAGAGCCAGAGAGAGGGAGCTCGACCTCATAGCCCCCTACGACAGGCTCGCGCTCTACTAATCTGACCCTTTTCGTCTCTCAATAGGATACCTTCGTAAGATTTCTCCATTAGTTTCCATTTTTGGCAGTTAATTCCGGTTTAGGAAACTTCGTCCCAGATTCACCCTTCGCCCCGCTTTAATACAGTTCGAGAGCCGCGTCCCGTGTGAAAATACTAGAAGATTCCTCCAAGGGAATCCTTGCGGCCGGCTACATTGCCCTGCTCGTTGGGGCAGTGGCCTTGGGATTCACTGCCATACCGCAGACAACTCGCGCACAGTCTGCGCCCGTCGGCATCGTCATACCCCTTTACACTTACCCCACCGATGGGTCTTGGGCGGCGGTGATCCAGGCAAAGCAGGCCTATCCCAACGTTCCTTTCATAGCAGTCATCAACCCCGACAGCGGCCCCGGCACCTCACAGGACGCCAACTACGTCCAGGGCATCAAGAATCTTCAGGCCGGAGGGGTCGTGGTCCTGGGCTACGTCGATACGTCATACGCCGGAGACAGCGTCTCATCCGTCGAGGCGAACGTCAACCTCTACCACACATGGTACGGCGTTAACGGCATAATGTTCGACGACATGACCAACGTGCCGGGCTACGAAACCTACTACTCGACCCTCTCAAGCTACGTGCACTCCCTGATCCCAGGCTCGGTCACCATGGGCAACCCGGGGACCTCAGTCCCCACGAGCTACGTCGGAACGCTTGACGTCCTGAACATCTACGAGAGCAGCGGCTACCCCTTGCTCTCCTTTGTCACTTATGCAGGCTACAGCCCGAGCTACTTCTCCACGATAGTTTTCGGCGTCCCTCTCGACACCGCCTTCCTCTCCACCCTTGTCGGAGTGAACTCCTGGGTCTACCTTACCGACGCCAACCTGCCGAACCCATATGACGTCCTCCCCTCATACTTCACCACCCAAGTGGCCGCCCTGTCGTCCATCGACCTGGTCGCCACCACCTCTTCCTCGTCTGCCACCACGACCACCTCCACACCTTCGACCACCACCAACCCATCAGTTGGGACCTCCCAGCTGACTGTCAACACTCAGGACGCGACTGCGAACGCGCTGACAGGATACTACTTGGTCCTGTACCAGAACGGCCAGACGCTCTCGACCGGATACTCCCCGACGACTTTTCACCCTCAACAACGGCCAGAGCTACATCATCGAGTCTGACGGCTGCGGTTCGTGCAACTTCGCTTACTGGCTCGACACAGGCAGCACCAACGCCCAGAGGACGATAACCATCTCGGCCAACGCGGTCTTCACCGCGGTCCTGAACTGCGGCACCGCGGCCAGCCCCGCATCGTCCATCAGCATCAACTCTGTGGACCTGTCCGGAAACACGGTCACAGGCATGTGGACAACTTGGAACCAGAACGGCGGGGTTCTCGCCACAGGTTATACCCCAGCGACCTTTTCCGGGAACACCGGAGGGACCTATGTGGTCACAGTCTCAAACTACCTTAGCACCATCTTCTGCTACTGGCAGGACGGGAGCACCAACCCGGCGGCCACGGTGACCCTCAGCGGCGACCTGGCCACCACTGCGGTCTACAGCACCACGGGCTCCTGCCCCGGTGTTACGGCCACGACTACGACCACCTCGACAACATCGTCGCCCTCGGCGACGTCAACGTCGACCACCTCAACGTCAACCACATCCACGACATCGACTTCCACCACGAGCACTTCGACCTCCAGCACCTTCTCCATCACGGTCGAGTCCGCAACGACGGGCGGAGCTTCAATCACAGGCATGTGGACAGTCGTTTCTCAGAACGGGGCAAACCTTGTCACGGGGTACACCCCACTGACATTCACCGCCGTCTCGGGAGGCGCCTACACCATCTCCGTGGCCAACTATGGGAGCTACGTTTTCAGCCACTGGTCTACCGGGAGCACCAGCGCCACCATAACCATCACTCCGAGCCAAGCTGTCACGCTGACCGCCTACTACTCGACAACAAGCTGTCCGTGGAGACACAAGCACTGCTAGGGCGCAAGGCGCGAACCACCTGCCGTGCGGGGGGTTCCATCACCTTCAGCTGCCTGGGGCGGCACTCGCCCCCCGGGCAACGTTTTTGTCAGCATCCAAGTCCCTCACGACGGGGCTTCGTACGAAGTGCTATTGCGGTTTCGTCTGCCAGACTGAAAGCGAGTTGAAAGAGCACATCATAAGGACGCACGGGGCCAGGGACGGGGACTGGAGGGGCTGGGCGAGCGCATAGGCTTCTGCGGCCAAGAGCGTTCACGTCACCGCAATGTGAAAAGCAAATTCTTGACGTGTTGCCAACCAGACGCTACGGAGGTTTTTGCCTATTGAACTTCCTCTTGTTCATGAGGCTCACTGCGACGTAGGCCACAATGACGACGACGATCACAACAGGGCTCGAGAACAGCTGAAGATACACCAGTATGATGACGAGCACCGCGATGAGAGGCAGCACCACCATAAGCTTCGCCTTCGGGGTCAAACCAGCCTCCACAGCCCCTCCCTGTCATGGATAAATATCGAAGTCGAAAGGTCGGACCCGTGAGCTATCAGCTTACAGGGGCTCAGGAGAGAAGGAGGAACAACGAGGCGAAGGCCAGCGAATTCTACGAACGGGTAAGGAAGCAGGAGCAGGAGCTCCGGGACCTGCAGTCGCGTCTTGGGAACGGCGAGAAGCAGTATGCAGACCTTCAAGCGCAGAAAGCGGAGTTGGATGGAAAGATGAGACAACTCTCCGCCAACATGGACGCCACCAACCGAGCCCTCGCCGACCTGAGGACACAGATAACGGGGAAGAAACAATCCATCGAACGTGACCAGGGCGAGATGGAGAAGTATCAGAGCGAGGTGGTCAGGCTTGACAGGGAAATCGGCGAGCTGATGAAGCGCAGGTCATAGCGGTCCCCTACAAGCCTTTAGGCGTCAGATTAATACGCGGCGACCCCGGCGTAGGGACAGGTTGAACGCCACAGAAGCCGTCAAGACAAAGCTCGACGTGAGGGGATTCAGCTCCACCGCTGTCCCTTCGGATGTGAAGAGGGCCGTGATGGAGGCTGCCAGGCTCTCCCCCAGCGGCTCCAACACGCAGGAGTGGAGGTTCATACTCGTGGAGAAGCACGACTCACTCAACCGCCTGGCCGACGACAGCTCTTCGGGGAAGTGGGTCGGAAAAGCAGGTTTCGCCGTCATTGTCTGCACCAACCCGGCAAAGGGATACCATTTGATCGACGCAGGCAGGGCTGTCCAGAACATGCAGATCGCAGCCTGGGACCAGGGGGTTGCCTCAGGCGTCTTCACCGGGATCAAGGCAGCCGAATTCAGGCGAGACTTCGGCATCCCCTCAGACCTGGACCCCACGATTGTGGTCGCTTTCGGGTACCCTGTGAAGAAGCTCATCGGACGTAAGAGCCGCAAACCCCTCTCCGAGGTGGCTTTCCTGGAGAGATTCGGGAATCCGATCGGCTACGACCGCTGAACTTCTGCGGCGACAACAATATACCTGACCGCCGGGGCGACAGCCATTCATGATTGTATCCACACTCGGACGCGGAGCCCCCGCCCCTGACTTCGACCTGCCCGGAGTAGACAGCAGGCGCTATTCATTGGCGTCTTTCGCGGGCAAACCCATCCTGGTGGTCATGTTCTCCTGTAACCACTGTCCGTACGTGAAGGACTTCGAAACGCGGATGGTCGCAATCCAGGGGGACTACGCTTCGAAGGGCGTCCAGCTGGTCGCGATAAACTCCAACGACGAGAAGGCTTACCCGGAGGACAGCTTCCCTGAGATGGTAAAGCGGTCCAAAGAGAAAGGCTTCAACTTCCCCTACCTCAGGGACGAGAGCCAGAAGGTGGTCGGAGCCTACGGCGGCGTCTGCACGCCTCACGTGTTCGCCTTCGACAACAAGAGGGCCCTCCGCTACCGGGGGCGCATAGACGATTCGCGTGACCCTTCGAAGGTCACGAGCCACGACTTGAGAAACGCCCTGGACGACCTCCTGGCCGGGAAGCCCGTCAGGGTGGCCGACACCAAGCCGTTCGGGTGCAGCATCAAGTGGTACTCGATGAAGCCCGCATAGTGCAAGCCCTGAAGACCTTACGCGAAGATGCCTGGTTCTGCGGAATAGTTTCGCGTACCCCTTCTCGGAGCTTAGGCGTACCGCTGCTGCCTGAGCCAGGAGTGGATAGCCAGCGACGCCATCGCCTCCATGGTGGTGTTCCTTTCTTCGGCCGCCCTCCTCAGGCCGTCGGCGACCCTTGGGTCCAGGAGTATCTCCAGCTTGACCGCATGCAAGTACGAAACCTCCTTCTTGATGTCCTCCACCGGCCTCTGGGGAGCCATCACGAAATGGCTCACGATGTTCTCCGCCTCCGGTGACGGCAGCGGCGCTATGGTCTCGGCCAGCTCCTTGAGCTGGGTGGCCCTCTCCCTCTTCGGCAGCTCCTGTACCGTAGCCGCCTCCTCTGCCCGGTGCAGGAACGTGGCGTGCTTAACGGGAAGGACTCCCTCCTGCCGCTCCCGAAGGAGCGGTGCCTGCTTGACGGCGATGTCTGCCCTCGACTCCCTCCTTATGGTCCTGACAGCTTCCACCGCGCTTATCCTATCGTCGACGTATCTCCTCGATTTTCCCAGCGCCTTTGCAATCTGGTCCGACGACCCGTAGGCACGGGGGTTGACCTTCCTGAGGGCGACGATGGCGTCGTACTCCTCTTCCGGCTCGATGTCCTTCCTCTGGATGTTCTCCACCAGGGAGACGATTATCGCCTCCTCGTCTGTCATGGGCCTGACGATCGCAGGCATCTTCCTCAGCCCCGCAATCTTGGCGGCTTCAAAGCGCCGGGATCCGACTACAAGTTCGTACCTGCCGCCGATGGGCCTTGCGAGCACAGGCTCGAGAATCCCTTTCTCCCTCACCGAGTCGACCAGGTCCCCGACGTCCCCGGGGCTCTTCCTGACGTTCGTCTTGCCCACATAGAGCTTCGATACCTCCACGGTCATTATGGTCCCCGTCTGCTCCTTCCACCCCTGCTGCGCAGTCGAGAACTTCGCCAAGACTGGCGCGTATTGTGCGCGGGGCCCTCTTAAAACTATCCAGAAGTCCCGGACTGTGCCGAATGACTTGCGCTCCTCATCCCTGAAACCTTATACTCGGCCAAGGATCGAATAGCCTGATGCTCACCCGTGAGGAAATGGACAAGCTCAGGGCCAAGCTCGACCGAGAGTCCGTGAACGTCTGCTTCAACAAGGGGACGGAGTCTCCTTTCACAGGCAAGTACTGGGACAACCACAAGGTCGGGACCTACGTGTGCGTAGTCTGCGGCACGCCGCTGTTCAGTTCGGATACGAAGTTCGAGTCGGGGACTGGCTGGCCGAGCTTCTTTCAGCCCATCTCCAAGGGTATGATCAAGGAGGAGTCCGATCGGAGCTTCGGAATGGTCAGGACGGAAGTCAGCTGCGGTAACTGCGGCTGCCATCTGGGCCACGTCTTCGAGGACGGTCCCCGGCCCACAGGGCTGCGATACTGTATCAACTCCGCCGCTCTGGAATTCAAGCCCTCAACGGGGTCCTGAATCCCCTGGCCCTCCTCGCATGCCGCTCCCTCTTCCCTTTCAGGCCCTCTCACGGTAACAGTCCACCCCCTAGATAAGTCCCCAACGGGAGAGCCGCCGTGGCGTGCCTGGTTCCCCTTTCTCATCTGGCTAAACTTTGGTTAACCAAAAAGGGGCGCCAAATTGACAGCCTATCCCTTAGGGGGGCTCGGGCAGGCTCGTTCCGAACGCCTTGTCATCCCAGAGCCTCAGACGCGCCCCCTACCGCTTGGGGAGCACCCCGAGGGGTTCCGGCTTACTGCGCCCCAGGGGCCTTGCCAGAGGCAGGGGGGTCAAGCCCGTCTTCACCATATCCCAGGTCCCGCACAGGAAGCAGAGATACGAAACGGTCGGGGACTGGATCCCAGGGAAGCCCGCCCAGATCAGAGTGAGCAAGATGAAGGATCAAAGGTATGTATTCCTGGTGGCGCTCCACGAGATGATCGAGTACGAACTCTGCAAGATGCACGGCATTACTGACAGAGAGGTCGTCACCTTCGATGTCAACTTCGAAGCCGAGCGCCGAATGAACCTTCACGCCTACGACGCCGAACCAGGGGACCATCCGAAGGCTCCCTACAGGAACGAGCACGAATTCGCTACCATGGTAGAGATGATGGTCGCCCAGAAGCTTGGGGTCAGCTGGTCCGACTACGAGAAGACGATACTCTCGCTCGGTCCGAAGCCGAAGAAGCTGCTGGTCCGCCCCCAGCTCAAGCAATCGCGCTAGCCTTCGGGGCCTTCGTCGCGGGAAAGACAGCTATCTCACCCGCTTAAATACAAAACCCACCTACGCGTGTCCTCATGACCGCTTCTGAGGAAACAGCAAGCGAACCATCGCGCATCCGCGCCGCGCCTGGCCCAATGCAGTCCATGGACAAGGTGATACCCCGCTTCAGCGACATCACATTCTGGCTCGTCGTGAACGTGGTCCTCTTCCTCTATGTCGGGATCTTCGAGCTTGCGAAGGGATACGGCCCAGGGACCGGCTATTCGGCAGGTGCCGTAGTCCTCGCCTTCGTCTACATGCTACTGTGGATGTACCGAAAGATAAACAAGAAGATGGCGGACCAGCTGATAATGACAATCTCTGGCCTGGCGGTGCTCGGCGACCTCGTCGTCTTCGGCTTGTCGTACTCAGGTTCCTTCTCGGGGGGAAGCGCCCTACTCGACGCAGTCGGACTGCTGCTGTTCCACGCATCCTACAAGGAATACCGCGCCACGCTGTAGGTCGGTGCATACCCCCTTTTCCTGCCCTGCCAGTCCCCGTTCTGAATCCATCCTCGGTAGGTCTCCTTCGTTCAAAACGGGTGTATAATATAGCAAAGAGAGCAATTTGATGCCGAAGACGGTTGAAGATTTCAGCCGCGACAGCTTCTGACTCTGGCCCGAGAGTTAGCGCACCCGGCGTTGGTTCGAACGCACGGTCACCGATTTCCTTCAGGGGCCGATGAACATGCAGTCCCTGCCAGAGGACCTCAGGGATGTGCTCGGTGCGAACGAAGTGGTGCAGTCATACATCAGGCAGAAGATCTATCATCCCAAGATCAACATCGATTCGGTCGCCATAACCAGTGAGAGGATAATCCTGAGACACCCTCACGCCATGCGGCTGAAGAACGATTACACCGACTTCAACTACCAGGACATCTCGAACGTCGTCCTCGCCAGGGGGATCCTCCGCTCCACCGTCAAGTGCACCCTGAGGTTCGGAGGAGAGCCGCTGGAATTGAGCGGACTGCCCAACTCGGACGCGGAAATGGCCTATAGCCTGATACGTGAGAATCTCGTCAGGAACCAGTCCCCTTTGGCCGCTGCCACGAGGGGCGTACCCCCGTTCCGCCAGCCCGCGACTCCCTTGACCCTAGCGTGCAAGAAGTGCGGCTCCCCGCTGCCCGAGGGGCAGAGGTTTTGCGGGAACTGCGGCGCTTCC
>JACWAI010000048.1 GCA_014874415.1 Nitrososphaerales archaeon
CGGAAGGCCGGGGTGGGTCAGGTGGGAGCGGGGACTGTGAGCTTCCCGATGCAGGTCTTCAAGGACTCATTCGAAGCCTACGTCGACAAGTACGGAGCATGAGCCAGCGGGCTTCGGACGTAGGGGAGCTCGCCGTCAGGGTCCTGAGACGCAGGGGAGAAGGGAGGGTCACCAGGTTATTCCAGAGCTCGGCGTACCTGAGGTCCGGGGACGACTTCGTCCTCCTGCTTTGGGGTAGGATGAGGTCCCCGATGACGGTCAACGTCCAGGGAGGAGGAGAGGCGGACCGCCACATCGGAGTCGGGGAGAGCTGCAGCTTCGACCCGGAAGGCGTCAGACTTGGCGGGGCGTCCATCGAGACTCCGGGGGCTCGGGTGTTCAGGAGCTCGCTCAGAGAGCGCAGGGTCGTGTCCTTCGCGTCTGCGGACGCATTGGTGAAGGGGGTGGCCGCGCTAAAGTCGCTGTACGATGTGTCAGAAGGAGGGCCCCTCCTCTCCGCGGACCCGGCCTTGAGGGAGTTCGTCGAACGTGTTGTCGGTCCGCTCGCGGCCGGCGAAACGAAGCCGATGTTCGGGCCGGAGAGCTACCTCCCGTTGATAGGCAGGGGAGGAGGTTTCACCCCAGCGGGGGACGATTTCGTCGGAGGTTTCCTAGCTGCCTACAACTACGTGGCGAGGTGCAGGGGCTCGAAGCAGGTTTCAATCCCTCGGGGCGTCCTTTTCGCGGGGACAATCCCGGAAAGCGCGGCAATCCTTGGTTACTCCGCCCGGGGGTACCTCGACGAAGGGTTGGAGGGGCTGATACTGAAGTCCTTGGGGCGGAAGGACTTCCTAGACGACCTTTTCTCCGTCGCCCGCCGCGGCCACACGTCGGGCATCGACATGTCCCTGGGGGTCCTCCTGGCAGAGGCTGCGATCTCAGACTCGGCAAGGGGCGGCGGCGCACTCAAGGAGTGTCTGGCGGCTCTTTGGAATCGATGAGGGCGAACGCTTTATACTCGCTCGCACCGGCGCGAACATAACCTGAGAGGGATGGAAGAAGGACCAGTTCTACAGACGAAAGGCCTCACAAAGAGGTTCGGAAGCCTGCTGGCGGTGAACGAGGTCGACTTCGAACTGAGGAAGGGGGAGATCCATGCCCTATTGGGAGAGAACGGCGCAGGGAAGTCGACTCTTTGCAACGTCCTCTATGGGTACTACAGGCCCGACAACGGGGCGGTGTTCATCAAAGGGAAGGAGGTCGAGGTCTCCTCCCCGAAGGAAGGGATGAGGGCAGGCATCGGCATGGTCCACCAGGAGCTGATGCTCATCCCGAACATGACCGTCGTGCAGAACCTAAGTCTGACCACCGACATCAAGTTGAGCAAGCCCGTACTGGAGTTGGGGGGGATCAAGAAGAAGCTCCTCGAGATGGAAGAGACCTACGGCCTCCAGGTCGACCCCGAAGCCCAGGTGGAAGACCTCTCTGTGGGAGAGAGGCAGAGGGTCGAGATACTGAAGTGCCTCTTCATCGGCGCAGACATACTGCTCTTCGACGAGCCGACGAGCTACCTCACCGAGATTGAAACTGAGAAGCTCTTCTCGAGTCTCAAGCGCATGGCGTCGGAAGGGCGCTCAATCGTGTTCGTGACACACCACATAGACGAAGTGATGGCGATTGCAGACAGGATCACCGTGATGAAGCTGGGGAAGGTCGTGGCGAACAAGCTGCGGAGCGAGGTCACCCCAGATCAGCTGTCGATGTTGATAGTCGGGCGGGAGGTCTTGTACAACGTGCAGAAGCAGGAGGTCCAGATAGGAGCGCCAGTGCTCCAGCTTGTCGACGTGTCGGCCGTAAACGACCTCGGGACCCCTGCCCTCCGGGGGATATCGCTTGACCTCAGGGCTGGAGAGATACTCGGAGTCGCGGGAGTGTCAGGAAACGGGCAGAGGGAGCTGGACGAGGTGATCACCGGAATGCGCCGCCCAACATCTGGCAAGGTCATTCTGGCCGGTACCGACGTTACCCATCGCAAGCCCGACGAGGTCAGGAGGGCGGGGGTCGCCCATGTCTGCGAAGAGCACAAAACGGGATTCGTATTCGACTTCTCCCTCAAGGACAACCTGATACTGCAGCCCTTCTTGGCTGAGCGGTTCAAGAATGGGATACTGATGGACTATTCGAAATTGACGGACAAGACGAGGGAGCTGATTAGAGACTACAACGTAGTCGCCTCTTCTGAAGACGCCCCGCTCAGGACGCTGAGCGGCGGGAACAAGCAGAAGTTCCTACTCGCCAGGGAACTGTTTTGGGGACCGAAGGTCATCGTGGCCAACAACCCGACAAAGGGGCTTGATGTCGGCTCGGCCGAGTACATCCGGAACGTTTTGATGAAGCAGAAGGCCAAGGGGAAGGGGATACTCATGATTTCCGCCGACCTTGACGAGATACTCGACATGAGCGACAGGATTGCAGTGATGAACCAGGGGAGAGTCGCGAATATCGTAGATGCAAAGAATGCCGACATCCGCGAACTCGCAACCCTGATGACTTCGAGCGCGAAAGTGTAGCTCTGACTATCCCTTGCGGTACGGCTTCAGCAGGAACTTGGGCATCCTAGCCTTTCTTCCGAAGACGGGAATCAGGGCCAAGAGGAAGACGTAGGGGAGCATGTTGAAGAGGGTGGAGACTGATGCCACGCTAGAACCCGATATCGAGATGTATTCGTTCTGAAGGGCGTATACCAAGTTGAAGGACAGAGCGGCGAAAAGGGCCCGGTAGGGCTTCCAATTTGCGAAATATATCATGGCCAGCACGATGAAGCCTCTTCCCGTTATTATGTCGGTCTGGAACCCAGGGACGAAGTTGCCTGCGAAGTAAGAGCCTGCGACGCCGAACATCAGGGCGCCAAATAGGGTCGCGAGAAATCTGACCTTGATGACGCTGACCCCCATGTTGTCCGCTGCCTTGGGATTCTCCCCGACGGCACGCACCCTGAGTCCTAGCGAAGTTCGGTCGAGGAAGAGGGCTGTCATGACGACGACTACTATGGAAATATAGACCAGGACGTTCTGTTTGAGCAGGATCGTCCCGATGACGGGAACGTTCCCCCAGCCTGAGAAGATGGGCGGGAGGCTGACGTAGTTTGGCGTGAGCCCACTGGGATAGGCGGTGCTGAAGACTATCAAAGAGAACCCCAAGCCAAAGAGGTAGATGGCAAGCCCCAGGGCTATCTGGTCCAGGCGCACCTGGATCGCGAAGAACGCGAAAACCGCTCCGATTACTCCTGCGGTCCCAATAGCGGCGAAAAGCGCAATCCAAGGGTTTCCTGTCGCGTAGTCGACAATGAAGGTTGTCACCAGAGACATCAACATGATTCCCTCCAAGCCCAAGTTAGCCACCCCGGATTTCTCTGATACAATCTCCCCCATTCCTGCGAACAGATAGAAGGGTGAAAGTTGGAGAGTGGTCGAGATCACCGCAATCGCGACGTTGGAAAGGGCAATGGTCAAGTTGCCTTCTTCCTCTCGGTCAGGTAGTTGCCCATGAGAATCCCAATCATCATGACGCCTTCCATAGCGAATACGACGACGGAGTTCACACTGGTTGCCACCGCCATTGACTCCGCGCCGAAGGTTATGTAGGCGAAGAAGAACGCTGCAATCCCTATCCCCAGCATGTGCTTCCTTCCCACAAGTGCGACGATGATGGCGAGCAACCCATAATTGGTCGAGAACGAGCCAATGTCGAGTTCGTATCGATAGCCCATAATGTAGATGGCGCCGGCAAGCCCGGCGAGCGCTCCCGCGGCGAGCATGGTGATGGTCATGACGCGGGGAATGCTTATTCCTGCATATCTGGCGGTCTCAGTGCTCTCCCCCACAGTATTTGCCTTTACCCTGAACGGCGTGCGCTCGACCAAGAAATAGAGGATTATCCCAATCGCTATCGTTGCAGGAACAGCGTAGGTGATCGGAACGCTTGCGATAATGTTCGGAATCTGAAACCTGGCGGGAAGCTCTGTCGTAATTGGGAAGCCGAGGGCAGTTCCGGGACTCTTGATGGGCCCGCTGAGCATGTAAAATCCGAAATTAGTCGCCACCACGTTCAGAAGGATCGTGACAACGATTTCGTTCGCCCCGAACTTCACTCTGAGTATAGTCGGGACCGTGATCCAGAGGAGGCCCCCAATCGCGGCACCCAAAATCATTGAAGCGTAGAGAACAGGCCACGGGAGGAACCCCAAGTAAATGTAAACGAAGAACACCATCACCATCCCGGTCAGGAACTGGCCTTGAGCACCTATGTTCCAAAGGCCTGCCTTTAGCGCAAGGCCTACCCCCAAGGCCATGGTGTAGAACATCACGAAGAGGACGAAAATCTGTTGAATCCCGTGTGAGCTCGTAATCGGATTGAGAAAAAGGGAGGACAGGGCGACTTCGATGTTGCCTCCGGCGTACACGACCAGCGCGAGCCCGGCGAGTATGCCGAGCCCTACGGCAAGGACGTTATACGCCGTTGCCTGTAGCCATCGAAGGCCCTGCGTATTCCCATGCACCCTTAGGGTAGACTTGATGCTGTCGGTAGGTAATTGAACTGGGCTGCCATGTTCCCTGTCGGCGTCCCGCCGCCGGATGGCACTGTCAGAGTCGAATCAGCGCAGCTTGAAGCGCTCGGATTGACGAAACAGTATGGGGATCCGCCTGAAGTTGAAGCGAAGGATATCTGAATTGCTCCCTCAACAATGTCGCTTTGCAATAGAAGGCCCGCAGCCCTCACGTTAGCTGGGAGACTAGGCCCTGGCTGTACTGTGATCAATCCTGAGGCCATGTCGACCTTGGTGTAACCCCAGTGCCAGTTGTTGGTGACGAATTGTTCCATCGCCTTGAAGAGTGGCGTGTAGTAGTCTACAACTATCGAGCCCAGCAGGATCTTGTTATCCGCTGGAAGGATAGCTGTGAGGTTTGTGTACACGTTCGACGCCCAAACTTGAGGCGTTGAAGGCTGGGCCAAAGCAGCGCCCAAGACACCAACGTCTACTCCGTCTCCTGACGAGAATACAACGTCGGCGCCGTTCGTGTAGTCATTGGTCGCTGTGGTCTTGGCTCCTGATACGTCGGCCCAAGCAAATGCCTCAAACGTGTTGGTGAAACACGTGCCACTGCAGTTAGGGGACGTATAGGTGATACCCGCGATGAAGCCCTCATGACCTTCCCAAATCGAAGGAATGTCTCCACCGCCTACCAGCCCGAACTTGTGGGTCTGGCTGACCATGCCTGCCATGGCTCCGAGGACGAA
The DNA here is from genome assembly GCA_014874415.1 of Nitrososphaerales archaeon. GTDB lineage: Archaea > Thermoproteota > Nitrososphaeria > Nitrososphaerales > Gagatemarchaeaceae > UBA183. Next base: position 5,278 of record JACWAI010000048.1, read on the forward strand.
CCCTCCGCCGCTGAGGTCTAGCCATATTCTGTAGACGTTTGAGTAGTTGGCGACTGTGCAGTCAACGCAGACTGACATGATGCCTGGGTGCTGGCCAGCGAAGGTGTTGGCTTCTGCTTGATACTGGCCACCCTGGAATATGACGATGTTGTAGCCCTGGGCTGCCCACTGCTGTGCGGGCACGTCCGCATCAGTTCCAGATGCGATGTTCTGTGAAACGCTGAGCGTGAACCCGAACTCGGCCTTGAGCTTGTTTATGGCGTCAAACGCGTTGTAGTTCCAAGAGTTGTCCGAGGGTGTGAGTGGTAGGATAATCCCAATCTTCAGGGCTCCGATGGCGCTTGCCTGAACACCGCTGGTCTGCCCTACGGTTGTGGTTACCGTTGTTGCCGCGGTTCCCCCCGAAGCCGTGGTAGTGATGGTAGCCGTGGATGGTGTGGCCGATGGCGGATATGCGAATGCGTATGCTGCAACGCCGATGAGGATGACGACGATGACGATGAGTGCACTTACGAGTGATGTGATTCCGTTTCTTTTCGTTCCTTTCATCAGGCCGCCAACGTCTCAAGTTGTTATTTAAGCGAGATTGCTTAGCCTTTTGGTTAGCTGAGCTTCGCCTTTACGCAATCAAAAAGTTGGTTCACAATCTTCTTGATGTTGCCCTCGACCAACGGCTTCGCGAGGCTCCCCAGGGGACCGTTGATGGTCACGTTCGCCTCCCAGGTCAGGTCAGACTCTGCGCCTGCGGCAGCGATGGACATGTTGACGGCCGCGTTGAAACCGCTCCCAGCGCCGGTTCCCGAGAGCTCGAGGACTGCTGTGTGCGTGTCCCGGTCCTCCTTCACGATCTTCGTCTGAGTCTGAAACGTCCCCCTGATGAACCCTATCGAAACCTTGACGGCCGCAGTGATCCTCTTGTTCTCACCGATGGCGTAGGTCTGCACGCCGGGGACGCATCCTATCACCTTGGCGGGGTCGGAGACGTAATCCCAGACCTTGTCGATGCCGCTCGGGATATGGAACTTCCCTTGCAGGAGCATGGTCTCATGGTGCTCGGGAGCGGCTTAAGGGTTCATCGGTTGAACGCCGCGGTTCCAAAGCAGTTAGGGACAGGATATAAGGCGACAGTCACGAGCTCTGCTTTCATGAAGGCCAACCCTCTCGCAGGATTCCTCGAATCGGTCGAGGTCAGGATGATACGCCCGTCGAGGATGGTGCTGAGGACAGACTCGGGGGCGATTTCGGGACTGATGGTGTCCATACAGGACAAAGGACTGTTGGAGCCGATTATTGTCAGGCCAGCAGACGACGGCTTCGAGGTGGTGGCGGGGATGAGGAGGTACGAGGCGTGCAAGAAACTCGGTTGGCGAAGGTTGCCTGCCCACGTGGTGGAACTTGACGACAGGGAGGCGTTCGAGGTGTCCTTGCTGGAGAACATCCAGCGGGAGACGCTCAATCCCATTGAAGAGGCAAGGGCGTTCAGGAATTATGTGGAGGAGTTCGGGTATGGCGGAGAGACAGAGCTCGCAAGGAGGATAGGCAAGAGCCAGGAATACGTAAGCAAGAGGATTGGACTGCTTTCCCTCCCCCAGAGGGTTCAGGACCAGATTATGCGGCGCCGAATAGCTCCGAGCGTGGCCCAGGAGCTGACCCTGCTGAACGACGACGAAGCAGAAGACATGGCCGACAAGATAGGCGCCCAGGACCTCTCCCTCAGAGAGGTCAGGAGGATTATCAGAAGGAGGCAGTCGAAGGACGCCCAGGAGCTGGAATCAGGGTTCCTCCCGAACGACACTGAGAGCCTCGACAGAAGGGTCCGCCGGGTCTCAAGGGAGCTGAACATCGCGGTCGCCTCGCTGGGGGGAGCCGTGGTGAGGTTGGGGGAGGTTGCGGAAGGGCTGGAGGATGAATGGTTGGTAAGAGAGTCCATCTTCGTGTGCAGGGACAGCATCAGGGAGCAAATCGACAATCTGACCCGATTGAAGCGCAAAGTGGAGCGGGCCCAGGATACGAACCCGGGAAGGCTTGCCCTAATAGGCTGAGACGCAAAGAGCGTCATGGCACTGCGACAGGCTTAAAGCGATTCAAGCTCATCGGGCGGCTATGTCTACCGATTGGTCGCCGCCTGAGAAGGTCACTCTTGGTGAAGTGAAAATCAACGTCGAAGACATCGAGCCGATACTCCGCGGGCTCGAGTCCCCGCTGTTGAAGGTCGAATACCCCGCCGGCTACGTGAACCTGCCCACGGGGGAGAAGATGGTGATACGGCGCGCCAAGAAGGAGGAGGCGCCCGTGGTGATGCAGACCGCGATGAAGCTCTTCAACCACGACACAGATTTCTTTGACCTCGTGTCGTCGAGGGTCTACGCCGAGTTCCTCGGTTGGTACAGGAGCAGGATGAAGGACCACGTCTCCCTGCTGGGGATAATCAACGGGGAGCTGGCGGCCATAGGGAACTTCAGGCTCTGGGACAACGACGTCGCCATAAGCCTGCACACCCTGACCTTCAAGAGGAGGGCAGGGATCGGGGCCACGATGTACGCCGCCAAGGCCGAATACGCCTTCGACCTGATGAAGATGAAGGAATGGTGGGCCACCTACGAGAGCTACACAGGGTTCAGGTACTGGGGGATAAAGTACGCCCAGTATCAGAAGCCCTACCCTCAGATGCAGCACGAGCTCGGAGGGTCGAGGATATTCTTCACGACCAAGGACGACTGGGACAGGTTCGTGAAGCCAATGTTGAGAGACAGGCTCCCGATAAGGCCGGCACCCCCGGAGCTCTTGCGCACCGCCGAGAGGGTCGTGCCCCCCAGGGAAGTAGAAGTCTAGCCCTATCCCATCCGCCGAAGTCTGAGGCGGACGGTGCGGGTGGCTGATGTCTTTTATACCGCAGCAGAAGCTCGGCCAAACCATGAAGCTGTATGACCTGTCGCAGCCGCTGAATCAAGAGACGCCGTTCTGGCCTCTGTACCCGCCCTTCGAAGTGAAGTTCATCAAGAGGAAGGCCGAGCAGGGGGTAAACGCACAGTACATCATGACGTCGAACCACATGGGGACCCATCTGGATGCGCCCCTGCATTTCGTCACGAACGGAAGGACCATCGATCAGATACCTCTCACCTGGCTCTACGGCCCCGGGATAATCGTCGACGTGAGCGAAGTGGGGGACCTGGGGATCTACACCAAGGAGATCGTGGAGAGGAACGCCAAGGAGGCGGGCGGGGTGAAAGACGGTGACCTGCTGATCCTGTACACGGGATGGAGCAAGTACGCCTGGTATCAACCCCCCAAGCCGAATGGGACGGCCGACGAGGAGCGCTACATCCACATGCACCCCGGCCCCACTGGGGCTTTCTGCGACTACCTCCTGGAGAAGAAGATCCACATCTGGGGGGTCGACGCAGTGTCAACGGACCATCCGATGAACCTCCCGATAGGAAGGTTCCTCCCCCGTGTCAGCACAAGGGTGAGGGCAGCGGCCGAGAAGAAGTTCGGCAAGGAGAACATAGACAAGCTCTTCCCTGAAAAAGACTACCAGGTGACTCACAACGTCCTGTTCCCGCGAGACTGCATACACATCGAGAACCTCGGCGGGCAGATCGAAGAGGTCCTCGGGAAGAAGAAGGCCGTGAGGACGACCATCGGCTGCTTCCCGTGGCTCTTCAAGGGAGGGGAGGCTGCCTTCGCGAGGACAGTAGCTTTCGTTGAGTAGCGTCAAAGCCACGGGGACGCCTTCCGCTGGGTGGTTACTGGAAATAGTAGACGACGGAAAGCTGACCGACGTAGAAGGCCCTGAGATGGACCTAAGGATGCCCGTCTCCTCCGACACGATGTCGCATGACGACGGGGTCATCGCAGGGATTGCGAAGATCAACGGTGTGGAAGCTGCAGTCTTCGCCCAGGAGCCCACCTACAAAGGAGGTTCGATGGGACTCGGGCACACCAGGAGGCTCGAGCTTCTCGTCGCAGCGGCGGCTAAGATGAAACTTCCAATCATCGGCTTCTATGATTCGGGAGGGGTCCGCGTTCAGGAAGGGGGCCATTCCCTTGAGGAGGCGAGCTTCCTCGTCGGACAGCTCATCAAGGCGCGGGAGACTGTGCCCGTGATAAGCGTGATAATGGGGACGGTAAGCGGAGCGGCTGCGTACTCGGCTTACATGGGAGACGCGATTATCATGGTCAAGGGGAAGAGCCGCCTCTTCGTCTGGGGGCCGGGGGTGGCGAAGGCCGAGACCAACAGGAGCCCAAGCCCCGAGGAGCTGGGGGGATGGGAGGTCCAGTCTGCCAACGGAACAGCCTCTCATGTCGTGGAAAGCGAAGGCGACGCGCTCGCGGTCGCCAGGAAACTCCTCGCATACTTCGGGGGGCGGGGAGGCCATGCAGGCTCC
>JACWAI010000049.1 GCA_014874415.1 Nitrososphaerales archaeon
CAGTCTTCCCGGCATCTTCGGTTAATGTTATAGAAGGGACAGCCCTTCGTCTTGATGCGGTCACAACTGCCGGTAGCCACTCAACTATTCTTCTTCTCGACCCTCTGGATTCTCTTTTTCAGGTCGGTTGACAGACGATCCCAGCGGTTATGCTGGGGGCGAGTGGCCTTATCCATGCCCAGCACATCCATCGCAAGCTGAACTGACTCGAACGGGCCACGGCCATCTTCCAGACGATACTCCCAAACACCGGTCGGCGCTCCGGGAGTTCCGCCGCTTGCGGGAGGAGAAGACGGTGCGGGAGTGCTCGAATTCGGGGAGATCTGGGCTGGGGATCCGGCGCCAGGGGTCGCTTTAGCTTCAGAAACCGCCCCGCCCGGGGCAGCGGACCCTGGGGCCGCGCCGGCTTTCTCCGCATCCTGAGAAGTGACCTTCTCCGGGCCATGGGTGAGTTGCCCAACCGCAGGTGAGATTTCAGCCGGTGTTGTACCATGCTCTTCCTGCTTTGCAGCGATGATTCGCTCCCCAACCTCATCAGCCTTCTCGGATGTTGATGCCACGGCCTCCAGCGGTGTTGATGCCGGTGCGGCCGGTGATTCTTCACCAGCTAACAAGGGTAGCTCTCCAGCCGGTTTGGCAGTACTGGCTGCCGGTTTGGCTTTGGGAGTGGTAGCCTTCGGAGTCGCTGCCGGTTTAGGCGGCTCTTTGGGAGCGACGTAGGCCGGGTTCCTGGGGTTGAGTGTCCACTTGACCTCTGCTTCCTGCAGGAGGGTCGGCACTTGGATCAATGACTCTTCCAGGGTGCAGGTCAGGTTCGAGACTATGGGATCGGTGCCATCTTTCATCACGCCAACCATGATGACGCCTTCCCTCTCGTCGATAACTATTTTTCTCTTGGACATGATAACCTCCTTACTTTTTTCCTTATACTTTTTTATTTGTGAATTTCGGATTTTGATTTTCAAGTCATTCAGCTCTCGCTGCTGGTACTCGGTGAGCGTTTCACCGAACATTACTTTCCCGTCGCTCCCACGGGCCAGGACGTCATACAACTGTGGAATGTTCTGAGCAGCCTCGTAGCAGGTGATATTGGTCCAGTCATTATCGAACGGAAAGCAAAGAGACGCCGTCATCAGGTATCCCGAGACTTCGGCATCCGTAGCCCTCGTCCAACCGCCATCATCTATCATGGCCACCCGCCCAGCGATCGCCCGTTCCAGGAACCACTTTGGCACGTCATCGCCCCATCCGCCCGGATGGTAAACCATGGGAGTATGCCAGGCTTCGATGATTTCCAGACATCGCTTCTGGTCAGCGGCCAGCGTTCTCATTCTCCTGTCACCGCCTCAGCTATTTCTTCGACGGTCGCCGGTCGCAGGTTCGCAGACGCCCGCGGCATCCCGCCGAACATTCGGCCAATATGGCAGCCATCGAGTTCACAGCCATGAGCCACGAGCTGGTCTTTACGCATCCCGGTCATATGAGTAATCGCTTCCGGCTCCGCCTCGACGGCTCGGAAAGTACCGGCGTCCATATTCAGGTACACGCCCATCCAGGTCAGCTCGGCCGCCATGAACTTCCGTACCATCTCCAGCATGACAGAAGCCATTACCTGGTTGATCACAGGGCTTTGTTCCTCCCTCTCGACAGCCTCAGCGCAATTCTGGCGGGTCTGCTTGTCAACGGTCACCGGCGCTAGTAATGAGGGTAGCTGGATGGTCGGTATCGGTAGATGGTGAGCCGTCATACACATGTCGCAGAACCCACCCGCCAGGGCCTCGCTCTCGGTCGAGTTTCCGAGCAGGATTTGCCCGGAGTTGTTACCGTTGCCGGCATCCATCCACCAGGTTCCCATCTTGAGCCCGAAGCTCATCTCTTTTCTGGCGCCTGGATTGTCTACACAGCCCAGAATGAGACCGGCCGAGAACTCTCGTACGAAACCTCCGCCCATAGAACCGACGACCATTCGCGGGTCGTAGGGATAGACGCAGTAGCCAACCTGGCGCCCGTACCGGCGAGCGAAGCGATGAGCCAGGACTTCGGACTTGAACTTCCCCAGGTCCTCTTTGCTGAAATTCTGCCGTCCCAGGTTCTCAATTCCAACCCGGTCGTAGTCTATCAGCATGATATCCTTCTCACTGTTTCGGAGTAGCCGGCACAGACCTTCGGCGACGAAAGAGCCGGTCCCACCGCAGCCAACTACGGCTATGCCCGACTGAGTCGGTATCCCCGTTGGACTTATCTTGTACCCCATTTCTGTCTAAACCCTCCCGAGCTTCTTTTATTAGCTCTGTGGCTGTTTCCAGCCTCTTTTTGTAATCATCCGCCCATTGTTCAAAGTTGTCTTCGGGTTCCGGATCCCAGACCTCGACCGCGCCCCGCAGTTCGCCTTCGAACACGTCCGACCACGGAATCTGTAACCAGTAACCATAGACCCCGACCCGGACTCTAACACCAGGCGGGTTCTTATCACAGTTGCCTACGACCGTA
>JACWAI010000050.1 GCA_014874415.1 Nitrososphaerales archaeon
CCTTCTCGAGCTCCAATCGAAGGGAGATGCGGTGCGAAGAGACCCATTGCATCGCCGCTGGCGACCCCTACTGCGAGTTTGTGATCAAGGCCAGCGAAGAATAGAAGGCCCGCCCTCAGGGCGGTATCTTGAGGCTCGGGCGACTCTCGGCTCGTGAGCCGCTAGGTTGACGGTGCCCGCCCCAATGAAAACAAACAGGTCAGCCAGAATTCGTGCAAGCCCGGCTCGTTGGAGTGACCCGTTACAGGTTATGCGTATTTCTTTTCCTTGTAGCAATACCAACGCTTGTACTCGGGAATCCAGGTCAGCTCCTTGCCGCAGCTTGTGCAGAACCTCTTGGTCCCGGCGGCCGGCTCTGGGGCGTTGACGGCTGCCCTCACCTGAGGATCCGGCGCCTTGGCCTGCTGGGTCGGCGCGAAGGTGCTCGCCTTCCTGAACTTCGTCATGTCCACGGCCTCCTTCATTATCACGATGTCCTTGGCCGAGCCCACAGAGCCCCAGGGCACCTCGGCCATGCTGCCGTCGGGCCCTTTGATGAGGAGCATCGGCTGGCTCGCCCCGACCGAGAAGCCTATGTCAGAGACCTCCCCCACCATGCCTGCGTCGGGGTTGTAGACCTTCTTCCCCACAAGGCCGTCGTGGGTGATAGCCAAAGTCGCTTCGCCGCTGCGCACGGCTGGGCTGATTTATGAGGATTTGTCGGACGGGACGCCTCCACAGGCCAAACGGGAAGTCATTGGGGTGGTGTGCGACCGTCACGGCTCCGCCCGGGTCAGGGCCCCTGCTAGTCTGGTAAGTAGCTGCCACATTTCTGGGGCGTTTTATATCAATCGTCTCTATCATGTCACGACGTTGGGCTTGGCAAAGAAACGATATCCTACAGGAACGGTAGCAGAAATGCTTGGAGTAAGCTTCAAGACATTGAAAAGATGGACATACTCGGGCAAGGTGAAAGCGGAAAGGAGCATCGCAGGCAGGTGGTTCGTTTCTGAATCGGAGATTGGCAGGCTGCTTGGCACAGCAAAGGAGGGAAGGCCCGAGGAGAGTAGGAAAAAGAAGGGGTGCATAATATACGCAGGAGTCTCCTCTCACGAGCAAAAAGACCACTTGAAGAGTCAGGTTGAGAAGCTCACGAAGTACGCGCCCAGCAAAGGCTACGACACCATCAAGGTGTACGAGGAGGTGGCCTCGGGACTGGAGAACAGGGGGAAATTGGCATCGGCTTACCTGGTGAGAGAGAGGAAGGCCGATTTGGTCCTCGTCGAGTTCAAGGACAGGCTTTCAAGGTTCGGCTTCAACTACCTCTCAAGGCGCGCGGAGAGCTACGGCGCCTCTGTGGAGATGGTCAACGGGGTTGTAAAGAAAGACGCGATGCAGGAATTGGTCGAGGGCATAATCTCCATCGTGACAACCTTCTCTGCGAAGCTCCACGGCTTGAGAAGCCAGAAATTCAGACAGGACACAGGTGTGGTGGAGAGTGCGATACACGGTTAGGGCATTCGCCGAAGGAAGGCACGACATACTCGACGAGATGTGCAGGACGTTCTGCTCAATGGAGAGGACGGCGTACAACCTCCTCAGAGAGGATGCGGGGGCCGGCGCGGTCAAAGCGACCCTCCGCGAGCGATACGGCATTATGAACGCGAGGTGGGTCCAGTCAGCCATGAATCAGGCCGCGGCCGTGATGGAGTCACAGGAGCGAGGAATCCAGTACAGGATCGAGCAGTGCAGGGAGAAGGCCAGGAACGCGAGGGAGAAGCTCAAGCGCCTGTCCAACCCTCTCAAGATTCAGGGATGTCAGACCAGGATGGAGAAGTATGAATCAAGGATGAAGATACTTCGCCAGCAGCTCGCGGAGAAGTCTTACCCCATGGCGACATTCGGCTCCGGTAGGTTGCTCCGCCAGATGTCGACAGCTGGCGGCAAGAGAAAGGAAGAGCTCAAGGAGGGGTGGAGGGAGAGGAGGTCGAACCACCTCTTCTCCGTCGGGCAGGCCAATCAGAGGGGGAACGCGAACGCAAGGTCGTCGTTTTCCAACCAGAGAGATGCGTTTCTCATGGAGATGAGGAACTGGGCCTGAGGCGACTTCAGTCTTCTTCTGCGTGTCCCCGATAATTGGTCTGGTCTTCTGAGGAGTGTTATCGAGAAGGCTGAGGCCGTGAAGCTCGGCAAGAGAGGCGAGCTTCTGGAGGGTGGGCTCCCCTACTCAGTGAGGGTCGTCCGTTCGAAGAGCGGATATCAGGTGTTGGTGTCGTTCGAGCTCGCCGAACCAATCGTAGAGTGGACGGGCAGGATGGGCGGCATTGATATCAATCCGGAGGGAATCGCCTGCACAATCGTGTCGAGGGACGGCAACCTCGTAACGACGAGGTTCTTCGGGGACAACCGACTAATTTCATCATCGAAGAACAAAAGGAAATGGGTTCTTGAGAACATCGTGAACAAGATGCTCAGGTGGTGCAAGGACACGCACGGGTGCAACGCCGTTGCGGTGGAGGACCTGAAGTTCAAGGGAGCGTACGATTACTCGGCCAAGACCAATTACAAGCTTTCCAACTTGATGAATAAGAAGATGCTCCAGACGATAAAGCTGCACGCGCTGAAGATAGGCGTGCTCTCCGTCGAAGTGAACCCTTCGTACACCAGTATGGTGGCCATTGCGAAGTACGGGAAGTTGTTCGGGGGCTTCAACAGGCACCACCTGGCAGCCTTCATTATAGCGAGGAGGGCGCTGGGGCACGGGGAAGCGCCCATCCTGGACTACCTGCCGAGGACGAGGAAGGAAGCAAGGATGTGGAATCACTGCATCAGGTATTACGGTTATCAGCCCCGAATCCAGACTTTGCCCAGTCGCGAACCTATGGAATGGAAGAGTGGCCGGGGTGGCAATGGAGGAGGGGTGATAACAAAACTGCTAACAGCACCACCCGCCTATACCTCATCTCGGATGGGGTCAAGCCACGCTCCAGAAAGAGCTCCAATCATCGAAGAATCAAACGGGCGAGCGGGTCGGGTCCATCCAAACGGTCACACCAACCGGGGAGGTGGAGCTACAGGGCACAGAGTTAGCCCTGCGCAGCCGAATAGTTGCGTAGCCAGCCTTCTGTCGAGTGATACAGAAGATACAGTTTTTTGGTAACTCTCTGCAGGTACCCTGAGGTGCCGTCCTTCCTCGCCTGCTCCCTCAGGTACAGCCAGTCGAGCCTGTCCTGGAACGCCCTCGCCAGCAAGTATGCCTGTTCCATGTCGCTGGGGGCACGCCAGTGCTTCGCCGAAGCGAGCCTCTTGAGCATCAGGTCCTCGACTCCGATGACCGTCGCCGGGCCGTATGCCGTCGTGATGGTCGTCACCCTCTCCGCAGAGCCCGTCAAATCATCCCCGACCATGTCCACTGCGAGGCCGAGCTCGTCGTTCACCCAAGCCCTAAGGCCCCCGCCCAGCTCGAATTTCCAGCCCCTGAGCAGGTCCTGCAGTGCCTTCATCGGATAGACGACGTCCATGTCCCCTGTCCGCAACATCCCGTCGAGGTACACCTCGATGGCCGACCCACCAACCAGTATGGGCCTTCTGCCGCCCTTTGGGAGGCTCGCCGTCAGCAGCGCCATGAACCTCACCTTCCTTTCCGTCGGATCGTCCGTCTGAAGCACGACCCTCTTGACAGTGCTATACGCGGGCGTATTTCCGCACCTTCGTCATCTTGTACTTGGAATCGAACCTCCTCCTCCCCATGTCGGCAAGTGCGTCAAGCTCCCCGGGCAGCCTGGTCTCCTTCGCTGTGACGACTTGTCTCGGCCTCGGGATGATGTAATCAGGGATCCTGCGGAAACCGTCTCTGAACCTGGTCCCCCTTTGATCCTTCCACTTGTCATAGGGGACCACCCGCGTCGAGAGCTTCAATGCCAGCCTGGTCAGGTCAGGGTCGCGCAGCCTGTATTCCACCCCCCTCCTTCGTCCTGCCGCTGCGACCAGGCCGAGGCCGGTGAGCACCTTCACCTCCAGGTAGACCTTCGAGACGTTCATGTTGTACTGCCTGGCGACCCGGTATGGGGTGAGCGGCTCAGAAGAGAGCGCGAGAGCCTCTAGCACCTTCGCTCTGGTCCTGCTCCCAAGCAATGTGGCCAATCTGTCCATGGACGCCCGAGGCTTGGGTTCGGATAAAAGCTTATCCATTAAGGATACTATTTTATGGCACTGGGACGGTGAACGGTTTCAAAGTAGCGGCGGGCTTGCTGGACCGACCAATCTTCGGACGATTGCTCTCTTTTTTAACCCTCGCGGAGAAGCACGTCCATGGAGGTATCTGCGACTCCTTCGCCTAGGATGTCGGGGCGCAGGTTCCTCTCCTGGCTTGCTGCCGGGACGTTCGTCTCGCTGGGCGTCCTCCTCCTGATGCTCTACCTCCACGCAGCCACCGGGAGCGACTCTCTCATCTTTCCGTCTCAGGTGATTGCCGCGGCCCTGGGGGTCCTCGCCGTCGCCTCCATCCTTGGGGGCATTGTCTACGGGTGGAGGGCTTACCCGCAACACCGCAGGGCGATCGTGTTCATTGTCGCGTTGACGCTGGTGGTCCTCTCCGCCCACGCCTACATAATAGGGAACCCGCCGGCGAGCGACCCTCCCACCGCTCTCTCGGGGGCCGTAGGGTCCCACATCGTCTCGCCGGACAAGGACAACTTCGGGAACCCACAAGTGACCATCACTTCGACGTTGACAGGGAATCAGTTGAGCGTCACCTTCGCAGCGACAGGCTCGGCTGAGAGCAACGGCGGCGGGAAGGCGATAGTGCTCCCTCAGCTCGTCGCGCCCTCTCAGGTCTCCGGGACCGGGTTCGGGTCCGGCGCCACGCTGGCATCGCCCTTGGAGCCCGGGGGGCAGGTGACGGGGACCTGGACCGTGAGCGGGCAGGCCACGGACATCAAAGTCACCTACCAGGAGCTGAACTGCTACAAGACGACCTCCCCCAGCGAGTACGGGTGCATCATGGACGAGATATTCTACGTCCCCTGGGGGATGGCGATATTCACGGGCCAGACCTGCTCCACCGGCCTCAACGCGCCCACCGACTGCCACCTGGAGCACCCTTGGCTCGGGCCTGGGCTCATGGCCGCGGGGATGGCTGTGCTCGGCGAGTTCAACTCGGCCGGGTGGAGGCTGTTCCCCGTGCTTCTGGGTACCTTCAGCATCCCGCTCTTGTTCGGGATAGCCTGGAAGGTCTCGGGGAGCAAGAAGGTCGCCTACCTCTCGGCATTGCTGTTGGCGGCGGACATCATGTTCTTCTCCCAGTCTAGCGCCGCAGTCCTGGACATACCCGAGATCTTCTTCGCCCTCGCCGGCTTCTTCGCCTACTTCGCTGGGCTGAGGTTCTGGAAGTTCGACAAGTACGTGACAGCGGGGGTGCTCCTCGGGTTGGCCGGTCTCGCGAAGGAGACCGCGATCTTCCTGGCGCCGGCCCTGGTGACGTACATCCTCCTGTTCGACGAAGGGGGCCTCAGGCGGAGGTCCTTCGCAGTGCTGAAGGTCGCACTCGTGGTGGGGCTCGTGTTCTTCACGGGGCTCGAAGCCTATGACTCCGTGCTTGTCTCGCCTGCGCTCCCGGGCAGCTCCGCCTGCGCTGTCAACGGCGCAAACTTCGTCCAGAACATCGGCTACATCCTGTGTTATGGCTCGAGCCTCAACGCGGGTTGTCCCTGGGCATGTGGTTGGACCAACTCCCCGGGGAGCTACATCACCCCCTTCAGCTGGGTTACCTACTATAACCCCGTCGCCTACCTCAAGACCGACGTTATTGTCTCGACGGGGTGCTCCAACGGGGTGTGCACCGGGAGTTACACCTACCCATCCGTGGCGTACTACGGGGTGACGAACTTCCTCGAGACGTGGACGATATATGTGTGGATACCTCTGGTCGCCTACGCCCTGTACACCCAGTTCAGGCGGAAGAACCAGGCTGCTGAAGAGCCCTACTTCACGAGCCTTGGCGTGACCCCCTCGGGGCTGTCAGGGGATATGAAACTGGGGGCTTTCGCCCTCATCCTTTTCGTGTGGTCCTACGTTCCGTACCTGTTCCTCTTCTTTGCGGGGAGGGTGACCTATCCGTTCTACTTCCTCCCGGCTGTCCCGGCCGTGGCGCTGGGGTGCACCTACTGGCTGACGAGGTCCTGGTTCCCCCGGTGGCTCATGGTCTTCTACGTCGTGATGGCGTTCGGATTCTTCTTCATCTACTTCCCTGAGAAGGGGTTCCTCCCGGATTGGCTGCGGGTGCTGATAGGACACTAGCTGCCCACTTCGAATACGCCTCTTGACGCTCTCTGCCTCATCGTCAACCCCAGCACCCACCGGGCGACAAGTTTGCTTCCAGGCTCCTCCAACCGCTGCAATCCGAGCTTCAGGTGGTCGTCGAAGGGTATCATCAAACCGCCTTCTGAACCCGAGTCTACCTTCGCGATGAGTTCTGTCTCGGAGTGTTGTAGTGGGTCCTTTGCGATTACCTGAAGGACGGGCCGGAGCACCCCGTCTTTCTCGTAGTGCGCCCTCTTCAACCGATGACCTCTTGCAGGAGCGAGGCTCCGATCTCGAGAGCGTGCGGTTCGCTCGCCTTCAGGTTGGCCACGATCGCCTGGGCGCCCTTCAGCCCCGACACCGCCCTGTAGGCCTGCTCCTTCCGCCGGAAGACCCCCACGAGCTTCCTGGAAGCGAACACGGCGTATTCACCGGGATGACTTGCGAGCAAGTCGGAGCGCATCTTTTCGAAGGCCCGGTTGTTGGCAACCGCCTGCTTCTCGGGCGCGTCCCACCTGTCGAGGAGTTCTACTCTCGTCCTTTGGGTCAGCCACGTGGCCAGTGCGTCGTTTAGCTCCTCTCCTACGGTCCTCCCCCTCAGCGACGCGAGTGCCTTCACCCTCCTGTAGAGGCCCTCGTCTACGTTCCTCACCGCTATGGTCCCCAAGGCAGAAGTCGAACTAGTCTACCTTGTTGATAAGGATGGCCGCGTCGAGCTGCCAATCACCCGAGGGGTACCTGTTTCATCAGGCTTGAAAAGGACGCGCCGCCTTGGAGGCCCCGTGGGCCGCCACGCCTCAGGCAAACGATGGATAGATCCTATCGAGAAGCTCCAGGGCGAGGTCCCCGCTGTTGACGCCAACCTGCTCCACCTGCAGCCCGAGTGGGACGCTGATGTGACGCTTCTCGGCACCGGAGATAATCTCCTGGAAGACCTCGGCTGAGACGTCCACGGACGCCTTCCCCATCTTCTCTCCGTGGACCAGCTTCGATTTCACATGCGGAAGCACATCCACGTCAAGAGACTCGACGAGCGACAGGATGCTGGTGGTGGGGATCGTGGTCAGGCTGATGAAGACGGTGAGCGGGGCGTTCCCCGTCGCCTCGCAGAGTTCTTGATAGGAAGAGAGGAATCTCAGCGCAGGCTCAGAGTCGAGTGATATCTGAGAAGTGACGAAGTCGCACCCTGCCTTGGACTTCGCCCAAACCCGCCTCGCCTCGGTCAGGGCCCCATTTTCAGGTCCGTATTCACCCGTATTCACAGACTCCCGATTAAATATGCATATGCCTCCTAAGGTCACGTGTGGGCCCCTTTCATGACGTAGGAGCTCCAGTCCTTCGAGGACGGTTGGGCCCGGCAGCACGTCCTCATGCCTCTCTTTCCCCACAAGGACCATGTTCGGGATCCGGTAGTCGTGCAAGATCTTATTTGCCCTAATCAGGAACTCCTCCCTCGGCAGCCTAGGCGCTATCACGTTCACGACCGACTCCTTGTACTCCTTGATCATGAGCGCGTACTCTTCCGGCGGGATGGTGACCGGGGAGTAGTGGACGCGCTTGCCCTCCCTCCTCCTCATGAGCTCAGGGACGTTCACCGCAGTTATCCTCTTGTCGTTCAGGACGCCCTCAACCCCGCTGAGCTCGGAGTGGTACCTCGAAGTGTCCCTCCGAGGGGGGACGATTTCATAGATCACCGGCCTCTTGCCGAGGGAGGCTTTCAGAGTCAATCTCTAGGCGTACTTCTTCCTGAGTATCTCTGCCGCCTCCGTCATCGACTTCAGTTTGGCGAAGGCCACATCCCGGGGGAAGGTCCTGAACATGCCGGGGGCGAAGCCGCAGTCGGGGTTGAGCCAGATCCTTTCGGGCTCGATGCTCCCGGTGACCCTCTCGGCCCGGGCGACCACCTGCTCCGGGGTCTCCACTTCGTAATTCTGGACGTTGATCACCCCCAGGCCTATCTCGACCTTGTCGGGGAACTCCTTCACTAGCTTCGCCGGGTCCCCCGTACCCTGGCTCGTATACTCTAGAACCCACTGGCTCGTCTTCGTCTCGAGGAGCTCGGGGAGGAACCTCTCGTACCCCAGGTCGAAATAGGGGGAGTCCTTGTTGGGCCACCTGTCCATGTGCACCCCTATCTTCACCCCGCTCACGCCCTTGATCACCTCGTTCAGCATGTCGACCGCCAGCTTCAGCTCCTCCTTGAATCCCCTGTACTCCTGTCCGTAGAGCTCATAGAAGACGCGCCTGTATCTGTCGGGCTTGTCCCCGGCCTCGGTGAGGTCCCCCAGCATCGGCTCGTCTAGCTGGACAAAAGACACCCCAGCATCCTTGAGCCTCAATACCTCCTTCCTCAGCAGCTTTGCGTAGGCGTAGCCGAAGTCCTCGGGGTCGGGGTACGCCTCCTTCGAATGGGTCTTGTGCCAGCTCTCCCACATCACCAGGTAGGGCGCCGGGAGGGTCACCTTGAACGGCTTCCTGGAGTATTTCCTCGCCTTCTCGTACTCGTCACGTGCTATGACCGCGTCTTTGAGCTCCTCGCTCACCACCGCCCGCATGTAGGTTAGCTGCACCTTGTTCCTCTTGAGTATCTCCAGACCTTCGGGGTTGAGCTCCGTGATGTGCATCACCTTGAAGCCCGGGATCTTGTCACCGACGAAGCTGACGAAGCTGCTCCGCCTCTGCTCCCCGTCCGTGATGACGTCGAGCCCCGCCGCCTCCTCCCCCCTGATGGTGGCCTCCGTCGCCTTTTCGAGCTGGGCGTCGAGCTCCTCCTGGGAAACCTTCCCCTCCGCGTGCCTCTTCGTCGCCTCGATGAGGTCGTGCGGCCTCGAAAAGGAGCCGACCACTGTGGTGGTGAAGGGCTTGCTCAGTTCAACCTGCTCCTCAGCTTGTCGACCCTGTCCCTCTTCTCCCAGGTGAAGTCGGGGTCCTCCCTCCCGAAGTGGCCGTAGCAGGCGGTCTTCCTGTAGATGGGTCGGAGGAGGTCGAGGTCCCTGATTATGATGCCCGGCCGCATGTCGAACACCTGGCTCGCAGCTTCCGTGATCTTCTCGTCGGACGCCTTTCCGGTGCCGAAGGTGTCCACCATGAAGGAGACGGGCTTCGCCACGCCTATGGCGTAGGCTATCTGTACCTGGCACTTCTCGGCTAGCCCGGCAGCGACGATGTTCTTTGCAACGTATCGCGCCATGTAGCTTCCGGAACGGTCGACCTTTGTGGGATCTTTGCCTGAATTGTGGACCACAAAACCGTTAGCGGTGAACGTCTGGGAACCGGGTACGCTGATGTCGAAGACGTGGTTGACCGACGGGACGGTAAAGTCCACGGGCGAGTAGTAGTGGCCCATCTCGTAGAGGTACTCGAGATAGGCGAAGTCGTTTTCGAATCGGAGAGTATCACGATACGCATCAAGGAACTCCTTCAGCTTGCTGTATGTGAGCTCCTTTGTCGCCTTTCCCCTGCTTACCCGGGTGAGTCGTCCAATCTTCGCCGCGTCCTTTCTCCTTTCAGACTCCGGGAGTTTCTGCCAGAGCCGGATTATCCTATCGCGCTGGTGAGGAATGGTCTGAACGTCCCTCTTCTTGGCCATGCCCAGCTCCTCGGACGTCTTGCGCTTGCTGGGAAGGCCGAAACCTATCTCTTCTCGGAAGATCCTCACACTCTCCGCGCCCTTCACCCTGAGTCGGTATTCGGGATAGTTGCTGACCACCTTCCTCCCCTTGATTTCAGAGACGTGTTGGCCATGGTGGAAGAGGGCAACCGAAGTGACGACGCCGAAATCCAGAAGCAATGCCTGTACGCTCGTAATCAATTGCCTGGAAGTCGATCCGATCCAGATGTCTGCAGAGGTCTTGTTTCTTCCGGTCTTTCCGATTCTCCCGTCAGTGTCGAAAAGCCCACGTAGGAACGCAGCAACGACCTTCTTTGGCGCACCGAAGATAGTCGGAGGGACGTCCTTTTCTGGTGCCAAGCTGAAGTCGACCCCCAAGTACTCGAGGAAAGCGCGGAGCTCTACTCCGGACATGTACCACCAGTGACCGAATATCTTCCCCTTCGTGCCGAACAGGCGCAGAGATAGGTCTTGAACGACCTTTTTCATCTCCGGGTCAGGCACGCACACCTGGATGACGTCGTACCTCTTGCAGTAGCCGTCGCCGATGAGGAGGCCCATGAGGTACGCGTAGTCCTCGGTAAGGACCCGAGGGAACGAGATTGCGTTGTGCCGGGTTGTCCCAGGCCTGTAACTGTAGGAGAACTTGCTAATTTCAAAATCGTTGCCGAATAACCGGTTCTTTCTGTGAATGGCAACGTAGTCTCCTTTATTCAAAGCGTCGAGCCGTCTCCATTCGTAGTTACCCATCTCGTCAATCACCCGCACGAGCTGGTGCTCCGAACCTTCGAGAGTGTAACCGTCCCGAGTGGTGGCACGTATGGTGTTCATGACTCCATTGTCAAACCATTCGTTCGCAAGCATAGGGTGGGTGTCGGTCTTGACTATCAGGGTGGAGTCGACCTTCCCTTTCAAGTCCTCGAGGCGCGACAATCCGCCGAGATGGTTCACAAACGCGTCGCCTGTTATGCAGAAGCACCCTCCTCCGTGCGCTCCAACTCCCCCGTATGTGTCCACTATGATCTTCCTCCCGGTGAGCCCCGAGTCGGCCAGGGTCCCCCCTATCACGAAGCGCCCCGTCCCATTGACGATGAACTTGGTGTTGCCGTCGATGAGTCCTTTGGGGATTACCTGTTTAACGACCTTCTCGATTACATCCTCCTTCACCTGCGCTTCCTCGGCGCTCTCGTTGTGCTGGGCTGCTACCACAACCGCATCGATCCTCCGGGGCTTTCCGTCGTCATATTCTACTGTGACCTGTGACTTCCCGTCCGGCCTGAGGTAGGGCACGATTCCCTGCTTCCTGACGTCGGCGAGCCTCTTCACGATGCCGTGGGCTAGCGTTATAGGAAGGGGCATGAGCTGAGGAGTCTCACTCGAAGCGTAGCCGAACATCATTCCCTGATCTCCGCTTCCTATCTCCTCGTCCGGCTTGTTTACCCCCATGGCGATATCCGGGGACTGCTCCTCTATCGAAGTGAGGACGCCGCAGGTCTCCCAGTCGAGGCCGTCCTTCGCGTTGTTGAACCCTATGTCCTTCAGGACCTCCCTGACGACCTGCTTGACGTTCACGTAGGCGGTGGTTGTGATCTGGCCGGTGACTATCACCGTCCCCTGCATGATCAGCGTCTCGGCGTCCACCCTCGCCTTCTTGTCTTGTTTCAGCACCTCGTCGAGAATCGCGTCCGAGATCTGGTCGGCACACTTGTCTGGGTGTCCTTCGGCAACGCTCTCTGAAGTGAACAGGTGGTGTCCAGTCATCGCTCATCCCCTCCATGGCCGGGGCTACGATGCCCCCAGCCGCTGGTTGGCCAGGGCTGCCCCTTCGGCCAGGGCCTGCAGCTTCTGAAGGCCCACTTCGCGGGTCACGTTCCCCATGTTCGCGAACGTCTCGAAGCCGCAGTCGGTCCCGCCAAGCAGGTCGTCGGGGCTTATCTTGCCGCTCGCGGTCAGCCTCTCCAGGCGCGCGGCCACTGTCTCCTTCGTCTCGACTATGGGGGTCTTCACGTCTATGACGCCTGCCGCGAGCTTCAGCCCCTTCGGCCACGGATGCTCCTTCAGGTACTGGTTCAGAACCAGGGCGTCCCCTTCGTGCCTGGGGTTGGCCATCTCCCCGACCATGGTCCCCACCTTCAGGCGCAGGAACTCCGGGAGGACCCTCTCGTATTCTGCGTCGAACCTGTGGGAGCCCACCCAGTTGCCGTAGCAGTAGTGCACACGAATCCTCTCCTTCGGGAGGCCGGCGATAGCCTCGTTGATGGCGTCCACGTGCTTCGGGAGGGCTTCGAAGAAGTCGACCCCCCAAACCCCAGTCGTCTTCCCCATGGCCATGTCTGGCGCGTCTATCTGAAGGTCCACCCCGGGGACGCTGAGGACGGCCTCGTACTCCTTCCTCAGCTCCTTCCCGACGTCTGACAGGTATTCGTAGTGGTCCCTGTAGGCGCTCCCTGGCGGGAAGAATATGGTGGTGACGCCGGGAGACGGCGCAGGGATGAATATCCGCTGCGCCCCCTCCTCCCTGGCGAGCCTGGCCGCGTCCTGGGCCTCCCTCTTCGCGAGGTCGGCCCCCCTGTAGTGGAGCTTGCTCTCTATCTTGGGGAGGCGGAAGGGGTTTGCCTGCCCCGAAGCGAGCGCTGCGACAAGCTGCGGGTTCGACTCCTGGAACTCTTCAAAGAGCGTCGGCTGCATCGGCATGTCGGCCTTCTCGGTACTCGAGAACCCGTCGAAGCGGTTCGGGAGGTAGTAGGTGTAGCCTGCCTTCCTCTGCTCCCCGTTGCTGACCCAGTTCAGGCCCCTCCTGCTCCCCTTGGGGTGGACCTGGTCGCGGATGGCCTGCCTCTCCGCTCCCTCGATTACTTTTCCATGTTCAAGCGATATCTCCCCGGTAGGGCTCTTCGGGAGGAGTCCCATGACCTCGGGAGTCCGGAACCAACTGCCCGTCATCGTGGTTTGGATTGGCATGGGTAGGCGGCCTCCTGTAATACGTTAAATATGCTCTTGTCTGGATTATTCCCATAGGAATATGTCATCCAGCCTTGTGGAGCCGAGGCAGCTCAAGAAGGTACGGACCCAGATGGGGTACACCCAGGGGAAGCTGGCGGAGGCGGCAGGGGTCAGCCAGTCGATAATAGCCAAGATAGAGGCCGGGACGGTCGACCCTACCTTCCGCACGCTTGCCGCCATATCGAAGGCGCTCAACACAGGCAGCAGGGGGAGGGTCAAGAAGGCGGGGGACGTTATGTCGTCCCCCGTGGTGGGGGTCCAAGCCGGGGCGACCATAAGGGAGTGCGCGGGGCTGATGAAGAAGAAAGGCTTCTCCCAGGTCCCTGTGTTTTCAGGGGAGCGCATGGTGGGGACGATGACCGACAGCCACATCATGGATCTGCTCTCGGCGGCCAAGGAGCCCCAGAAGGTCCTAGACCAGAAGGTGGGGGACCACATCCAGCCAGTGTTCGCGGTCGTGGGGAGGGACACCCCGGTCGACGCGCTCTTCTCGCTCTTCAAGTACCTCCCCGCGGTGCTCGTGGAGGCAGACGAGAAGGTTCAGGGGATAGTGACGAAGATAGACCTCATGACTGCCGCCGCAGGCGACTAGCGCTCGACCTACAATCAATGTTGATTATGCTTATATATAATCAGCATTTATCTGTATTGTGTGGACGGCATACCGCTTGCGTCCCGCCTAAAGAAGAGGGCACACAGGGAAGTCGCACTGGCCCAGGACATCCTCGTAAGCCAGGCGTTCGACTCGTTTCCAAAGTGTGTGCTGCACGGAGGTACTGCGGTCTGGCGCTGCTACGGCGGTGGGAGGTTCTCAGAGGATGTCGACCTCTACATTCCACGGTTCACCGAGGCCGCAGCGGACAAATTCAGGAGGGGGCTGAAGGCAAAAGGAGCGCGCGAGTTGAAGTTCAAGACGACGGAGAACACGGTCTTCGGGAGCTATGAGCTCGGCGGGGCTCTTACCAGCTTAGAGGGGGCTCTCCGGGGCGCGCCGGAGAGGGTGATATGTGCCTACGAAACACTTGCGGGAGGAAGGATGATGGTTGCGACCCTGACCCCGGCGGGGCTCGTTGCCGAGAAGGCGTCGGCCTATCTGGACAGGAGGAAGGTGCGTGACCTTTACGACATCTTCTTTCTGCTCGACCTGGTGGAGGATCGGGAGCGGGTGGCGAAGGGACTCGCCTCTTTCGTCGACCGATACAGCCCTCCGGAGGACGGGGCCCAACTGAAGTCAATCATAGTCGCTGGCGCAGTCCCCACCGTGGACGAGATGATAGAAGGGGTTCGGAGATGGGCAAGAAGATACACATAGACAAAGTGAGGAGTTTCGTCAGGAGCACCACAGCCTTCAGAGCGCGAGACGTCGAATTGATGGTCGGGGACAGAAGGTACGCCCTGCTGATGCTCCACAATATGGCGAAAGGGGGGGAGATCCACAGGGTGATGCGAGGGTGGTATAGCGCTCAGGACGACCCGGTCGTGGTTGTGTTCGCCTTGGCTCCGGCATACCTCGGCCTGCAGGAAGCCCTGAGCCTGGGGGGGCTCTGGGAACAGGAAACAAACGTGGTGGTCGTCACTTCGGGGAGGGCTAAGCCCGGGAGGAGGGAGGCCTTCGGGCAGGGGGTCGTGGTGCACCGGATAGACCCAGAGTACTTCTTCGGATTCGACTATCTTCCCTACGGAGGTTTCCAGGTTCCAGTCTCGGACCTAGAGAAGACGCTCATCGACTTGGTGTACTTCCGGGAGTCCCCGGGAAGCGAGGTTCTCAAGACGCTTGCCGAGAAGGCGGACAGGAGGGTGCTGAGGCGGTATCTGAGAGGTTATTCGGGAGGCTTCCGCAAACGGTTCGCCGAGAGCACGGCCATGGGAGTCGGCTGAACAGGGTTCCCGCTCGAAGACATCATTGGTCTCCGTTCTTCACTGCGTCCGCTTCGAGCGGAGCTTCAAGGTTCGGCTCTCTTGCGCAGGACCTTGAGGTCATACGCGAATACGACAGTGCGGAAAAGGGGAGCCTTGTTAGATTTCAGGGCCCTGCCTATCCTCTTTAGCCTCTGCCTTCCTGATCCAGGCGCTGACCTCGCCACGCTCCTCGTCGTCCATTCCCTCCCAATACCTCCTCCCCAGCACTTCGAAAGGCTTCCCCGCGAAGCTCCGTCCATCGAAGGTCAGCATGGTCCTCGCCCCCACCACCCCTGCGAGTAGCACGCTAGAAGCGTCCGTGACGCTCAATTTTTCGTCTTTGGAGAAGAGCTCCACCGCCTTCTTGTGGGTGCCTTCGTCAACGTGCAGTTCCTTGAACCCGCTCCTCCCGAGGAAGGCCGGTAGGGCGCGGGCAGCCGCGCGGCCCAGTCGAGAACCGAGCAGGAGGGTGGCTTCCAACTCGACGTAGTTGCTCGTGTACACTCCCCCCCACCTCCCTTTCAACCCGTGGAAGACGAGCGAGAGGGCATCCATGTGGTGCTCGTCGGATAGGTCAAGGGCCCCGTAGAGGACCCCGGTGTCCAGGAAGGCGGTCATCTGTCCGCCGACTCCTTCGCCAGCGCGTCGGCAAGCTCCTCATCTACACGCTCGGTCACTCTGACCTTCCCTTTAGCAGAGCGGCCCGCTGCCCGGATCAGGTCCTCCAGCGCGGCCACGTCGCCCACGAACTTCTCGTCCCCTGCCTCGGCCATCGCTATCGCGAACCGTAGTGTCTCGGCCATCGTCTTCGCACCTATGCGCCTTCGGAGGTTCTCAAGCGCTTTCCTGTCCCCGTCGCTGACCCTTATGGTGGTACTCAACGTCAGTGTTAATGTCCCTGTAGACGTATAAACATGTCTACAGATGCTCGGGGACAGGCTGCAAGCGGTGAAGCAGCGTTAGAGTTCGAAAGGACTTTGGTCCACTCATACTGATAGCCCTGGATAACGCCTTCCTCGAGCGAAGCAGGTTTGCCAACCTCCATCTTCGTTTGGCACACTTGGAGCCATTTCTGGCACTAGACCGGACGCTAGCACTAGCCAAGCCTTCAGCCCGCGGGCTTCTTTTTGATAAGGACACTACGTTGAGCGTGATCGTGGACTTCAGGTAGTTCAGCGTGCGAATCCTTGAGAAGATTATGTGCTTGAGCTCCTCCTCCGACTCGGCTTCGACCACTGCCACCATATCGTAGGCGCCGAAGACCTGATAGACCCCAACGACGCCTTCGACCTTCGTGAGTTCTTTCTGTAATACAGTCTCTGTGCCAAGGTCGGTGCTGATCAGAACAAACGCCTTTCTCATCAAAATCATTTCACATTCAGGCAGTGTAAGTACTTTCCTCGCTTGCGTGGGCTCTCCTATGTCGCCAGCAAGCCCCAAATCACCGTTGGAAGAACGCCCCGGGTTCCCTGACACTAGGGCGGCCACTGCCGAGCTTTCGAGCTCAGCGAGCTGGCCTTTCCCACACCAGACCGACGTAGTTGCGACGGCTGCAGCCCTTCACTCCGCGGTGCTTCCGCCCAGAATGAATCGAGTCTTCCTCACTGCGGGTGAACTTCACTCCCTCAACATCTTGGCAACCGCCTTGCTGATCAGGTCTCTCCTCAGCGAGTTTGACGAGAACCCGACGCGTCTGGTGCTCTCGTTGTGGGGGATCCCGAAGTAGTGAAGCAGCTCGTGGGCGAAGGTGGTGTCGAAGACTTCATCTGACAGGTAGGGGTTGACTCTCACCGTCGTGTGGGCGACCCCGTACTTGACCTTGTCCGTCAGGATGACGGTCAGGTCCTTGGTGTCCTTCAGGCCCAGCCTGTTGAGGTACCTGCGAACACGCTGGTGCCTTTCCTTCAGTTTTTCTTTTAGCCTCTCCTCTCGGGTCTTCTTCATTTCGTCTCAGGGGAGACCGTTGGCCCTTCTTATCTTGTCCTGAGGGTCATGGAGGTCTGGGCTTGCTACCTTCGTTTTAGTGAAATCTGTCCAAAACCGATTAGCATGAAACGGATTTTGGAGAGGCAGGTCTCTCAACCCGCGCTGCATGCTACCAACATTGGAATAAATTCCAAAGTCTTAAGTAGGAGGCCTAGGAGTAGGTAGATAGGTGGTTCTGCAGTGAAGGTCAAGTACGAAACGGCTGGGCCGCTTTCCTCTGTCTTCAGCAGCCCGGAGGCCCGGGTCCTGGACCAGGCCTTCGTGGTGGGAAACATGAAGCAGACGGTCCCGATGCTCGCAGAGTCGACCGGTCTGAGCTTCAAGACAGTCCAGAAGGTCCTCCAGAGGCTCTCTGGAAAGGGGTTCGTCGCCCCCGTGGGGAAGGTCGGGAACGCCCAGGCCTACCAGTTCAGGGTCGAGAACGAGCTGCACGAGCTGATCGAGTGGGCGAGCAGGTACCACTTCTCAGGCAGAAGCTAGGAAAAGCCCTGGTCGTCCAGCCACTTCTTCATCTTCTCGTAGTATTCCCTCGACCGCCTCTCCTTGTCTGACTCCTGCCTGGACCCTGGAGCCTGCTCCTGGGCTGGTCGGCGGTCCTCCTCGAAAAAGCGGTTCAGCGGCGGGAGGCCTACGCTGCTCC
>JACWAI010000051.1 GCA_014874415.1 Nitrososphaerales archaeon
ATTGGCGAAGAGAACTTCTTCCTGAAAGTTGTGACGTACCCTCATGTAATCCTCCGCGAGAACAAGATGATCGCCACTGCGGGCGCTGACAGGCTCCAGGAAGGGATGCGCAAGGCCTTCGGCAAACCCATCGGGCTTGCGGCGCGGGTCGGCATCGGTGACGTCGTGCTGGAGTTGAGCGTGAAGTCCGAGAACCTCGACAAGGCCAAGGAGTCGATGAAAGCCGCTTCGGCGAAGCTGCCGATGAAGACCAAGACAGAAATCGTGGAACTGCAGAAGACGATGCCTCAATGACGGTGAGGATAGACGAGGCTCGGGTCTTCGAGCTCATGGAGGAGAAGAAGCCCTCAGTCGTTGTGCTGAACGCTCCGGGAGGGTTGCTGCGCCAGACCCGGGACCTGATGGACAAGCTCAGACAGAAGTACGGCATCACCTGCATCTTGACCGGCGACAGCTGCTTCGGGATTTGCGACACCAGTGACAGAGACGTCGGCGAGCTTCAGGCCGACATGGCCTTGCACATCGGGCACAACGCAGTCGTCAAGAAGGTGGGAGATTTCACATACCTGATCGATGCCGTGGACGACGCCAGCTTCGAAGGGGTTGTCGAAACGGCAGTCCCGCTCCTCAAGGCGTACAAGAGACTAGGGCTGGTCACGTTCAGCCAGCACATGCAACAGCTCGAACCGGTGAAGACGAAGCTCGAGGCGAAAGGGTTCAAGGTGTTGGTCGGAAGGGACAACAGCCTGTTGATGGGCAGCCAGATGTTCGGTTGTGACTTCTCGACCGTGTACCCGCTTCGCGACGAGGTTGACGCGTTCTGTTTCCTCGGAGAGAGCGAGTTCCACGCAGTCGGACTGGCTCTTGCGGTCGGGAAACCGACCTACATGCTCGACCCCCACCTCAATGAAGTGATTGACATGGAGGAGGCTGCCGAGGAGAGGAGGAAGAGGGCGGTTCTGGCAGTCTACAAGGCCCTCGACGCCAGGGTCTTCGGAGTGATCACCGGGCTCAAAGAGGGACAGAAGATGCTGGGAAGGACCAGGTGGATCTCGAAGAGGCTCGAGACGCATGGACGGAGGGTGGTCCAGCTGGCGATGCGGGACATAACCCCCGACCGGCTCGCCCCCCACAGGGACATCGAGGCCTTCATCCAGACTGCGTGCCCCAGGATATCGATTGATGGCTTCACGTTCGACAGGCCCGTCCTGTCAATCCCCCAAGCAGACGCCCTCGTCGCTCTGCTGGAAGGACGTGAAATAGGGGAGTTCCTTCAGAGACCAAAATGGATAGAACTGACCGTAGGACAGGGGCGGGGGCGTGAGTAGGTTGAAGCAAAAGACTCCGACTGTGCTGCCAGGGGACAAGCTCGCGGTCTCGGAGGAGTTCCTCCCCGGTCCGCACGCGTACGATGATTCCGGCCTCATCCGGGCACTCGCTGTCGGGAGCGTCCAGCGCGACATGAAGAACATGGAGATTTCAGTCAAGCCCGCAGCCAAAGCCAATCTCCTCAAGGTAGGGGACCGGATCGTCGGACAGGTGGAGGTTGCCCAGAGCAGCTCAGCCGGTGTGAAGCTCTATTACGTCAACGGCCAACCCACTGACAAGGACTTCTCCGGCTCCCTTTCTCTCAGGAGTGGGCGTCCCGGCAGGGGAGGGCCCAGAGGACCCCCGGTCAAGCTGGGAGACATAGTGAGGTGCAGGATCTTCAGCCTCCTGAACGGAATCATCCATCTCTCGATAAACGAGGACGAAATGGGGGTCGTGTACGCCCTCTGTGGGAACTGCGGCAAGCCGCTCCTCAGGGGAGGGAACAGGGCGAAGTGCGATGAATGCGGAAACGTAGAAGAGAGGAAATTGGCCGCCGACTTCGGCAGATCCCCAATTCAACCGTGAACTTAGTGACGTCCTCCTCCGATTAGAATCGAAGGCTTCCCGCTTCAGCGCCTAAGCTTACCATTCCACGAAGGGATGGCAGAGGCCCCGGCTCTGCGAGTGACGACCCTCCGTCCGAGGGCGAGCTGCTGAGGATGCCAAGCCTTTTGATTAGAAGGGCGGAGTTGAGGTCTCGCGAGGTTCTGACACCACAGCTGGGGCAGATGTGTTCTCTTTCAGCCAGGCCCTTGGGTATCCATGCGAGGCAGTTATGGCAAAACTGTGTCGTTCCCCATGGGTCGACAGCGATGAAATGTTTCCCGAGCATGTCTGCCTTGAAGATGGCTTTCCTGATGAACCTGCCCAACGAAGCGTCTGAGATTGACTTGGCGAGGCTGTGGTTCTTTAGCATCCAAGATATGTCCAGCTTCTCAAGAACTAGGACGTCATTCTCCGAGAATATTCTATGGATGAGTTTGTTCTGGAAGTCCTCTCTTTGTCTCTTGACATGCAGGTGGAGTCTGGCAAGGGAGAAGCAGATTTCCTTCCACCGCTTCGACCCTTTCTTCTTGTGTGCAAGCCGTCTTTGCAACGCGTTGACCTTGTCCTCAGACCGTCTTAGGAACCTGGGATACTCCACAGACTCAGAATTGTCTAGGGTGGTGAACATCTCGAGTCCGAGGTCGGCTCCTCTGATTCGGTTTTCGGCTACTGTGTCGATAGGTTGTTTCACTGGCGCGTCCCCTTCGGTGATGAAGATGGCGTACCATTCGCCCGCTTCACGCTTGATTGTGAGCCTCTTGACTCGGCCAAGTGGGGGCCTGTGAACGAAGATTCTGACGTACCCCATGCCAGACACATAAAGTCCTCTTTGGGGATTGACCTTGAACCCCGACTGAGGGAATGTCATTGAGAGATATTTCCTTGGATGTTTGTGCCTCGGGAAACGTGCTCTCCCCTCGAAGAAGTTCGAGAAGGCGATATGCACCCTGTCCGCGGCGGTCTGTACGACTTGGCTGTAGATTGTTTGAAGTTCTGGTCTGTGTCGCCTTTCCTCTAATGCGAGGGCCCTGAGGCCGGTCTTCGTCAGTGAGATTCCATGTTGCTTGTACTCTTCTATTTTCTTGGCCCTCAGCCCGTTACAGAGTTCGCACAGGGAGAGCAGGCTGCGCTTGAGCCACAACTCCTGCCCGGGTTTGGGATAGATTCGGTACTTGAAGGCCGAGAGCACAAAGTAAATCTCTATGCGTTGGTATTAACCTGAAGTCTCCTTTTTCCGCCATTAAGGCGGGAGAGGAGATTGAATGTGTTCATTATTCTGAGGGTTCCCCCGTCATGACTCCCTTGAAGTCAAACACGATGGTGTCGTTCATCTACCGTAGGATTTGGTGGTTTCTCTTGCCGCGCAGCTTATTAACACGATATCTAGGGCACGTCAGAGAAAAATGCAAGTTCAGACTACCAGCGAGGATGAGAAAGGGCTGACCGTAGAGATCACTGGAGAGGACTACT
The DNA here is from genome assembly GCA_014874415.1 of Nitrososphaerales archaeon. Classification (GTDB taxonomy): domain Archaea; phylum Thermoproteota; class Nitrososphaeria; order Nitrososphaerales; family Gagatemarchaeaceae; genus UBA183. Next base: position 3,388 of record JACWAI010000051.1, read on the forward strand.
CGCTGGCGGAGATCGTCCATCATGAGCTTTTGGAAGAGAAGAGCGTGACATTCGCTGGCGTGATACCTCCTCATCCTCTGATAAAGAAGCTGGTGTTGAGGGTCAGGGCACAGCGAATAAAGCCCGAGAAGGCGTTCGTGAACAGCGTCCAGAGGGCGATTGAGACCACCCAGGAGCTCTTCGAGAGCGTCGAGAGCGCGCTTGGCGGTGGTTCTGGCTGAAGTTCTGTCCAAAGTGCGGAACGCGTCTCAGACTCAAGCAGGTGAAAGGACAGCACGATGTCACGATCACCTATCTTTGCGATAACTGCGGCTACAGCAACAAGGCAGGGAAGACCGTGACGCAGGCCACCGAAGAGGAGCTGGTGAACCTGGCCCCGATCAAGGTCGTTGGGGACAAGGAGAACAAGCTGAATACACTGCCGACCACCAAAATCGAGTGTCCGAAGTGCGGTCACGACGAGGCCAGTTGGTGGTTCCTTCAGACCAGGAGTGGAGACGAGCCCCCCACGCAGTTCTACCGGTGCGTGAAGTGCAACCACACCTGGCGGTCGTACTCTTAGGATTCTTCTCGACTGTAGACCTCGACTGCATCGCCCCCGGCGATTAAGATGTCGGCGTTTGAGGCCGGAATCGAAGCCAGGTCGTCGACTTCGAAAGGCCCATACCGCCTGAGGTCGGTGCCGATGAGTTCGTTGATGCGCTTGGTGAATCTGACTGTTGTGTTTCTGGCCGACTCCCTCCTGTGGGCGAACTCTATGAAGGACGGTTGCCCTGTGGACAGGGCTTCGATGAAGGCGTCGAAGCGCTTTTGGAATCTCTGCCTGGTTGAGCAGACGTACCTCTCCTCCGGGAGGAGCTGGAGGTAGGCGTTCCCTCTTGACGCCTTCTCGACGCGCCGGTTGAAGAGTTCCCTGGTCATCGACTCGATCATCTCGGTCTGCCTGGCGACTAGGCGGTTGGTCGCTTCAGAGTTCCCAGAGCTCATGGACCTCCTCAGCTTCTGGCTGTACTGGGAGACCCTGGAATAGAAGTCGGCAGGAAGTGGGTGAAGGACCTCTGACTGCACCTCGTCGTCGAGGTGCCTCTTGACGAATTCCAGGATTGTCTCGGCCAACCTACCCGACCTCTCCGAAACCCCTTGTTAAGATTGAGACCGCGGCGTAGGCTGGCAGGGAAGCAACCTCGGACTTGAACGGGCCGAAGGACCCCCCGTTGATGGAGAACCGCGGGTAGAACGTTACGTTCACTTTGACCGGCTCGGCGCTCAAGACCACGGGGTCCGAGTCGGGGTCGAAGGACTCGATGGAGTCTACGCGCGTCTTGCACATCCCTGTGTTGCCGTGGAGAGTGCCGGCGAGCCTGAAAACCCTGTGAATGTCGGTAGTCACCCCTGCGTCAATCAGTGCCCGCTGAGACGAGACCGCATCTGATACCAGTTTCTGCAGCGTCCCCGGGTATTCGGCCCTCCTTTCTTCGACGAACGACCTGATCCTCCTCATCCACCCTTCGGCGGTGACACTGTCCCCACTCGGCCTCCGTCTCATTGCCGAAGCCAGGGTCTGGTTCGGAGGGAGGGAGCTGCCCCTCAAGTAGTCTGCTATCTCCAGTCTGGCCTGCTGGTCCAGTTGGTCGAATCTCTGGTCGAACACGTGGAGGTGGTAACCTCGGTTCCCAGAGAAGTAGGCCCTCACGTCTCCGCGGGAAACGCCGAAGTCGTCGACAAGAAACCTAACCACGCGGAGGGTGTGGTCCTTCGCGGCGTCGAGGCAGACCTTGCAGATCCCGTGCAGTTCGGCCGTGTTCCCCCCACACTTCGGGCACTTCTGGGGCTTGGGCAGGCGGCCGGAGGAACGGCAGCTTTCACAGTACCAGAAATCGTGTCCTTTCTTGCAGGGGGTTGGGATGTCGGTCGCGTCTATGTCGAAGATGAGTTCAGCCCCGTTCCAGCCCTTGTCTTCCATTGGGAGGGTCGGAGCGGTGTAGCGGGCGTTGGAGCAGTAAACCGAGGAAGGGGTCTGCCTGAGGATCTCTGCCGTCGCTTCCCCGGGGGTCTTGAAAGAGAGGTGGCGGACCATGCTCCCGCCGAAGGGTATGTAGCCGAACTCGCGGCTCTCGATTTCGTGCGGAAATTCGACCGAGCCGGCCCGCCTGAAGTAGTACTCTTTGTAGACTGATTTCAGGAACGCCTTGGTGGGGTCGTTCAACGCGAGGGGACGTTCATTCGAGCCAGATAAACAGAGTTTACGCCTTGGGGACCGCCAGACTGTTGAGCTCGTCGAAGGTGAGGACCCCTTCCAGAAGGCTGCCGTAGGTCCCAGTCCCCCGGACCTCTTTCGAGATCCGTCTGAGAAGCCCCAGGGCTGCGTAGGAGGCGCTCGGCCCGAAACTCAGGCGCTTCACCCCCGCTCTTTCAAGGTCCTTCACAGGCGGCAACCCCTTTCTCACCATCACGTTCACCGGGAAGTCGAGGGCCCTGACGAAGGAGGAGATCTGGTCGAGGTCGACGAGGCCCATGGGGTAGACGCAATCGGCGCCGGCGTCTCTGTACGAGATCGCCCTGTCGACGGCCTCGTTGAATCTGGCAGAGCTGCCCCCTGTTGCGTATCTCAGGGCGTCTGTCCTGGCATTGATGACGAGTGGGACACGCATGGCCTCCCCCGTCTTCTTAATCGCCTTGATCTTCTCGACATGGCTCCTGGCGGTGAAGAGCCTCTTCGTCGAGTGCTCGAAGTCCTCGATGTTGAGTCCGACCGCGCCAGCCCGGATCAGGCCTCTTGCTGTCGATGCGACTTCCGCTGACGTCCGGCCGAACCCGGCGACCGCGTCTGCGCTCAGTGGGATCGACAGGACCTTCGCGATTCTCTTCACGGCTGCGAGGTACTCATGCCGACTGATCAGTTCGCCGTCAGGATAGCCCAGGGATACCATCACTGCGGCGCTGGAGGTGGCAACGGCGGGGAACCCTTCATTCTCGAAGACGCGTGCACTCGGGACGTCCCAGGCGTTGGGCAGGATCAGGATCCGGTCTTTGTGGTGTAGTTCGCGGAAGGCCTCGGCCTTCTCCTCTTGGGAAGTCAATTCTTCAAATTGGGCATGGAGCTTGGAGATAAAGGAATCTTCAGCCCGGCCGGCCAGGCGCGGCCTAGTCGGAACTTACACGCGGTGCGAGATAGAAATGAATCCTCGCCCCTTGGTCGTTGAGCTTGAATTCAAGCAGAATCGGTTTCTTAGTCGAGAAGTTGCACACTAGTGTGTCAGAAGCGCTCCCGGCCGCTCGGATGATGTTGGCGAGGTAGTCGATCGAGTAGGTGGCCTTGCTCTCCGCGCCGACCTGCACTTCCAAGACATCGGCGTCGTTCTTCTCGAGGACTATGCTGGCCTTACCGATGTCAGACTTGCCAGAGAAGGTCAGTTTGTCCTTGGTGGCCTGTATCATGACTTGGTCCGACACCACCGAGATGTCCGAAAGCAATTTCTCGAGAATCGACTTCGTCAGTGTGACCTTCGTGTCGAACTCCAGCTTCGGCAGGGGAGCAGGGCCCCCAGACGCTTCGATTAGGTGTATCGTGAACTCGCGTTTGTAGCCGTTGACGAACTTCACGGCGATTGCGTCTTCCTCGGTCGATGAGATTTCTACGCTGTCTTTGTTGTCAGACCGCCCGATCAGCTTGACTAGGTCCTCAACTCTGAGGCTGAACTTGAATGGTTTGTCGACTTCGTATTTTTCAAACGAAACATTTGGTATCAGAAGGTCCACGAGAGCCACGTGCGAAGGGTCCATTGCCCGGAAGGTGAGCCCCTCCGTATTGGCTTCGAAGGTTGCCTCCTCGACAAGTGTCTTCACAGAGGCGGCGACCGCCTTCCATTCGTTAGAGCTCGCTGTCTTAGCTAGGAACAAAGTATTCTGAATCGCCTTGGTCGGTCGACCACTCACGGGTTATAAGGATTGGTCATTCCATGAATTGTTTCTGGATGGGAATACTGGACCTAATCAGGTCCGGCCTAGACTTCGTCTATCAGTTCGTCGGATCTTGTAGCATTCGTGGTCATCGGTCGTCCTCGTCTTCGAGGTCTTCCTCATCAAGAGTGATTTCAGATTCGTTGATTCCCAGGGCCTTGAGCTCGGCTTTCGCCTCTTCGAGGGTGACCTCTTTCAAGAAGTCTAGGTCATACAGCAGTCCGCATCCATCCCATCCCGCGTTCAGCAGTGTCCTGCCTATCTGAGACACGCGGACCAACCGTGTTTTGATCTCTTCTCCGCACTTGGAAATCTCATTCAGCAATTGCGCGTCGACATCAGCTCCCTCCAGCCTTTCAATCTCCCAGGCTGGTTTTCCGAATAACCAGAGAGAAAGCCTGACGACTGGCCTTGTTGGGGATTCCTGGGTCAACACCAGAGGAATCGCCAAGAGTAGATAAGCCCCACCGTAGGTCACCGCAGACTGACCGGTTTGGTTCGGAGGCTTGATTGGAGAATGGCGCCGCTATCGAGCCGCGCCGGTGTCGTTGGAACAACGGTCTTCTTCCTATGGATACACTAGACCTTAGTCGCAATTTTTCTCCAAATAGTTCAGCCCTGTAGACACGGTTCGATTTCCCGTCGTCAGGACGATCTGCTCTCATGCTCTCCTACCAGAGGCTGTCGAGAATCCCATCGGTCTTCAGATCCTTCACGGGCCTTGAGGTGTCCGAGTTCGACTCCGTCTACCAGGAGGTCGAGTCGAGGTACGACGATTACGAGCGGAAGAGGCTCTCCTCAAGGAAGGACAGGAAGAACGAGGTCGGCGGAGGCCATCCCTTCAAGCTCCCCCTCAGGGACAGGCTCCTGATGCTCTTCACCTACTACAGGCTGTACGCCACGTCCACGTTGCTCGCATTCCTCTTCGATTTCGGCCAGACCAACGTCCTGAAGGACATCAGGATGTTGGAGCCGCTCGTGAGGGAGATCCTCCCGCTCCCCGAGAAGGTCCACGAGAGGGCGAAGAGGCTCGGGACGGTCGAAGAGATCGAGGAATTCTTCCCGGGGCTCAGGGCCATCGTAGACTCCACCGAGCAGGAGATCCCCCGGCCGAAGAACGCGACGAAGAGGAAGACGCATTACTCGGGGAAGAAGAAGAGGCACACCGTCAAGACCCAGCTGACAGTCAACTCCGAGGGCCTGATCGTTCACAGGACGAACCACGCGAGGGGGAGGAGACACGACTACGCTGTCTTCAAGGGGAATCGCCCGTCTCTGCCAGAAGGGGTGAGGCCGATGGTCGACCTCGGCTACGACGGGATACAGAACGACTACCCGGGGTTGGAGCCCATCGTCCCGTTCAAGCGGCGGGCCAAGGGAAGGGGGCACAGAGGAGAGAAGGGGCGCAGGCTGACCCCTCGCCAGAGGGCGTTCAACAGGGCCCTCTCGAAGACCAGGGTCGTGGTGGAGCACACGATATCGAGGCTGAAGAAGTTCAGAATCATGGGGGAAGAGTTCAGGAACAGGTTGAAGCACTACGACCTGATGACAGACTTGGTCTCAGGTCTGGTGAACCTGAGAATACTCGGAAGGATGACGGTCTGAAGGAAGCGGTCCAATATCCACCTATGACTGAGAGAACCGGTCTGACGATCAAGAATTGCGACTAAGGTCTACTCTCCATGCTTCCCTTTCGATGTGTTGCAGTCTGAGCAAAGGAGCTGGAACCCTTCAGGGAAACCCTGTTTGACGAGCCGCAATGCCCAGGAGATGAGACAGAACCCAAATTAACGAGTCAATGCTTTTAAAGGCTAGACCAAGAACGCCTCGAAGCCCAAGGAGAGATCATGAAGTTCCCAAAGGAGATGAGAACGTACTGCCCTTCGTGCAAGCGCCATACGTTACACTCTGTCGCACTCTACAAGCGCGGCAAGGAACGGGCCGGTTCGTGGGGGGCTAGGAGGCAGGCCGGGAGAAAGAGGGGGTACGGGGGACAGAAGTTCCCGGAGCTCATCAGGACGGCGAAGACAACCAAGAAAGCCACGCTTAAGCTGCATTGCAAGGATTGTAACAAGGAGGTCATGAGGAAGGGGATGAGGCTGAGAAAGGCGGAGATAGCGGCGTGAGACGCGGGCGAGAGCCGATACCCCGTATGCGGAGCACCTTCCTTCAGGTGAAATGCCCAGACTGCGGAGAGGAGAGAATCCTATTCTCCAACTCGGCGAAGGACGTCGGATGCAGGGGATGCGGCAGGAAACTGGCTGAAAGCAAGGGCGGAAAGGCGGTCGTGCTGGCCCAAGTAGTGAAGAAGCTGGGTTGAGCCCGAGAAACGTCTTATAGCCGCATGGCCTGGAGCCGTCCTGCATGAGCGAAGTGATGCCCGAGTCTGGCGAAATCGTCATTTGCACAGTGAGGGAGATCACTTCACATGGAATCTACGTAAACCTCGACCAGTACGAAGGAATGAACGGATTCCTCCATGTCTCCGAGATATCCACGGGTTGGGTAAGGAACATCGAACGTGTGGCGAAGCCGCAGCAGAAGCTCGTCTTGAAGGTCATTCGCGCCAACAGCCTGAGGAAGGAAATCGACCTGTCACTCAGGCAGGTCACAAATGAAGAGAGGCGCGCCAAGGTCATCGAGTGGAAGAGGGAAGAGAGGGCAATGTCGATAGTGAATGTTGTGAAGAACCGTCTTGGCCTCGGGGAAGAACAGACGAAGTCGCTTGTCCACAAGCTAGAGGAGGAATACGGGACGCTCTATGGGGCCCTCGAGACGGCTGCGAAAAGGAAGGAGAAGGCGCTCCAGTCTCTGGGGCTGTCCCCGGAGGCAGCAAAAGTGATAGCCGAGGTGGCAGGAGAGAAAATCGTACCCCCCAGATACGAGGTCGGAGCGTTGGTCGAGGTGTCTTCGAGGATGCCTGACGGCATCGAACGGGTCAAGCAGACGCTCCTGGCTGCCGCGACAGCCTCTGACGCAGAGGTGCACATCACCTATGCTGGGGCTCCCAGGTACAGGGTGAGGATAATGGCCGATGACTACAAGCAGGCCGAGAAGGCGCTCGATGGGGTCCTCGACAAGATAAAGGATGGCGTGGGCAAGCATGACGTCTTCAATTTCAAACGAGAGATATCGCGGAAATACGGTGGGGCTTCTTGAGGAGCCTGATGTTGAAGTGCTCGAGCTGTGGCACCTACACGATGAGCGAGAAGTGTCCCTCGTGCGGCGGCCAGACTGTGACGGTCCACCCCGCCAGGTACTCTCCTGACGACAAGTACGCCAGGTACAGAAGTCCGATGGCCTACGAAGAGTAGGCTAGCCTAACACTTGGTAGACTACGATCGTGTTGAAGCAGCCGTAGTTGGTGTTGCCCGGACACGCTGCGGGGGTGGCCAGACTCGGCGACGCGTAGGCCAGCCTGAAGAGTGTGCTGCTGTTGGTCCCGTAGGTGGGGTTGTATGGATACGCAAAGGCTTCCAAGGGGGGCAACGTAGTGGAGCCCACCGTCCCTTGCTGATATGTTGTGGAGAAGGAAAGAGAGATGCTTGTCCCCTGGCTTGACACCTGGGGGACCAGGTATCCAGCGAACTTGAATGGGAAGAGCTGTGCGAAGAGGCTGTTCTGAAGCGCGTAAGGAGTCAGGTTGAAGTCGTCGCCGGTCGTGCAGGTGGCGGAAGGAGCAACACACTCCAGATACTGCGACTCGTTGAGGTCCCCTATTCTGATGAACCACTGCTTCTTGCTCTCGTCCCCGCCCCCAGCGGTGAACCACCCATTGCCAGCGGGCACCTGCAGAGTGTAGTAACTGGTGCCACTGCTGTCTTGGATGATGCTCCCAGTGAGGAACTCCAGGACGTACACCGGGCGCTGTTGCCCGTCGGGGCCGGTCGCTATCTGCTTCGCTATCTTCGCGGCCTGGGTCGCGTTGGACATGAACATCTGCCCGATCTGCGCAATCCTCGTGCCGTTGACCGTGGAGTTGTCAGCTGCGCTGGTCCGGTTCCCCATCACTGCGAGCCAGTATCCGTAGTCCCACCAAGCGACCACTACCGCGTTGCTGGGGGTGTCCTGCCTCACCCACTGCATCGTCTGTATCCAGTCGTTGAAAGTGACGCGTGAGTAGATCGTCGCCCCGTTCGCAAGGCTGACCGCGGCGTCTGCGGGGTTGCTGCTATCACAGAAGAGCTGGCCGGCGGAGGTGCATGGTATGGGGTTGGGGATCCAGTAGGTCCCGGCCGGCACGGCTATCAGAAAGATTACAGCGATTGAGAAGACGACTTTCATTTCGTTCCTGGCCGTGTAGGCAGGCTTCTTCTTCACCAGCGACGGCGTGCCTGGTTTGACCACAGCAAAAATGAGCTCGGCGAACCCTATCCCTCCGAGAAGCCCGAGGGCGATTGACGAGTAGACCAGAAGGCGGGAAAAGGCGGCGGAGAAGTAGAGTGCGGTCAGGCCGAACACCAGAGCATAGAGCGTGGGGACGCTCCGGCGCCTGAACGCGACCAGGGCTCCTGCAACACCCAAGGAGAGAAGAATCGCGTACGAAGTGAAGTAGTCCTGTCCCGTCGGAACGAAATGCTCAGCCACGGACTGGACCAACGCGTTCCCGGTGCGGGCCAGCGGGTCGATGGCCGAGAGGTACCTGAGTGAGAGGCCGCCCACCAGGCCGAAGCTGACTGCGGAGAGGCCTGCGAGGGCGAATGCGAAGAGGAGCTTCAGAAGCGTCTTCCTGTAATCTGCGGGCTTCGCCCATGACTTCGCCCATTCGGCCATGAGGATGAACACTGTTCCACCGATCAGAGCGAGGCCGACCGGGCTTGTGACTATCCCTACCCCGGGCCTCGGGAACGAAGCTCCGACAAGGATGGTCATGGCCGTGAAGGAGATCAGCGAGGTCGAGACGTTGGGGAGTTCCAGATTCATGAAGGGGAGTATGATGAAGAGGAGACCGAATGCGGCGCTGAAGTAGTCGCCGCCCCCCCACGCTGTGCTCGAGTACCCAGCGAAGAACCCTGCCAAGGCGGCTCGGAAGATGCGGCTTCTCGTCCCCCGCTCTTTGTCGAAGACGGTGAGCAGGAAGTAGCTGGCGGCCACGAACAGAAGGATGGCAAGAGGCTCAGACTTGAACCAGCCGAGGTTCCCTCTCACTATCAGCGGAGGCGAGACCGCTATCATGAGGGCAGAGAAGAGACCGGCTGCGTCACCTGCAATGCGCCTGACCAAGAAGTAGAAGAGGACCGCGGTCAGAGCGCCGAAGAACACCGGAAGAAGAACCAAGAGCGAGTAGAGGGTTATCGGTATCCCGAAGACGTTGTGGGCGAGGAGGAAAATCAGGGCTCCCGCAGTCTGCAGTCCGCCCTGCGAGGTGGCAGCGACATCCCTGCCGTACGGGAACCATGTGGCGATGTCGTGCCAGTAGAAGTAGCCCTGCTGCGAGTGGCAGGCCGTCAACACGGTCGGTCCGCAGCCCGCCGGGTTGTTGAAGAAGGCGTAGAACAGGCCGTGCTGCTGGGCCAGAGTCACGATGTGCTGGGCGGCGTAGTAGTCGTAGTATGGGTCGAATTCGTTCAGGTAGTAACCGTAGCGCGCCGAATACGCCCTAATCGTGACTGCGATAGTGAACACGAAAGAAAGGGTGAGGGCAATCATCAAGGCCCTTCTTGACAGCGTAGGCCTCTTGATCGCGGACCTCAGCCATCTGAGTCCGAACTCCAATTCCTTGCCGCAGAGCTGTACGGGGTAATTAACTCCTCCGTTGAAACTGTCAGAATCGTCGCTTGCGCCAGACTATCTCTGAAGCGATTCGATGTGAGCTGCGTAACTCTTCGGGTCGAGAAGGTTCTTGCGTTCAGAAGTGAAATCATCAGGCCTTATCTCCAGCAGCCACCCTTCCCCATACGGGGACTTGTTAACGAGTTCCGGGTGGGAGTCGAGTGCCTTGTTCACCTTGGTGACCGTGCCTGAAATCGGTGAATAAAGCTCCGAGACCGCCTTGATGGATTCCACAGTCCCCATGGTCTTGAACTGGGTCACCCGTTCTTCCAGCTTGGGGAGAGTGACGTAGACTATGTCATTCAGCGTCTTCGCCGCGTAGTCGGTAATGCCCACCCTGATGACTGGGGCCGCTTCCTTCGCCCATTCATGCTCCTTGGTATAGACCAGGTCATCGGGTATCTCAAAGCCAGCGTGGTCCATGCAGGTCGACCTCGAGCCTTGGCCTATTTACCGTTGTGCCCCGCGTTTCCACCCGTAGGACTTCTCGTCATAGAATGGTGGCTTTACCAGCCGTCCTTCCTCGTCCGAGCCTCTGACCCTGACCTTGACGGCGTCCCCCGGTCCCGAGCTGGCGTTCTTGACGCGGCAGAGCGCGATCCCTCGCCGAAGGATCGGGGAGAAGGTACCGCTGGTCACCGTGCCGATGGGGTTCGAGCGGCCGTCGAGGACTTCGAAACCGTGGCGGGGGATTCCCCTGTCAAGCACCACCCCTCTCTTGACCACGTCCGGCGGAGCCTCCCTGAGTCTGACGATTTCGTCGTAGCCCACGTAACCTTTCTTCTCCGCTGCGACGACCCACCCCAGGTCCGCCTGAAACGGGTTTGTTTCTGGGTCTATGTCTGAACCGTGAAGCGGGAAACCAGCTTCCAACCTGAGAGAATCCCTCGCGCCAAGGCCGCAGGGGGTCGACGCACCGGCAAGTTTCTCCCAGACCAAGAGTGCCCCTTCGGGGTTCTCGTTGGTTACACCGCGTATGATTACCTCGAACCCGTCTTCGCCTGTGTACCCAGTCCTGGAAATCACCGCTGGTTGGTGAAGGACGTCTGTCTCGGCGGACCTGAACCTCTTCAGCTGTCCGAGGTCAAAGGGGGTCAGAGGCTGGAGGACCTCCATGGCTCTGGGCCCCTGCACGGCGATCATGGCGGAAGATGCGGTCACGGCCTCGATTTCGATTCCCCCCGGCGGGGCGTGTTGCGTGATGTGGTGCATGTCGTTCTCAGCGTTGGCCGCGTTGACAACGACGAGAAAACCCGACTCGGACTGCTTGATGATTATCAGGTCGTCGATGATTCCAGCCTTTTCGTTCAGGAAGAGGGTGTAGAACGCCTTCCCCGCTGGCTGCCGTTGGACATGGGTGGGGACCAGCCCTTCGAGAAACCCGGCGGACTCGGGCCCGGTGACCATGAAGCGCCCCATGTGCGAGACGTCGAAGATACCACAACTGTTCCTGACAGCCAGGTGTTCTTCTGTCGTCGTAGTGTACCAGAGGGGCATCTCGTATCCAGCGAATTCGGTCAGCTTGGCATGCTTCTCATGGTAGGCGTGAAGCTGGGTGGTCTTCATCCGGTGCCCGCGCGGACGATGATTGTATTTAAGGGAGGCAGGGCGCACTGCGGCAACTTGCTCACATTGAGGGGGGTCACGGTCCGACCCGCATCATCCAGGTTCGACGCAGTCGGGCTCGTCGTGAAGAAGTTGGGAGGGGTCCTGAAGGACGGGGATGTCCTAGTGATTTCCAGCAAATTCATTGCCATTTCAGAGGGGAGAGTCATCAGGCTCAGGAGCGTCCTGGTCAGCCGGAAGGCCAAGGAACTCGCGAAGCGCTACCGGATGAACGAGCGATTATGCGAACTCGTGCTGCGGGAATCGGACGAAGTGGTTGGGGGGATTCCTGGCTTCCTACTGACCAGTCGCGAAGGGGTGCTGACCCCCAACGCTGGGATAGACAAGTCCAACATCGAACATGGTATGGTAGTCCTCTACCCGAGAAGGCCTGAAGCGCTGGCGCGGCGGATTCGGGAATCTGTGAGGTTCGCCACCGGAGCTACGATCGGGGTGGTCATCTGCGACAGCAGACTTTCTCCTTCTAGGAAGGGGACCACGGGGGTGGCTGTCGCGGCCTCTGGACTCGAAGCGATTCTTGACCTGAGGGGCAAGTCGGACTTGTTCGGTAACGTCCTGAAGGTGACGTCCCAAGCTGTTGCCGACGACCTCAGCTCCGCAGCCGAATTAATCATGGGCGAATCGGATGAGGCGACCCCCATCGTAATAGTGAGCGGATTGAGGAGGGAGCTGCTCCGGAAGACCGAGTATCCGCCACGCCGGTTCTCGATTCCGACAGACGAATGCGTGTATCTTAGGAGCCTAGGATACGACAGACGCCGGAATACGCTTTTAGCTTCGTAACTCCGACGGTGAGTCGTTGACCTACGAGATCGCGTGTTTGTCTTGCGGCAGTTCACTTTACTCGGGTTTCGACCTGAAGTCCCCTAACGATGTCCTGAAGGTCATGGGTTACAAGTGCAAGAAGTGCGGCGTGAAGCTTTCGACAGACAAGTTCGTCGTAGAAGTGAAGAAGGTGGACGGTTCTTATTCCTGAGCCGGCAAGTCGCAGCCGTTGAACCCTGAATCCCGCCCTGACGGCTATACTCTCGTGGTCTGCGAGAAGCCGGACGCTGCGAGAAGGGTCTCCGAAGCGCTGTCCGGAGGGGGAGCGGAGGCTTCTGTGGCCGACGGGGTCACTGTCTTCAGATTCAACGCGGATGGAGAGGACTTCGTCGTGTGTTCGGCACAGGGGCACGTCTATGCAGTGTCTGACCCGTTCGAAGAGCGGACGGTCTACCCGATCTTCGATGTGGAGTGGTATCCTTCAGATATGGTGGAGAAGGAGAACGCGAACGCTGGCAGGAGGATAGCCGCAATCAGGAAGTTGTCTGAAGGGGCGAGACGATTCGTCAACGCTTGCGATTTCGATTTCGAGGGGGAGACCATCGGATTCAACGTCCTCAGATATGCGTGCGCAGGGAGGGAGGACCAGGCGCTTAGGGCGAAGTTCTCGACCCTGACGAAGGAAGAGCTGGTCGAAGCATTCAGGTCTGCCAAACCGAATGCGGGGCAAGGGCTGGCGCGGGCGGGAAGAGCCAGACACCTGGTCGATTTCATCTGGGGGGTCAACCTCTCTCGGTTCCTTTCCCAGTCGGCTCTCGGTTCAGGTCACAGGTACAGGACTGTGAGCATGGGGCGGGTGCAGGGGCCGACTCTGAACTTCGTTGTGGAAAAGGAGAGGGAGATCCAAAGGTTCGTCCCGACCCCGTTCTGGAAGGTGACAGGCCTTTTCAAGAAGGACGGCGAGACGGTCGTCGCGGCCTATTCGAAGGATCGACTCGACAGGCGGGCCGACGCGGCGAGAGTCACCTCGGACTGCTCCGGCGGGGAGGGGAAGGTAGTATCCGTGAGGAGAAGCGTGGTCCAAGTACCGCCCTACCCACCGTTCAACATAGGAGACCTGCAGAAGGAAGCTTACAGTGCATTTGGGTTTTCTCCGAGCCGGACCCTGCAAATCGCGGAGCGGTTGTATCTCGGTGCGCTCATCTCGTACCCGAGGACGGGGAGCCAGAAACTCCCCCGGTCGCTCAACTATCGGGGGATACTGCAGGGGCTGGCGGGGCTGTCCGAGTACTCGAAGGGGGTCGCCGAGCTCCTCCGCGGAGAACTGAGGCCGGTTGAAGGGATCAAGACAGACCCGGCCCATCCCGCCATCCATCCAACGGGCGAACGCCCGAGAAGACCTCTCGACGCGTCGGAATCCAAAGTCTATGACATCGTTGTCAGGAGGTTCCTGTCGGTCTTCGCCCCTCCAGCGAAGAGGGAGATGGTAACCGTGGCGATTAGGGTAGGGGAACACGAGTTCAGGCTTGGTGGGGGAAGGACCGTCTTTCCGGGCTGGACGACGCTCTATGGCCGATACAGGGGCCTGAAGGACGCCGACGTCCCGCAGATGAACGAGGGAGACAGGCTCAAGGTCGTCGAAGCCAGGAACGAAGAGCAATTCGAATCGAGGCCGTCGAGGTACAACCAGAGCAGCCTGCTCGAGAAGATGGAAAGAGAGAGGATTGGGACGAAAGCCACGAGGGCAGAAGTGATCTCGACGCTCGTCGCGAGGGGCTACGTCGCTGGTGCCGGCCTTGCCCCCACTGAACTGGGACTCTCCGTCGTCGAAACGATGAAGCGGTTTGCCCCGTCCATCATCACCGTGGAGCTGACGCGTGAGATAGAAGAGCGGCTGGAAGGGGTCGAGAATGGGTCGGGGGAGGACCGTGACCTGGTCCGGGAGACGGTGAGGTCGATGACCAAGCAGTTGGCGGGCCTCAGCACAAACGAAGAGAGCGTGGGCCGGGAAATAGATGCGGCCCTCATGGCGACTGTGGCAGCATCCTACGTGCTCGGTGACTGTCCTGTATGCAAAACCGGTAAACTAAGGCTCATCAGGTCTAAGAAGACGGGCAAGAGGTTCGTCGGCTGCTCCAACTATTCGTCGGGGTGCAGAGCTTCTGCCCCACTCCCACAACGGGGTGCGATAAAGGCGGCCGCGAAGCCTTGCCAGCATTGTTCGTGGCCGGTGGTCTATGTGCTAGGCGGGGGGCATCCTTGGAGGCTCTGCGTGAACCCTGCCTGTCCGTCGAAGGGGGTCAAGAGGAATGAAGTGTGAGTTGTGCGGTCGGGAGGCCGTCACCGACCTGTGCCTGTATCACCAGTCTGCGAAGGAAAACATTGAAACGACCTACGGGCTGTGGGTGAGAGCCTACGGGTCTATGGAGTGGAAGACGTACTTGGATAGGGTTATTATCAATGCCCAAACTGGGCAGTGGGCGAAAGAAGTAGCAGGATTGCTAGAGGGTCGAATACATGATAAGAAATCTCCTTGAGACGGGCTACAGGAAATCTGTGGGCGCCCTATGGGACATTCTGCGTCGCTTCGTCGGGTCTGCGGTCGGCAGGTGGGGCGTGGTTCAGTTCCTCTACATCTTGATCGTGGCCGGGTTGATGGCGGGGTTCGTCAACGCCGTCGTCCTCCCTGTTCCCAATCAGGCCGAAACGATATATCCGGTGGCCGGGTCCCAGACCATCCCCGAGACGTTCATCGACGCCATGGTGATCCTCCTCGGAGGGGCAGGGATTTACCTGACGTACATCAGCGGGAGGCAGACGACGAAGTCGAGAATGGTGAACCTGTACCTAGGGTTCGCTCTGCTCCTGATTGCGACGTCCGTGATGATGGGACTCTACCTGGTCACCCTCAAGGGGTAGGGAGAGAGAAGCCTCCTCCGACCCAGCCAAGGCCCCGCTCGCATTTCAAGGCCAACGCAGCGCCCGTCAGGCTGGTTGACACGGTCATATCGGACAGGTCGGAGATGTTTTTGCTGCGGCCGAAGTAGGGGGCCCTTTCCCGCCGATACATGGTGAACAGGACGGCTGTCTTCTGGACCTTTGTCAGATAGGAAAGGAGGGCCATCATGAACGACAGTTTCCTGCTCCTGGAGCTCCGGCCCCCGGTCGTCAGGAGGTGGAACAGGCTGTTCAGACTGTCGACGATGATCCTCTCGGAGTCCGAAGCCAACAGGGCCGGGATAACGGCTTCCACGTCGGAATCCGGTTCAGGCACGACGACCTGAATCGCCCGCAACTGGGTTTCAGAAAGCGGTGCGAAAATGAAGTCTGAGTTCGATGAGTACAACGCGTCGATGTCGAGTATCACGCAAGGATGTCTCTCCCGTGTCAGGTGGAAGAGCGCGCTCCTGGCAAAGGCGAGGTTCGTTCTTCTATCGTCGACCATGAAGGTCGCCGTGTGCCCAAGCAACGGGCCGACGAAGGAGCGTGACTGCTGGGCGCTAAAGCTCATTAGCCCTGCAGAGCCGTGCCACCCTCCGAGAGTATATCAATGATGGGCCGCATCTGTGTCGCGACGTCACGGGCCGGAGCCTACTACTCTCTTGTTTCGAGGCTGAGGAAGGCCGGGCTTCCCTTCGCCAGTCTGGTCCCCGGGGCTGAGCATCCAGAATGCGATCTGGTGTTGACCACGAGCGCGGAAGCGGGACCGTTCGGGGAGCGAGTTCTTGCAGCCGAAGAGTTGGACGAGAACCCATCAGTCTTCAAGGGGCAGATTCTGTCCCGACTGACCGGCGGGAAGGAGACGGTACTCATAGGGATTGACCCTGGAGCCAGAAATGGGATGGCCGTCTACTACGGGGACGTCAACCTGGCGTTCGGCACCTACGGTTCCACCGACAGCCTGTGTTCCAGAGTGGGAGTGTTTGTGAAGAGGGTCCCCTCGAAAGGTTCGATGATTAGGATAGGGAACGGCAACCCGACCCTTGCGGCCAAACTGGTTGCGGCATTGGTGAACGAAGTCCCTGAGGCCGTGATAGAACTTGTCGATGAGTCTGGGACCTCGACCAGAAACGTGAGGTTGAAGGGAGTTCAGGGGGACCAGAGCGCGGCTGCGAGAATCGCGTTCCGAAAAGGCGTAGTGTTCAGCCACTAGATCCCCAGAATTGCTTTGTGATCAGGTGCAACGTTTGGGGGTCAAACTCACCGCTGACTAGATCTTTCTTCATCCACGACGGCATAAGGTCTCTCACCACACCCGAGTCGAAGCGGCTGTCCAAGAGAAAGACGAGCCCCCGCTTTCCCGGACTCCTGATGTGCCTGCCGGCGGCCTGGAACGCCTTGCGGAGGGCAGGGAGGCGGGAGAGCATCAGATACGAGTCCGGCTCGCCGGCGCGCTTGAGGCACGCATATTCGGCGTAGAGCATCGGGGATGGCGGCGGCAACGAGAGCCCTATTACCACGATGGCGCTCAAGATGTCTTCCCGGAAGTCCTCCCCCTCAGAGAAGCGGCCTCCTTGGACGCCGAACAGGACGGAACCCCTGTTTGAGCGTAGAGATTCGAAAAGTTGTGCCGCGTCCTGGTTCGACAGTCCCCTTGCTTCTGTTGCTAGGTGCCTCCCCGCAATCTTGTGCGATGCCATCTCGAAGATTGGTTCGAGTACGGAGTACGACGGAGCGAAAACTCCGACGCCGTCCTGATTCGCCTCCACTATCGCCGCGACCCTGGAGGCTATTTTCGCAAACATCTCCGGACTGCGCAGCTTGTACCTGGTGGTCACGCTTGTATCGATTATGGTCTTGACCGACACCAGAGGCTCTGTCGCGGCTTGGTATGTGGAAGCGTCTGCGGAACCGAGGCCGAGTGACCTGATGAAGACGTCCGAGGGATTGATGGTAGCAGAGACCAGGACGGAGCTTTGGAACCCTTTGAGGTATGAAGCAAAATCCTCCGTTGGGTTCGGGTCAATCAGCGCAAGCGTCCGTTCCCACTTCACCAGCACCGTTCTGCTCTCGGATGAAAGCCTGACCAAGAACTGGCCGACCTGCAGGAGGCGAGACGGCAGCCTCTTCTCGTATGCAACCGCCCCCCATGCTGCCTCGGAGCACGCCGTGAGCTCGAAGGAGAGGTTCTGGAGCCAGGCCGCTCCGCGCTCCTTCCGGAACTCCTCCAACACTTCAGCTCTGTCGAGGAGCCAGCCGGGTGACCCTTCCATGAACCGCTGTAGAAGTCTCTTGAGGGCCTCCAGCGAGGCGGCGGCTTGGTCCATGAAAAGTGTCCGTGCTTCGCTGATCGCGCACTCCAGCTGTTCCACGGTCAGCGTGGTCGAGTTGACCCCCCTAAGGAACTCGCGCAGGTTGTGCGCCTCGTCGACCACCAGAATCGTCTTCTTTCGCTCCAAGAAGTTGCGGTCGAAGAGGACCGGGGCGGCCCTCGGGTCGAAGACGTACTGATAGGGGACGACGGCCACGGTCGCTTGGGCCATGGCAAGCCGTGCTACCTCGTATGGGCAGACGTGAATCGACTGGGACTTTGTGAGCAGCTCCCGATGACTCGGGACGTCTCTTATGACCTCCCGGACTGCCTGCTCGAACTCGCCGCCGAGGAGGGCGACGTTCAAGAAATACGAACAAAGATTGTTGTGGACGTTGAACCAACAGTACCAACCGAACGATTCCTGTGGAACATGCCTGGAACCGTCCTCCTTGAGCAGACAGTAATCGAACTTGGAGAGCATCGAAGCGGCGGTGACGTGGTGCCGTTTCTGAAGCCTGGAGAGCTCTTCTACCACCCGCAGAATCTGTCGTTTCGTCCTGCATGCGTAGACGACCTTGCAACCGGTCTCCTCCGCTGCAGAAACCACCCCGGTCAGGACTGCTGCCGTCTTACCGAAACCGCTCATCGCCTCGGCCAACAGAATCTCGCCAGCGATGCAACACTGGTTCACCCGCAGGGCCAGCCCTTTCTGACCCGGGCGGAAAGAGTCGTAGGCGAAGACTTCTTCTAATTCCACCGAAGGTTAGTCGTGTGTGATATTTTAGAGCCGCGGCTAGACTGAAATCTTCGTTATGTAGCCGTCGTCGCCGAAGAGCTCGGCCGTCGCCCGCGTGACCGACCTTCTGTGTTCGGGGGCCGAGTACACGCGCAGGACATCCATGAAGCCCGCTATTGACCCGAGAAGCGGTAGTTCGCTTATCGGGACGTCCCTGCTGATTCTCCTGCTACCCTCCCCTTGGATTAGCCTGATATGGGTCAGCGCCTCCCGCGAAGAAGTGTACGGAACAGACGGCATCGTGGGGACGTCGAGGAAGATTCGCATGGGGTCGACCTTCGACCTTTCCGCTAGGTCCGAGACGACCTGGTCCCTGATCCTGCCCTTTGCGAAGAGCTGTTCGACGGCTCTGTCTTTTCTCTGTACGAGTCTTTCGAAGACGCACTTGACCAGCCTCCTGTCCCTGAAATCCAGGGCGAGCCGCCTCGCCTCCTTCAGTTCGGGGGTTGAAGGGTCGAGAGTCGTGAGCTTGTGGAGGACGATTTCGTCTGTCAGTTCAAGGTACCGCTCCAGGTCGGAGAGGTCGGTGAGCCCGAGGGCGTCGTCAGCGAGCTTCATCGACTGGACGAGCATGAGTTCGGCTGCCCTTACAGTCCGGTGGAAGTAGACCGCCTTGAACATCTCGTACCTCGCTAGCAGCAGTGCTTCGAAGGCGTACAGGGCAGCCTCGTCGAGGGCCAGGTGCCCTTCGGCGGTCTGAAGGGAATCGACTATCCTCCGGACGTCGACTTTGCCGTACTCCACTCCTGTGAAGTACGAGTCCCTCAGCAGGTAGTCCATGATGTCGGCGCTCAGACCTCCGGCGATGATCTCGTTCATGAAGCGGGGTTTGCTTCTGTGCTTCCCAACGGCGAAGGACGACAGCTGTCTCGAGGAGAAGCCGTGTTTTTCCAGGATGTCGCCGATTGAAGTCTCGCGCACGATCCTTTCAGAGATGTCTTCGTGGGTCAGGTCGGACTTCTCGCCTAGGACCTCTTCGTACATGTGAGAGAACGGCCCGTGCCCCACGTCGTGGAGAAGGGCGGCCAGCCTGACTTCCTGGATGTCGTCGGCTTTCATTCCGGAGCTTAGAGCCAGAGATTCGGCGATCTCACCGGCCACGTGCATGGTGCCTATCACGTGCTCGAAGCGCGTGTGGACGGCCCCGGGATAGACCAGATAACTCCCCGCGAGTTGATGGACCCTCCTCAGCCTCTGGATGAATGGCGAGTCGATCAGGTCGCGTTCGACTTTGGTGGCCTTCACGTATCCGTGGACAGGGTCCCTTATCTCCGCGACCGGCTTCAGTCTCAATGGCGTCTCAAGCAGACTCTGTTGGTCTTAAACGGTTCGTCCTCTCTCCGCGAGTGCTTTTGCGACTGTCGCAACTATGGTATGGTTGGTGCTCTCGATTCCTTGTGCCGCGTTGATTATCGTCCATCCGAATTCCTCGGCGAGGTGCAGGTAGGCCCTGCGCACCCTTTCCTGCAACTCGATGCTCCGTTCATACTTATCCTTGTTGAGGCCTCTTCGAGGGTAAAGGGTTGACGGGGGTGCGTCGAGAACCATCACCAAGTCGGCCTTCGGGAGGCCAGCCTCGAGGTTGATGAGCCAGTCGAGCTTCAGGCCCTTCGCGGTGCCGTAGGCCAGGTTGGAGGCCGAATACCTGTTGACGATTACGACCTCCGACTTCGAGAGCAGGCGTTCTATGACATCCTTCTTCTCCCACCTGTTGGCTGCGAACAGCATGTGTCCGACTTCGGGTGAGTAGTCCCTGCGCCCCAGCAGGTAGCCTTTAATCTCTCGGCCGATGACTGTGCCATAGTCGGGGAACGATATACTGCTCGATGTGATGTTATTGGAGTGGAGCCAAGAACTCAGGAGAGAAGTCTGGGTCCTCTTGCCGACTGCGTCCACGCCCTCGACCCCTATCAGCATCCCCCTAGACCGCTCCACGGGGCCGACGCCCCCTGTGAGTCTAAATCCCTTTCCTACAGCGCGAGAGAAAGCGCGAGCAGGGACAGTGCGGTCGCGACTGCCGGCTTGGCGTACCTCTTGGCGAACTTGGAACTTGATTGAGTGATAGACGCGAACTCGTCCAACGCTTTCGAACCGAAGACACTGACAGAGCTTGTGAACTCGCCGGAACCGTACCTGCACTGGGCCAACCTTGTCTCAGCTAGCCGTGCTAGGTCGACGACCAGCTTCGTGATAACGTTGACGGGAGTGGCCTCCCCCAACGCCCTGTAACCTCGAGTGACTGTGAGCCCTCTCGCTGCCAGGTCGTGGCTGTCTGAAGTGCAGAATTCGATGAGTTGGTAGCCAGATGACTCCAGTGCTTTCGCGGCTTCTTCGTGTAGGTTCGACACTGCGTTGTTCGCGTCTGCTAGGATCAGAACCGATTTCGTCCCGCCCGTTTCGAGCATCAGCAGGTTGATGCCGTTTTCGGTGACGTCGTCGCCGGCGGAGAATCCAACTTCACTCGAGTGTGAATAGGCAATACTCAACGGCCGCGGCTCTGAATCCTTCATGCGGGCAAAGATGTCCTTCCATCCAGGGTCAGAAGTGTCGGGGTGTTCCTGTTCGTGGGCCAGTGAATTGTGTGCGTCGACTGTTGAAGCCGTGAATCCCACTGCTGAAGCGAGGCGGGACATCTCTTCTTCGACTCGTGGTTCGAGGTCGTCAGAACCGAGGGGGGCAAACGAGATGGTGAGAAGGACGTCGCGTGAGAACGCGGTCGAGCTCACCGAGGCCTTCCCGATCCGTCCGTAGAGCGGACCGCGCATGGTCCCGGCTTCCGACGGAATGATGGTCCGTGCGAACTCGCAGATCTGCGAGGCGTACTGATGGGCCAAATCGTTGCTCGTGAGGTTTCTCTCGTGTCCCCCGGGCCTGTGCAGTGTCAGAACGTGACCCGTCTCTTTGAACTCCTCGGCAATAACCCCGGGAAGGTTGTAGCTCCCTACTGGAAAGAACGGGCCCGGGTGGACCCCTGGCAGGACGACGAATGTGTCGCCGCTACTCTGCCGAAAGCGCATCACCTTGGTGACGACTCTAGTGGGTTCGGCGTGGTCTGAAATCACCGCTTCGAGGTCGGCTGCGTCTTTGTTGGTCCACGCCTTCATGAAAGCCTGGAAGAGCCTAACCGGGTCGTGGCCGTGACTGGTCTTCCTTCGCCTCAGGAGGGGGGTGAAAGCGGCAATGACTGCGAGTGAGACTGCGCCAGTGCCGACCGTGGCCAGGCTGAACGGGCCCGTTGTCAACGGCAGCCCTACTATCAGGAAGGTGGAGACCGGATGAACTGCCGCGAGAGGTGCCGAAAGCGGGGTGCTCTCTGTGAAAGCGCCGTTGACAGTCAGGAACTCCATCCCAAGGCCGACAAAGGCCCCGAACATGACGGCGTTGGCAAGCGGACGGGTGGAACCGATGACTGCGGAATACCCTAGACCTGCGGTCGTGCAGACCAGCCATAGGGCCTGACTCATCAGAACCATGGCGCTCGTCCTCCGGAAATTGGCGATGGTCGTCTTGTCCGCAATCAGGAGGGCACTTGAGATGGCTATGGAAGACAGGACCGCGATGACGGTCGCCGTGATGAACGCGGAGACCCACCCGCTTCCTCTGGCTTCGAGGCTCAGTAGGAATGACGTGAGTGCAGTGAGCAGGAGGATGATTTCGGTACGGGGGAGGACGAAGAGATGCCTGTATCTTGCCGCCAGGGCTTCAGTGGCCGAACGTTTCGGTGACGCCCATCTAGCGGAGGAGGATGTTGATTGCAATTGACGCAGCTATCAGGACAAGCGAGCCGATTAGGACTATCTCCGGCCTGATCTTTATCCCCTGAGTCTCTTCGTTGAAGAAGGTCAGCAGGCCAGCACTCGATGCGGGCATCGGTGCGTTGTTCTTCTTGCCGCTCATTTCAGGAGCTGGGATTGCCAGACCGTTCTTAAGGATAACGCCCCGGTGCCAAGGGTGTGAAACGCATAATTATCTACCAGAGCCCGCTGCGTCTCATGCCCACCTACGAATATGTGTTCGAGTCCGTCCTTGACAAAGTGAGGGCTCATGAGAAGTGGTTCTCTGAGTGCCTCCCTTTGGTGGCCAGTGAGAACCTGGCGTCCAAGCGCGTCAGACAGGTGCTGTCGTCAGACCTTGGGCATAGGTATGCTGAAGGGTGGCCTGGAGAAAGAGTCTACGCTGGCTGCAAGTACATTGACGAGATAGAGTTGCTCGCCATCTCGCTTGGAAAGAGGCTCTTCAAAGCCGATTTCATCGACGTCAGGCCGACTTCCGGGGTGGTGGCCAACCTTGCGGTCTATTCGGCCCTGAGCAACGCCGGCGACACCATGCTGGCGCTTTCGATTCCAAACGGAGGTCACATTTCGCATGGAAAGAGGGACTTTTCGGGTTCTGCCGGCCTGGTCCATTCGCTTCAGGTCGAGTACTTCGCGTTCGACAAGGACGAAATGAACATAGACGTAGACGAATCCAAGAAGAGAATCAAGGCCCTCGCGAAGCCGGCCAAGCTCGCTATGTTTGGGGGGAGCCTGTTCCTGTTCCCACACCCAGTCAGGGAGCTCGCAGACGTGATCCGGGAGGGAGGGGGCACTGTCTGCTACGATGCTGCCCACGTCGCCGGGCTGATTGCTGGAGGGCGGTTCCAGGACCCGTTGCGCGAGGGAGCGCAGGTGATGACCTTCAGCACGCACAAGACATTGTTCGGGCCGCAGGGGGGCGCGATTGTATCGGCAGGGGAATTTGTTGAGGAACTGAAGAAGGGGGTCTTCCCTGGGACCACCAGCAACCATCATCTCAACAACGTAGCAGGGAAAGCCCTTCTTTTCGCTGAGTTCCTGCAGTTCGGGCGGGGTTATTCGAGGGACGTGGTAAAGAACGCGCAGGTTCTTGCGAACGAACTAGCTCGGCTGGGGGAGAAGGTCTTGGGGGAGAAGAACGGGTACACGAAGTCGCACCAGGTCGCCGTGGACGTGACGAAGTACTCCGACGGGGGTACAATCGAGAAGCTGCTCGAAGAGCAGAACCTGATCATCAACAGGCAGCTGATTCCCGGGGACCTGCAGGCGGGAAGGCACTACACGAATCCTGGCGGGATAAGGCTCGGAGTCGCCGAGCTGACCCGGTTGGGGATGGGGAAGGGGGAGATGAAAGAAGTGGCGAAAATCATCCATCTCGCGATGGAAGGTCGGAGCAAGAGGGAAGTGGCGAGCAGAGTGAAGGAGCTCAGAAAGGGATTCCAGACTGTCAAGTACGCTTTCGGGGAGTCACCGGCCTACTTCTTCCGTTAGAGCGGGCCGAAGGAAATCGGTCAGCTCGAGCTGGTCGGCTTTCCTTTCCCCCTGGAAGAGTTGGCTGAGTTCTCGTTGGACCATGTCGAGGCGGCTCTTCAGGTATGGGTCGACGTCGTAGTCTCTAGCGAGTCTCTGGGCGATTGAAAGGTACTTCTCGACGGAAGCCTGAGTCAGGGTTCCCCTGACTTCGCCGCCGCAGCTCGGACATGTCCACGATACCGGAGGCCGGCGGATTGTCAGGCCGCACTTCCGACACTTAAACGATTGAGTCGCGTACTTTTTCGTGTTCCCCATTATGTCTCTGATCAGGTGCGTCTTGATTATGGATTCGACTACCTCCTTCGTCGAGACTGCGTCTATCTTCGATGCGACCTCAATCTGTTTGGAGATCTTCTCGTTCAGGGTTCGCAGGGTGGAGTAGGCCGCGCGGGAACGTTTGATGGCCAGGGCGCTGGTGGTGTGGGTGTAGCCATACCCGTAGAATTGTGTCTCGTTGCCCAAGCGTGACCCGATCCGCTCAATCAATCCTTCCACGGCCGCCGCGGGAGGGGTCTTCTGGGTCGCTTCGTAGAATTCGCGGGGGTAGGATGAGGCGATGTCGAAGTTGTGCGCCTGTTCATCTACTTCCGAAGGCAGCAACACGGGCTGGACCAGCAAAGGCGTGTCCATCATGCCCCCAATCTGATGGGGTATGAATTCCAGAGAGAAATTCAGCAGTGCGTCCAGCAGCAGCAGGAGAGAGTCTCCGTCTCCGTCGCAGTCGCGTCTCTTCGCCGCATGCCAGTAGGGGTTTGCGAAACAGACTTGGGTGGCTGAGAACCCCACTATCCTCCCGGCAACTCCGACAGAGGTGTGGGGCGCGAGGCCAATCACGACCTTTCCGATGAGGTCGGAAGGCGTCTCCGCTCTGTAGTAGGCCGGGAGTTCGTACAGGTCCCGGAGCTCGTCGTCCACGAACTGTGCCATCCTCAGCAAATCGTCGGAGACCCCCGATGGAATGATGATGTCCTGGGGTTTCAGCTCTAGAACCTGGTCTTCCCTTTCCAGCGGTTGTCCTTGTGCGTCTGTGGCATACCCCAGCCCGGCCAGTTTCTCGACTGGTAACTTCACGTCCGAAGGTCGGAAGTGGGTAAGTGACGCGTTGGTGACATCAATCCGCAGAGTCCCGTCCTTGTATACGAAGACGTCGTGGTTGCTCCGGATGATGCCCTTCTCTATGGGCTCGGGGGTCTTTGAAATGCTTGTGAGCCCCTTTACCCCCTTTATCGGTCTGGATGGGTCGTGTGGCAGCCTGGTCTTCAGCGCGTCGAGTTTCGAGCGGAGGTCGAAGTCGGTATGGGAGTAGGTTACTGTCTTGATCTTACACTTGGGACAGGTAGCCTCGAGTGTAGTCAGCGCGCACCGGGGACATGAAAGGAAACGTGTAGTCGGGGCGCCACATACTTCACATCTGGCTGAAAGTCGTCTCTCCCTGCAGTCAGGGCAGTAGGTATTTGTGATCTCGACGTCAACGACCCCCGCTTTGGACGCTGCCGTGATGTCCCTTGATTGGCCGCCAGCCATCCCGACAGGGAAGAGGACGTGGACCGGTGGCTTCATGCGTCTCATCATGGCTTTCTCCGGCCTCCCGATCCTGATCCCAATCGTGGCCGTGGTCTGCCGGCCCAGTGTTATCCCAGAAAGTCGGCGGACTGCCTCAATTGGGTCGGCCGAGTCAAACCCTTCGTGGTCAGCCTCGAGTTTCAGAAGTGCTGTGAGCACCTCAGCCGCGTCCCCCTCCACAACCGCTGAGGACCCGTCGACGCGATGCTCAATCAAAGAGTTCTGGAGTATCTGCTTCGTGTGATGTGATGTGATGTCGACAATCACGTCGCGGCCCTCCTTCCTGCACTTGCTTCTTAGCTCTACCAGGTCAGGGGCGGCAATCCTATCGAACCGCGGTGTGAAGCGGGGGTGAAGTGGGATTCCAAGAACCTGTGAAAGCACGAGGGCCTCCCGCGCGGTCGGGATGGTCGTTATTCCATTGGCGCTGAGGTTCGTGGCCCTTTCGAGTGGGACTCCGGACTCTGCAAGGCGCTCGGCCGAGCCTGGGGCAGAGCCGAGTGCTTGTCCGAGGTCCTGGCACCACCACTCGGCGACATATGGTGAAGGGGGGAGATTCTTGTTGTTCTCAAGGAAGTCACCGTAACTCATGAGGACGTCTCCGAGGTCTATGATCTTGTCAAGTCCTTCTCGAAGCGCTTCGGCTTCAGAGATAGATTCAACCCGTTTCACGCTTCCGTCCGTGAAGAGGGCAGTCGGCCCCTCAATCGAGTCGACGAAAGCGATGGTGGCAGCCTTCCCAGGAAGGTCCACCTTGACCTGCGTGCCTGGGACGACCGGGTAGTCGAGGAGCGTGGTCAGGGCCGGGTGGATTCCAATGGTGGACAGTCCGGTGTTTGGTGCCCTGCCGTAACGGAGCCTGAAGCCCCCCCGCCGGTGTGGCATTGAAAGGACTGCCCGGCCCGAGATTACCTCCTCGAAGTGGGCGCCTGCCTGCTCGGTCTCGTTAGCCGACTGTTGCGTCCCTCCCTTGAGTTGGGCGAGCCATTCCCATCCAGTCACGTTAAGGGTGGCGAGTTTCTTCGCCAGTTTGTGGGCCCTCCCGATCACCCCGTCATTCAGCACTCGGAGAGCTCCGCCTCTCATGCGGTCTGTACTCACCCGTTTCAGGTTCCTGTGGACCACGACCTCAATCGGGTCGGTCTCGACGCCGTCGATTTCGACCGGCAGGTTGGAGATTGTGCGCCTGATGTCTTCGTCCGTGACCTTGTACTGGAAGTTCCCGACTTCTCTTTCGTAGATCCTGAGTTCTTCGGCGTACCTGTCGACCTCCTCCTGCCTGGCTCTGTAGCTTGCCAGCCCCAGCTTTTTCGCTGTCATGTCTGCAATCACGAGTGAGAAGGCGGCCTCGGTCCCGCCGGCAGAGCGCATCGGGCCGGCGTAGGTGACGCATGTGTAGTCGCTGTTGTCGTCGTTCTGTTTGATCGAGACGTCGAAGATGCCTTCGATTGGGGCGACCGTGACCCCGTCCGTCATCACGGCGAGGCCAGCGCGGACGCCGTACTCGAGTGCCTTCTGCCTTTCAAGGGCCCCAAACCGGCCCAGGGCGATTTCTTGAGAGATTGTCAGAGCTGCGCGCTCCTTGGTGGTGGACTTCAGGAGCTCCCTGAGCCTGCCGACAAGGCTTTCGAACTGGTCCAGGCCGAGCATTTGGTTCACCCGGTCTGCCAGATCGAAGACCGTCTTCGACTCGACTGTTTGTTTCGGGTCGAGTCCCTTGGCTCTCGCTGTCGAGGCGAGGTTGTAGGTCGTTTCGTACTGTGAAAGGATGTCTTGGTAGTATCCCTCGAGTCTGGCGGGGAAGGGTGCTAGCTGCCGGGCGCGAGCCCAGGCGTCCTTGCTGGAGAACGACATCCGTTGTCATCGGTCCGCGGCTAGGTCTTAAGCTCTATCTGTGCCTTAATGCCTTAGTGATTTGTCGTAGGGTCTTGTCGAACCCTTCGGTCTGGAGGAGATTGCCGACGACCAGAACGTTCGCACCCGAATGTGAAGCCCTTCGCGCTTGATCTGCGTTGGTGATTCCGCCCCCCACGATCAGGATCCCGTCGTAGACCTTTCGAACCTGTCGGATAGTCTCTGGCGAGACGGGCTCTCCAGACCCGCTCCCTGCTTCCAGATAGAGGTTCCTCATTCCCAGATACTTGGCGGCGAGGGCATAGATTGCCGCGAGGTTGGGTTTCGATTGCGGAATCCCGTTCACCTGACCGATGAAGCTCGTCGCGCTTGAGTTGCCGAAGACGAGATACCCCATCGGTATGCTTTCGATCCTCGTTCTATACACCGCCGTGGCCCCCAACGCTTGGGCTCCTATGATGAAGTAGGGGTTGGTCGAGTTGAGCAGGCTGCTGAAGAGTATCGCGTCAGCGTGACGTGATACTCCTGTGATGTTACCTGGAAAGAGTACTACCGGTGATGTCACGCGTTTCTTGATGGCTCTGACGACCGCGTCCAGCCGGCTTTGGTCAGAGATTGTCGAGCCTCCGACCAGAATCAATGATACTCCGCATTTGATTGCGGCCCCTGCTGTCTCTGCGGCTCGAGCCGGAGAGAAATCCTCAGGATCAATCAGGGCCGCGCAAATGGTGCCTCTTCTTGTTTCATGAAGTATCTTCTTCTCGACTGGTCCTGGCCCGTTCATCTCAGGCACCGACTCGTGCGAAGTCGTCTACGAATGTGTTGTAGACGTCTATGTCGGCGCGTTTGGTGGGGTACCTGAGTTCTCTGCGGAGAGAGCACCCTAGGTTGCCACACGCAATCGAGTAAACGTTGTCTTGTGATTCCTCATCCAGTTGTGATGTGATTCGAATCGTTATCATGCCACATCGCGGACAGGCAAAGACCTTCGGCAAGGTTCGTCTAACAATCCGTAGTGTTTTCTTCCTTCTCCTACCCAAGTTACCTCACCCGCTTGTTCGTAATCTGTGCTAAATAAGATGATGTGTGGGTGGAGGAAGGTGGTCCTACGGAAATCTCAAAGTTTGCCTCGGAATAACGTGATTTAGTTTAGTTTTCTTATTAAGAAGACTAAGTAGATTAGAATCGTAGGAACCGAGGGTTTATACGATTTCGTATCAACCGCTGACGCAATGAGCGTGCCTAATCGTCTGATCGAAGACTCCAGCTTGACGAGAACCCAAGTGGAGTCTCTCGAGGTGTTTGCGAGGGTGCTCTCTCACGAGCTCTCCCTGAGAGAGGCCGCTGGTCTGAGAGAAGATGGAGCTGTCACCGTGGGATCCTATTACAGAACGGTGCTGCAGGCGAGGAAGAAGATTCGGTCTTCTGTCCTGACTCTAATCATAGCTCAATGGCTTGGAGTTGTGAACGTCGAGAACCTGCGCCGCCTGCTCGACTTGGCTGGAAAAGGAGTCTCGACCCTGGGCGAGGAGGAGAAAGAGAGGCTTGTCGATGTCTTGGACGCCCTTCTGGACAAAATCGTGATGTGATAGTGATGTTTATATGATGTTGCATCACAGACGTAGAGCCATTGGATGATCTCGTGACCCTGGCCGTCGTGGGTTTCTCGGGTTTCTTTGTGGTCCTATCCTTCGTCCTGTTGGTTCGTTACAGGCAGATTTCGCAGAGAATCTCTACTTCCTCTGACCTCGGTCATGATTTGTGGCAGGCGTTGGACTCTCGTCTGAGGAAGCAGGACGAGCGAATCCTCGATATGATGGGTCGATTCGAAGTGATTCAGTCGCGTGTTGTGGGGAAGGAACCGGCGAAGTCGTTTGTGACCCCCGTGGCGGTCGAGGAAGCACCCGTGTTGCGTGAGGGGCGTCCTCCGAGCGCCCCTGTGATTGCCCCCAAGACCCCGGCTCCGCATGATCAAGGTGACAATATCGCCAGGGTCGTTCTGAGGCTCCTCGCAGAGCGACCTCGGACGTCGGTTGAGATCAAGGGGCTAGTGGGCAAGTCCCGCGAGCATTCGGCCCGCCTGATGAAGAACCTGTTCGAGCGCGGTCTGGTCGTCAGAGACGATTCCAAGAGGCCCTTCGTCTACCAGTTGACGGACGACGGTCGGCGTTATCTTTCTGCTGGTTGAGGGACCTTCAGGTATACCCGTCTGTAGACCCAAGAATTGCCGAATCGTTCTCTCTTCAGGTATTGTTTCTCCGCGAGCCGCGACAGGTAGGTGGATATCGTGCTCAGCCTGACCGGCTGGTTGTGTTTTTCTTCGAACTCCCTGGCCACGTCGGATGAGGAGAAGTCACCCGAGGAAAACGTAGTCTCGAGCAGGATCATGACCTTCCCCAAGAATGTCCCCTCGTCTGGTGGTTTGATGTCGTGTTCGAGTGGTACGTCCATGATCTCCAGCATGTCTACTGCCTTCATCAACTTGTCCCGCGAGACCTTCCCCTCGAGGGCGAGTGTGTACTTGGTACCGTCCTCGTC
Organism: Nitrososphaerales archaeon; assembly: GCA_014874415.1. Classification (GTDB taxonomy): domain Archaea; phylum Thermoproteota; class Nitrososphaeria; order Nitrososphaerales; family Gagatemarchaeaceae; genus UBA183. The sequence continues at coordinate 32,843 of JACWAI010000051.1, forward strand.
CTCTAGCTCAATCTTGATGCGTTTCCGCATGCGACCTGCCCGTGGTCGGTCCGCTGGTGCGTTAAATCCAGTGACGGTGTGAACTTGTGAACACCCGGCGAACATTGTTTGACTGCTAGTTGATAGCGTTCGGTCTGTTCACTCGCGTTCACAGTTGTGGTTTCTGGAAAGGCCGTCTACTGGCTCCAGTGGAAACAAAGGGGTTGGAATTTGGTTCTGTGGGGTTTTTGGGGTTGGACAAGTTCCACTGGAAACATTGGGGTCTCCCCTCGACCGGGTTCCTCGGGTTGTTCACCAATCTTCACTGGGGATCCCCGCCCCCTGTGCTTCCACTGTAGGCTTTTCTCCCCACGGCTTGTCCTTCGTCTTCCTTCTCTTCACTGTCTGTGTCTGTTGTTCTAGACCCCAAGGCATATCCCATCGGTCTCGCATACCTAGAACGGGACGTTTTACTAACGTAAAATTAATTTCTCTACCCACGGGACGTACAGTAGAAACAGGGGAAACCAAGGGGCGGCGGGCCATTCGGCAGCGCAGAAACTCCTTATTTACCAACCAGTGTTTCCACTGTTCCGTTGCCCGGTTCTGTGGATGAGATCTTCCGAAGAGCGAAAGAAGGCAAAGCACTCTTCATTGACCGCAACGCGCTCAGCCCCGACTACGTCCCGGAGGCGCTCCCCTTCAGAGACGCCCAGACCAAGGCGGTGGCCGAAGTGCTGGCGCCGGTCCTTCACGGCTCCAAGCCATCTAACCTCCTACTTTACGGCAAAACAGGGACCGGCAAGACCGCAGTAGCCAGGTACGTCCTGTCGCGGTTGAAGAAGGAAGCAGACGGGGGTTCACTCATCGTGGCCTACATCAACACCAGGCTAGCAAACACAGAATACCGCGCGTTGGCCGAGCTCGGCCAGGCGATAGACGTCCAGATCCCCTTCACGGGCCTTTCGATCGGAGAAGTGGTGGGCCGCGTCTTCAAGGAAATCCAACTGAAGAAATCACACGTGGTACTGGTCATGGACGAAATCGATTACCTCGTCAAGACGTTTGGTGACGGAATACTCTACGAGTTCACAAGATCAAGCGAAAAACTCTCTCCCGGCTTCCTTTCCTTGGTCGGGATATCCAACGACCTGAAATTCAAGGAGGGGCTCGACCCTAGGGTCCTCAGCAGCCTCAGTGAAGAGGAACTCGTCTTCCCGCCCTACACAGTTGAAGAGCTCAAGGGAATATTGACAGAAAGAGCAAGGGTAGCGTTTAGGCCGTCCGCCGCCTCGGCAGCAGCAATCAACCTATGCGCAGCAATGGCGGGTTCGGAGCACGGAGACGCAAGACGGGCGATAGACCTCCTCAGGATAGCAGGGGAGGTCGCGGAAAGGGAAGGACTCAAGGAAATCGACGACAGCTGCATCCGCAGGGCCTCCGACAAGATGGAGCACGACCGGGTCGAAGAGGCAATCCGTTCTCTGCCGGTTCAGAACAAAGCCATCCTGCTCGCGACCTCAAAGTTCGAAGGGACCAACACGGGTGAACTCTACTTGGCTTACAACAGCCTTTGCAAGAAGTGCGGCCTGGAGACCCTGACCCAGCGGAGGGTGAGCGGGATTCTAGCCGAACTCGACCTCATGGGCCTCGTCGAAGCATCAGTCGTCAGCAAGGGGAGGAGGGGACGGACCAAACGAATCAGGCTCTTGATTGGCAGCGAAGCGTTGGCCAAGACCCTCTCTGAGGACACCACCTTTGCCGGATTGTTCTAGGACGCGGCGAACCCGGCAGCCCCAAAATTCCGTCTGAGGACCTTCATCGTCGATAGGTCAACCACGGGGATCAGGCTAGGGGTCGGGTCCAAACCCATGTTCGCCTGGAACCTCGTTTGGGCCTGCCAAGTTCCGGAGTTGATCAACAACGTCCCACGATAAGTCAGCTCTCCAAACGTATGGACGTGCCCGGAGTGCAGGACGTCAGGGACCGGGTCGATGACCATGAAGTCACGGAGCTCAGGGGACAACGCGGTCCTCTTTCCATAAGTCGGGGCGAGGTGCCTCGAACGCAACAGCAACTTCATCGCGTCGGTCGGGCGATCGTATGAAAGGTCAGGGGTGGTGGCAATGACGTCGTCTAGGCTCTTCCCGTGGTAAATCAAAAACATGGTACCATGGAGTTTGACGTAGCATGGGTCGCCGACCCATCTGACGTTATCCATACCATAGAGCGACTCGGCCAGATCCAATCCCACCGCTGGCTGCGGGAGGGCCTGTCTGACGGCGTCGTGGTTGCCGGGAGAAATCACAATCTGAATACGAGAAGGAATCTGCCTGAGCAACCGCGCTGCCATCTCGTACTGCTTCTTCGGATCCCGTTCGTCCAACTGAAGTTCCTGGCCGGGGTAGACGCCCACGCCATCGACGATGTCTCCCGCGACGATGAGATACTTGACCCTGTTCACCACATCGAGGTCGCCTAGGCCGCCGTTCAACCACTGGATGAAACGCCGGAAATCTTCCGACAGGAACATATGACTTCCGACATGGAGGTCGGAGAGCAAGACCGCATACGCCCTGTGCGAGGACGAGACCACCCTCTTGCCGGGAACATCGGGAAGCACCAGGGATCCTGCCCGGAGCTGACCCGACCTCGACTTGAAGACTTCGGCCACGACCATGCTGTCCAACGGAGCTTCCATCGCAGCCCTGGCCACAGCGTCATCCTGGCACGTGACGCGCATGGTCCCCGAGGGGTCGTCCAGAATCACCTCGACGTTATTCCGCCTGTTTATTCTCCCAGAAAGCAAACCGGCTATCTTGACCCTCTTCCCTTCAGGGACCGCCTTTCCAGCGGAGACCCCGGCTACTGCCCTTGCATCGAGCCGTCCCTTCACGATTGAGAGGAGCCTGTCATACCTGTCATTGAAGAGTCTGTTGAAACCCTCGTTCGCTTCTACCGGAGAAATCGCCGGGGTGGGGTCTGAAACAACCTCGACTTCACCCGGCTCATCTACGACCACGTCTTGCTTGCTGCCCCCGGGTTCGAAGCCGGGAGGCAACACCCTCCTTACGTCTTCTTCGGTGATCACCTTCGCCTCCGAGGCACCTCCTGCCTTTTGCTCGAGCAACCTTTCAACCACCGAATCCACGTCTATTTCGGAAGGCAGTCCGCTGATCACATCGAACGCCTTCGCGTCGAAGATGTAACCAGAAGCCAGAGCCCTGGCAATCATCCCCGAATCGGTCATAGGAGTCCCGAAACAGGGTCACGCTATAAAGAGGATTCGATACACTGCGTTCCTTGCTGGACCAACAGCTCCAGAATCTGCGGGTCCCTCGACTCACAGTACAACCGCGTCTTCGGTTCGGTCCCCGACGACCTGAACATCACCCAGGAACCATCGTGGAAGACGAGCTTACAGCCATCGACCGAACGGACCTCAGATATCCTGAGCTTCCGGAACACTTCCATGGCCTTCTCCATCAGCACCGGCATTTTCACTGCGAGGTTCAAATTGACCTGTCGGTACCGCCACTGCACCTCCTCTAGGACGCGATCCAGGAGTTCGGGCTCCCGTGACAGAAGACCAGATATCAGGGCCGCGGCGTTGATTCCGTCCTCCCAGAGGCCCCACCTGGGGTCGACTACCTTGCTGGGTTCTGAAGCGAAAATCACCCCCTCTGCTTCGAGGACAGCGAACGTCTTTCCTACCCGGCTGCGTAGCACGCGGAACCCCAGCTTCTCGGCCTCCTCCTCCACAGCCATCGAAGTGTTTTCAGAGATGACCACAGTCCCACCGGAAGCATTCAAACCACGCAAGGCAAGTATCGCAACGACCGAATCTGGGACAACGTTGCCGGCCCGGTCTATCATGACGAGCCTGTCGGCGTCGCCATCATGGGCGAACGCAAAATCGACTCCAAGACCGGGAACCATCTTCGTAAAGTCTGACAAGTTTCCACTCGTGGGTTCGGGCGGGCGCGCGGGGAAACGCCACGAGACCTGCGCGTTGACAGGGAGCACCCAATGACCCAGGGACTTCAGGATCCGCGGAGTGACTGCACCCCCCGGCCCGTTCGCGCAATCCACCGCAATCCTCAGAGGAGTGGACGCCCTGTCAAATCGCGAGACTAAGGCTTCCACGTATTCGTCCAAGATGCCGGCGTCTTGGTTAAGCTGGCCGAAGCGCCCAGAGGGTTTCATCACATCCACCGCCATCACCCTCTCCACCCTCTCCTCGTCCGACTTCGGCAGTTCCATACCGCTCCGGTTGAAGACTTTCACTCCGGAGAACTCAGGGGGGTTGTGGGAAGCAGTGACAGAAAACCCCGCCAAGCAAGAACGCGACTTGGTCCCGAAAGCGACAACCGGGGTGGGTACGGTGCCAAACACAAACACGTCGCTTCCAACCGCGTTGACAGCAGAAGCGACCGCCTTGGCGAGCAGAGCCGACGTCTTCCTTCCATCCCAACCCACGCCATAACCCCCCCTACCGAAGACAAAGGCGATGGTCTCGGCTAGCTTGTAGACCTGTTCAGGCGTCTGTGTCCGATTGAAGACCCCTCTGACACCCGCTGTACCGAAGGCCTTGCCCAACTACTATCGCTCTATGACCTTGCCCCAGAGTTCAGGGGTCGCTTCGCGGGCCAGGTTCAGCATGGCGTTCACAAGGTCCCTGATTTCCCACTGAGCCTGGAGCGCCGTCCTTTGCCAAACAACGTGCATCAGGCTCCTTGCGCTGACCGTCATCACGAGCTTGGTCTTGATTGCACTCGGCAGAACGTAGCGGGCGTCTTCTTTGGGGACGCCGGCTGCGACCATCTTCTCGTAGGCTGCGTAAACCACCTTGAGCGCTTCATCGTACGCCTTGTACGCTGCCTCATTCGTCTGAATGCTCGGAGGCGTCACCACTCCTTCACGCGTGGCCGCCGAGAACCGTTGGGACTCCTGATCGTATGACGCCGCCCTGTGCCGGACAAGCTGGTGCGTGGTGACTCTGCTACAGTCTTCAATCTCGAACATGTAGACGACGTGGTCCAGCAGCGCGCTGGGGTCGAAGGCCGCCCCCTTCTCACTGAACACCCGCTTCAGGGCCTCGAAATCCGTGTTGTAGAGTAACTTAACCCGCATTTGTTCTATCACCAAAAGCCAGCTGATTGAAGACCGGGCAGACCTGTCTGCCATCGAGTTCTGACACGATAGCCGCAGCGAAAGGCTTCCCCTCCGGCTCTCTCCACAACTCAACCAAGGTCCTTGCATTCAGCGAAACCAACCAAGAGCCTCCACCAAGACCGGTGGCGCGCATGTACGGAAAGCCGCGGATGAGCCTTCCAACATCGGCGTCTGTCATTCCCTCTGCCAGCAACGACAGTGTGAAGTGCTCCAGCACGTCCAAGGACTTGTCTTGTAGCGCCTTCGTCAGAAGATACCTCCAGTATTCGACCCCCTTCTGCTCCAACTCTGCTTCAATCTCCTCAATCGTCTTTGTGCTGAAGCACCTCCTCATCGCCACCGCAATCGTCCTCTCTGGCTTTGGGCTGGACCACACTAGGGAGACCTTCATCGTACGTTGTTAACCCACATACGGATTTGATATAAACGTCTGGTCGAGGAAGTCGCCCGCGATTGCCAAGAAACCCTCGCAGTCAGAACAAGCAGACTTGCTTCTCAGCGGTCCCGAAACACGCCTCCGCTTGTGTGGTGGTGCTCCACGAGGTTTGGGGCCTCGATCCACACATCGAGGATGTATGCAAACGGGTCGGCAAACTCGGGTTTGCAAGCATGGCGCCCAACCTCTACCAGGGATACGACGACGTGCTGACCCCTGAAAACATCCAGAAGGCGATGGAAGGGGTTTGGGACCTGTCACTTGAGGATAGGCGCGACAAGGGCAAGGTCGAGCGGGAGCTGACGAAGAAGAAGGCTGGCAGCGATGTCAAGGAGACCGTGGGTATTCTCTATGATCAAGGGTTCAGAGACCGGCTCCTCTCGACCGCAATGAATACAGTGGAGCAGGCGTACAGTAGGTTCGGCAAGGTGGCCACTCTAGGCTTCAGCCTCGGCGGTGGCCTCTCGTTGAAAGTCGCCGCGAAGTCTAGACAATTGAGCGCGGTGGTCGCATTCTGCGGAGAACCGCCTGACCCCGAAGATGTACTACGCATATCGGCGCCGATTCTAGCAATCTACGCCAGCCAAGACGAGATCATCAATCAGAAAGTACCGGCATTCGTCGGCACGGTTCTAGGGACCGGGAAGGACTTGACTCTGAAGGTCTTCCCTGGCACCAAGCACGGGTTCTTCAATCACACAAACGGAAAAATCTATGACAGGGAGGCAACAGCGGAAGCCTGGGAACTCACGGGACAATTCCTCCGGAGAACACTCGGATAGTTCCGAACTCGTCGATTGCTCCGTCACTTAGCTACACAGTAGAGAAGACGGACAAGCTCAATCACTCAGGGTCGCCCTCAAAGAGATTATAGAGGCCGCCCCGAGACACCGGCCCAGCCGGGGTGGCAGAGTGGTTAATGCGCGGGCAACCCTCTCAGCAATGGAAGGGTCCGCAACTCGAGATCATACGACCAGTCAGCCCGTGACCTTCGGGTCTCGTGGGTTCGAATCCTACCCCCGGCGCCTCATCCGGAGAACCGATTCAACACAGTTTACGCGGTCTTGAATGACTCGCCGCAGCCACACGTCGAGACAGCGTTCGGGTTGTTGACCACGAACCCACCACCCATCAGCTTCTCGGCCTTGTAATCAACGACCGACCCTGCTATGAAAAGGGCGCTCGACCTGTCAACTACGACCTTGGCTCCGTCGGAATCAATCACAAAGTCGTCGCCAGTCAACTTGTCGTCGACAACCATACCGTAGGAAAGACCCGAGCAACCCCCTGCTGTCACGAAGATCCTCAGAGCCGCATCCGGCTTGCCCTGCCTCGCCAGATAGAGCTTCAGCTCGCCCGCAGCCCTTTCCGTGAGCTGGACTATCGGCTTGATATCCGCTTCTTGAGTCAATCTCACGATTTGTTACGGTCCCCGTATAAAAATCCAGTGGGCTGCTAACCAGTCAGCTTCTGGACCGCCTTCACCAGCTCCTGATACGGAGGCTCTTCAGTGGGCACATCAGTAATCCACCTGTAACGAAGGACCCCCTTCCGGTCGACCAGGAAGATCGAACGCTTGGCCACCCCCCTGTAACCAAGGGCCACCCATTGGACATGCAGCACTCCGTAGAGCCTAATGACCTTCTTGTTGAAATCACTCAGGAGAGGAAACTGCAGGTTGTACGTCTGAGCAAAAGCCTTCAAGGCAAACGCGCTGTCAACACTGATGCCGACCACCTGGGCATTTGCTTGTTGAAGCGGCGTAAAGCCATCTCTGAAAGTGCACATCTCCTTATCACAAACGCCGGAGAAAGCGAACGGAAAGAAGGCGAGCACGACCGGGCCCCGTTGAGCCAGTTCTCCCAGCGAACGCGTTCTGTTGTCCATGTCCGGCAGGGAAAAATCGGGGACCTTCTGCCCTATCCTCGGCACCACAGGCACCGAAAGTGAGGTTTCAGATTTAAGGTGTGTGCTACTTCAAAGGCAGCTTCTGCAACAGCTCGTAGTATTCCGTCATCAGCGATATGAGTTGGTCCTGCTTGGCGGCGTCCTTTTCCCCCTCGAGGAGGGCCGCTACATCATTGAGTTTGGTCAGCAACACCTCTCTCATCCTTGCCACCACAGTGTCGAAGGAGACCCCTTCGCTCCTGAGGACCGGGGCGAGGTCCTCGTGGCCCGTGCAGTAGACCTTGCCTCGATACCTGACCTGGACTCCCCCACACTGCTGGCAGGGCTCACTCAACATCGTTGCCCCCTTCCTCACCAGCTCCGCCGCCAGTCTCATCCTGTCCTTGGCAGCCAAACCCATTACTCCGCCCTCGGCCAGCTTCTATAAAAGACACCTCTCGACGAAAAGCACTTATTCCCACCAAATGATGCACCACACTCATAAACGGGGGTCCTTTTGTTGAGCACCAAAATCAAGAAGCAACAGGAGAACGACGCAAGGCTAGCGAAGGCGTCTGTGAGCCTTCAACAGATTGCCGACTCGAACATCACCCCACGAAACATCCGCAAGATCGTGAAGGACTCGATCATGATGCTCCAGGACCAGAAGCAGAGCGTGGCAGTGAGAGCGGCGAATGCCATCAGCCTGCTCGACGACGTGGCACAGGACCCAAACATGCCTTCCTTCGCCAGGGTGACCCTCTGGTCGGCCGTCTCAGAGCTGGAATCGATAAGAGAGCAGTAAAGCTTTAACACGTTCCGCCGAGCTACAGCCGCGATTGCCAAACTGCCCAAAGTGTGGGAATAAGGAGGCCCTCCCCTCAAGGACGTTCTCAGTCATGGTCGAACCTTCAAAGGGAGAACGAGGCATGACCGAAAGACGGGTCGGGATGTACACGTGCTCGAAGTGCGGAACCAAGTTCCCGACCGTCATCAGTAAGCAACGATACCTGATCGTGGCCGAGGAGCAGCTGAAGTCCGTACAAGAAGAGCTTGCCTCTCTCAAGAAGGGGAACGAGGAACTCCAGACAAAGGTTCAGGGGATGCTGGAACAGCAGAAGGAACTCGAGGGGAACCTAGAAAAGACGGCCAAAGAGAACGAGGTCAGACGTCTTGAGACCAAACTCGCAGAGTTAGAGTCCTTCGTGGAGTACCTCAGAAAAGAAAAGGGCGAACTCGAGCAGAAGGCCTCTAAGCTTCGTTAGGTCTTAAAGCCCTTCAGTCGTGCTCGGTGGAAGTTCGTAGCCAGCCTCGGCTTCGTAGGCTGCGGCCTTCTCGTCCAGCACTGCCTTTTCCGTCCGGAGCGACTCCACTTCACTCTCAAGAGTCGCGACGGTCTTCCCCAGCTCATATGCAGCCACTTTCTCCTTGAGGGAGGCAATGCCAGAAAGCAGGTCGGCCTTCTCAGCTTCGAGAGACCTGATCTTCTCCTCGAGCTCTGTCCTTCGGTCAGCGAATTGGGTTACCGCTTCCAATGGGAACCGAACTCAGACCCGCTTTGGACTTTATTCTCCAGATTAACTAAAAACAATTGATAAGGCGGTTAAAGGGATTCAATCTCTGTCCATCGCCCAACTCGCAGTGTTTATGAGGCGTTGGAATTCGGTCTTCGTCGTGAACAGGGGCTTGTGGGTTTGGCCTCCCGACCCCAAGGGCCAAAGAAGGACCCTCCGCAAGGTCGCGGATTCGGACCGCCTCATGAGAGCCCTCGCTGGCATAGGGAAGAGCAAGGACGGCCTGAGCAACCCCGAACTCGACGAGTTGCTGAACGACAACTCCAATTGGATGACGCTGTGGCCGGTCAGACAACTGCTTTCTCTGGGCTTCATCGAATACAAGGTAGACTTTTTCGGCGGGCCGGCAAAGTACCAACTGAGCGAGCTCGGGAGGAACGCGCTGGCAACAATCACGGGCCAGTCAGCCCAGCCTAAGGCCCCTGTATCTCCACCTCAAACGCAGGTTGCGGCACCCAAAGCCTGACTGATCAGATTCTGCCTGACTCTCTGAGCCTGGTGAAGACGTGCCTGTATGAGATAACACCCACCACGAGCAACACGAATGAAGTCAGGAACAGGGCCGGGAAGTTGAACACAGGGTCTGAGGGGGTCCCGTAGACCACGGTCCTGAGGGCCTCTGCTCCCTGGCTCAGTGGGTTGTACTCGACGAAGGTCAGCAGGTATGAAGGGAAGAACTTGCTCACTACTTGGAGCGGATATGCGATGGTGCTCAGGCTGACGAGCGCCGTCTGAATGCCATCTGCGAACACCCAGTACCTCTCTCCCGCCTTCGAAAAGAGGTTCAACACGGCGGCTATTCCCGCAAGTCCCATCGACAGGACGAACATGTATGGAATCAAGACAAGGGTGTTCAGGGCGACGAGCGATGGGAGGAAGGCTGCGGCTATCACAGTAAGGATCCCGGCGTAGATGACTCCTCCGAAGCCCGCCGACAGCAAGTGGGCCAGGACCAAGCCATTCAAACTCACAGGGAGGGTGAGGTAGTACTGCGAGACCCCCTCCGTGAGACCCAGGTGGACCCTCCTGCCGACGTCGAACGAAGCGAAAAAGAGTCCGGTCACAATCACCCCCGGTGCGAAGAACTCGAAATAATTGAACGCCATCATCCCGTTATACACCAGGCCGACTACCAGCATGTCGGTTACGTTCAACCCGATTAGCGTCGCAAGCAACCACTTCGTCCTGAAGAAATAGGACAGGTCAACGCGGGCGATCTGGAGCATCTTGTCGGTCTGGCTCACGACGACTTCACACCCTCCAACGCGCGGGGAACCAGGGCCATTCCCAACGTCATCGTCGATACTCCGACGGCAGCTACGACTACGACTGACAGCTCAGGGTTGAGCAGAGAGGGCACATCAAAGTTCAATGCGTTTCTGAGCAGGTCGGCCCCATAGGTAAGGGGGTTGAAGCGCGAGACAGTACCATAGGAAATCGGCATGGACGACAGAGGGTAGAGGACGGTGCTGAACCTGATGAGTACGGCGCTCATACCAGCAACTATGGCACTGTAGATATCGAAGGACTTGAAAGCGACGAAGGAGAGCGAGATCATCATCCCCATGATTCCGACGCTCATGCCCAGGAGGACCAACAACGAAGTAAGCAGACTCGTGAAGGGCATCCCCACGATTAGCAGGACCAAGACCAGGGGCGGGCCGATTCTGATTACGTTGACTACAATACCGAGGAGGACCTGCTCAAGGAAGAGCTCTCCCCTGGTGAAGGGCAGAGACAACAAGTACCTGAGCCGACCTTCATGGGCCCCCTCGACGAACCTCCTCCCTGCCCAGGTGCTGATGTTGAACGTCATTATAATGAGAAGGCCCGTACCGTAGTAGAAGTAATAGTTGTTGAGAGTGACGACAAGCCTGGACACAAGTTGCCCGTAGACGAAGTACTGAAACGCAAAGAAGACCCAATGGTAGACCGTCCATGGAACGGAGTCAAAGGTCTCCCTGACGTCGAACCTCAGCAGAGAAAGCATCTCACGCATCTGTTCGCTTCACTCCCACGTCCCCAGTGTAATGGAGGAAGACATCATCCAGAGAAGGCTCCGACACCCTGATCGACGTCACCTTTGCTTGCAGGGTTTGAACCAATACCATCATCTGAGGCAGCCAGTCTTCCGAACGGTTCACGAAGGCCTTCAGCGCCGTCTCGGACTCCTGGACAACACGGACCGTACCTGGGACAGTCCCGATCCCACTCAGCACTTCGGCTGACGCCGGATTCGAGAACTCGACCTCGACCACGTCTCCACCGCTTATGCTGTCCTTGAGCGTCCTGAGGTTCTCGGTGACGACTTCCTTCCCGTCCCGCATGATGCTGATTCTGTCAGCGAGGTACTCCGCCTCTCTCACCTCGTTGGTCGCGACGATGATTGTGGACCCGGCGTCTCTGAGGCCTTTGATCCTGTCCCAGATCATCCTCTTCCCCTCGAGGTCAACCATGGCAGTCGGCTCGTCGAAGACCGCGACAGCAGGCCTGTGCACGAAGAGCTTCGCGACCTCGAGTCTCTTCCCCTGGCCTCCGGAAAGCTCCATGAACCTCTTGTTCCTCGAGGGCCACAGGTCGAAGGCCTTCAGCGTCTCGTCGACTACCTTCTCCTTCTCGTCCCCTCTCAGACCATAGACACCAGCGTGGAAGGAAAGTATGTGGTACGGCTTGTGTCTCCAGAACCCCCTTGGTTCCTGGAATGATATCCCGACCGTTTCTCTCACCTTCAGAGACTGTTTGACTACGTCGTAACCCATCACAGTGGCGGTCCCCCGCGTTGGCTTCAGGACCGTGGCCAACAGGTGCAAGAGGGTCGTCTTGCCCGAACCATTGGGACCCAAGAGCACTAGAATCTCTCCCTTCTTCACCTTCAGGTTCAGATCGTCGAGGGCGTTGGTGCTGCCATAGGATTTTGTGAGGCCGAACGTTTCTACAGCGATATCCAAGAGCATCTCTTCCGAGATCGAGGCGGTTCCTCTTTCCGGCGTTAATAACTAATACCAATCATCAGCCGAGACCACATGTAGGTTCCGGAGACCTGATGCGAAAGGCACTGGCCCTGACTCACGTGGTTCTCTGCGTCGCCGGGACTACAGCACAATAAATTGGGTTGAAAACGACACGGTTCTGACCAGGAACGTCAATCTAACCGGGTTCTTTCGCTAAGACCGTCAAGAACTCCTCAAGCCCGAGATACGCTTCGGAACCAGCCCCGCATTTTTCAAAGGCGGAATACACAGCTTCAGTCTCGGCATAGTAGGGGGATTTCGGTTTGAGCCTTTCAACATACTCCGACTTCAACCAGGGCTTCACTGACAAGTAGGCGGCAGTGTCCACTACGGTGTGGAAGACCCCCGGATTGATTCCTCTTGTTTGAAGTTTGCTCTGCAAACCATTAACAGCAAACGCAGTCTCCGAAAGTTCGTGGCTGAGCAGCTTTTTTTCAATCTCGAAGTCAGAAACTGGACCTATCAGAATCTTGTCGATATAGGACGCACCACCGTAGAGACAATCGACAAGGTGAACATCAATGTGCTTTGGGTCCCATTCTGCCTCCGAGATTCTCTTGACCCGCAAAAGGACATCTTCGCCGCTTGCTTTCCATGCATCTTCGAACTGTGATTTGTATTTCGTCAAACTGGCTTCGATAGCAGGCCACATCTCGCCATAGCCTTTCCAACTCTCTTCGAGGATTGCCGACCAGATGTTCGACAGGCGTCCCAATCCATGACGGATTCTGTTTTCGGAGGAGCCACCGGCGCCGCTACCGTCAATAAGTGAAAGGCCCACGAAATCCCAGTCGGCCCAGCCCAACTGGAGTAGGTTGGAGAACAGATTAGCAAGCGCCTGCTGTCTCAGATTCGAATGTTTTTCTCTGTATTTGGCGTTATTGAAGGCAGACCCCTCAGAGCGGTACGACTCCGGAAACAGGCAGATTGTGTGACAGAAGAGATTCAGACCTCTGTCAACGTGGAATCTGAATTCGGTCACGAGCTGGGTTCGGAGTATCCTGTCTAAAAGCTCGGTGCACAAGAGACGGGCTAGCCTTTGTTTGATTTGTGCGCGAACTGAATACAACAAACGCTTTGAGACCAATAAAATGTGCGGGGGGTGGGATTCGAACCCACGAACCCCTAAGGGATGAGGTCCTGAGCCTCACGCCGTTGACCAGGCTGGGCGACCCCCGCGTTGTTCGCCGAGCCGATTGTTTGGGTTAATAATGTTGTGAGAGACGCCGCAGTTACAGCAACACTTTCGCCAATCTCTCCAGCACAGACTCATTCCAAAGGAGTCCGACATTAAATTCCAGTTGGAATTTTCTGCTCTCATCACGATGACCAGACTACACTATCCACATGATCAACGCGAAAGCGGCAAGGAGCGTTTCGTTTACTCCTGTTCCAGCTGCAGTTGCGTCCTTCAAGTCCGACGCGACCTGGGGCTGATTAGTGAGACGATCGATTCGCCAAACAGCAGGTGCGTCGGCTGCGGCCGCACACTCGAGGGGAACGTCGAATGCAGATTAACCACCGTACCTGATGAGTGGTCCGAACTCTACAAGAGCGTCCCAAAGGCGACCGAGAGGAAGACCCCCGACTTCCGTCCCGCCTCGTCCTATCCTCACTTCTCTCTCGGTTTCCCCAGTCTGGATTCGCTTTTCAGGCCATTCTCCCCCGGCTACACGGTCGTGGTCAGCGGTGGCGAAACCTCTATCATCGCTGAGCTCGCTACATTCAGGGCACAGCTCCCACTCGAGATGGGGGGCCTCGACTCTACCGTGCTCTTCATCGACGGCGGCAACCGCTCCGACCCGTACCTCTTCTCCTCGTTCGCGCGTCAACGCGGGATCAAGCCGAACACCGCGATGAGAAGGGTAGCCACGTGCAGGGTCTTCACCATGCACCAGCTCGCAGACCTAGTCTCAAGACACGTCGTTTCAGCCGTGGACGACTATGCGGCACGGCTAGTGGTCATCTCCGACCTCCTCGGCACCTTCAACGAACCCGAGCTCGACGACAGGGAGGCGAGAAGGCTCCTCAGCGCCATCGAGCAGGCAATCGGGCTTGTGAAGAAGAACGCCTTGGTGCTTGTGACTCTGGTCTCGCCGAACAAATACGACGACACGGTCACATCTTGGGCCGACACCTCGGTCAGTCTTACCTCGACCGGCGGCAAGGTGCGCGCCGAGCTGCTCAAGCACCCGAGCAAGCCTCCGGCCGTCTCCAGCTTCAATCCGGGCCAGCTCCTCAGACAGGTGAAGGTGGTTCGCTGATGGGGAGGACTATACCCTCGTTCAGAATCGCGGAAGCCCAAGAAATCGCAGAGTGGAAGGCCTTCAGGAACGCCCTCCCCAAGAGAGACAGACTCATCTTTGACGAGATGCTGAGCACGGCCAGGCTTTACACGTCGGCCTCCTCGTCTGCGGCGAGGACCTCGAGGTTCGAGGGGATGGCGATGGCCCTGATCTTCCATCACCAGAGGCTGCTGACGCGTGCCATGGGGGCCCTCACAGAGACAAGGCATGCGGAGGGTGAAAAATGACCCTTTCCGACTCCGAAATCATCGAAGAGCTGGAGAGCTGGGAACGCTTCTCCGGAGCCCTCAGGGCTGAGGACAGGGAGCTGTTCAAGGAGATGTTCAGGCTCTGCTACGAATACTTCCCTGCCATGCAGGCGCGCCAATCGCCCTTCCCGAGCGAAGCGCTCTTCATGAGCCTCCTCTTGATGCAGCACAAGACGATCGTCTGGCTGGCGGCCGAAGTCGAGAAGCTGAAAGGGGAGAAGGGTGAGGGGCTGGATTCTTGACCTCTACCCGGACGCACCGGGGAAGATGGTCGTCTGGCTCAAACAGGAAAGCGGCCAAGCAGTTAGGTTGGTCGACCACTGGTCGCCCTCCGTATTCATAGCCACCGACGGCAGGTCCGACCTCAGAATCCCGCTGGACATACTCGGCCCCGAGTTCGCATGGACAAGAGCCGTCCAGAAGTACGAAAGGGTGACCGACGCCAGCAAATCCGAAGTCGTCGAGGCGAAGCTCAAAGACGCGAAGAGAGCCCAGCAGGTCGCAGGCAGGATGGAGAGACTCGGCCCGTTCGGGACCTTCAGGCTCTATAACGTGGACATCCCCCCCAACCAGAGTTACCTCTACGAGCACGACCTCTTCCCGCTTGCTTACTGCGAAGTGACACAGACCGGAGCCAAGCTCGAGTGGGAGCTGAAGGACAGCGTATGGGAATACGACTACGTCCTGCCAAAGACCAGGAGAGCCGAACTCGACGTCACGATAGCGAAACAGGGAAAACTAGCACGCTTCACCGACAAGATCAAGGAAATCACACTAAAGATTGACGGCGACAAGATTGGAATCGACGGCGGAAGCGAGGCTGACAAGATACTCGAACTGGTCCGCACTGTAAAGGAAGCCGACCCTGACTTCATCATCACAAACGACGGCGACACTTTCCTGTTCCCATACATGGCCAAGCGCGCCCAGGCCAACGGCGTAGCCGACAGGCTGACCCTTGACAGGGATAGGACTCTATTGAGAATCCCCGAGAAGAAAGGGACGTCGTACTTCAGTTACGGAAGAATCCACTACAAGCCGTCGGCGGTGAAGCTCTACGGCAGGGTGCACATCGACACCAACACGTCCTTCGCTTACTCGGAGGCAGGGTTCGAGGGGCTCTTCGAGCTTAGCAGAGTCTGCAGGATGCCGCTTCAGACCTCCAGCAGGGCAAGCATAGGCAAAGCGCTCTCGAGCCTGCAGTTCTACCACGCCTCGAAGACCGACCTGCTGGTCCCTTGGAAACCCACACTCGTGGAGCACTTCAAAGACAGGAACGAGTTGCTCATAGCCGACAGGGGGGGTTTCATCTTCGAACCGAAGATGGGACTTCATGAGGGAATCGGCGAACTAGACTTCAATTCGCTTTACCCGAGCATCATGTTAAGGAAGAACATCTCCGCAGAAACGGTAAGATGCCCCTGCTGCCCAGACTCGAAGAACAGGGTCCCTGAGCTCGACTGGAACGTCTGCGAGAGGAGGACGGGCATCGTCCCCCGAGCAATCGAAATCGTGGTCAAGAAGAGGCTCGGATACAAGGAACTGAAGAAGAACGCCAAAGGCGCAGACTACGACAGGTACAAAGAAAGACAGGCCGTCCTGAAATGGATCGGAGTAACATGCCTTCCTAGGGAATCGCCGGTCTTTGTCAAGCAGGCCGACGCCGCCGGGTTCGTCGGAATCGGTGATTTTGTAGACAGTCTGGTGGGCGAAAGGACGGGCGTGATAGAGTGTCCGCCCGGCGTATTCGTCGCAGGGTTGGGACCGGATTACAAAGCAAAGTACAGCAAGGTGGCCAACCTGATCAAGAAGCCGAACAACCAGAAGCTGCTGTCCGTAGAGATGGAAGACGGCAGGAAGATTGTTACCACTCCTGACCACCCGTTCTTTGCACTCCGAGAAGGAGAATTGAACGTGGTTGCCGCCGAAGAGCTGAAAGTAGGGGAAGCCATACCCGCGGCAAGGAGGATTCCACCGAGCACCAACGCGATCAAAGAAATAGACCTGGTCGAGCAACTTGGAAGGTCGCTCAGCACCGAAGAGCAACTGTTATGGAGGGTCTCGGGGGAATGCATCAAGGAGGAAAGCCGGGAGAAGAAGCTGAGCCTCCTCAAGGCAGCAACTTCGGAGGGGTACACCTACCAGGCCGTCACTTCATGGACCAAGAGCGGGATTATACCACTCAGATTCCTGAGTCTGCTCAACATTGCCCCCGAGTCCCGTCGGGCGCTGAGGATAGGCGTCGGGAGAAGGCTTGGAGGAAGGATTGCATGGCTCCCCGCTATGATCAAGGTCGACGAGAGGCTCGGCTTCTTCCTGGGCTTGTATGTAGCAGACGGAACCGCCACCGACACATACATCAGGCTTGACATAGCGTCCTCAGAACCCGAACTGCTGAAGACCGCCAGAAGGTTAGTACAATCAATCCTGGGAATCTCGCCGCGCATCTACAAAGAGAGAAAGGCCAGGATGCACGTCGTCCAAGTAAACAACGCCAGCCTTGTCAAAGTCTTGGAGAAGGTCCTCGGCCTACCCGGTTCTGCAGAGAAGGGGAAGCTGAAGGTCCCAGACGTCATATTCAACTGCAGAGAACGGGCTGCCCACAGGTTCCTTGCTGGGCTGGTGGCTGGCGACGGACACGTCAGCAAGCAACGGAAATTCGTTGACGTCGCGACGGCATCAAAGGAGTTCCAGAACCAAATCGGGTTCCTGGCGGCCAGGTTGGGGCTGGCTTTCCGGTTGGCAACCAGCCGTGAGAACGGCCACCCTCTCTACACCATCAATTTCGTGGGGCCTGAGACGCTAGGGAGCATCGCGAGCTGGGAATACTCGAAAGAAAACCAGAGAACGGCGATTCAATCTTGGTCCAAAGAGTCTCCAGACACCTGCGATCATGCCAGATACATGAGGCTCCCGGCCGCCGAATCAAGCCTATTCACACTGGCCAAGGCCACCAGAACCTCTTCAGAGCCGCACGTGAACGAAGAGGCTCGCACATGCCCCACGCAGGTAAAGAAGAAAATCGAACGAATGCGTTCTAGGACGCTGAGCGAAGAGCAGAATGAGCAGACGGTGAAAATCGAAAGGCTCCTCAACAGCGACTTGGGATTCGTCAGGATACTGAGAATCGAAAGACTGGATTCCCGCCCTGAGTATGTCTACTGTTTCCAACTGGCCGAGAGCGAAGTTCCAGGGTTCTTCACCGGCGAGGGACTGGTCTTCACCCACAACTGCTTCGGCTACCTCGGCTTCAACAACGCGAAGTTTGGCAGGATAGACGCCCACATCGCGGTCTGCGCCTGGGACAGGAAGATTCTGCTGGACGCGGCAAGGATAACCGAGGGGAGGGGCTTCGAGGTCGTACATGGCATAATTGATTCTCTTTGGGTCAAGAAGGAGAGAGCAGGGCGCGACGACTATCTCAAGCTGAAGTCGGACATCGAGTCTGAAACAGGCTTCACGATGTCGTTTGAGGGCATCTACAAGTGGATCGCGTTCCTTCCTTCAAAGATCGACGCACAGATACCTGTCCTCAACAGGTACTTTGGAGCCTACCAGAACGGAGAACTCAAGGTGAGGGGAATAGAGGCGAGGCGTCACGACACGCCGCCCGCGTTCGCGAAGTACCAGATGGAGATCCTGAGGGTTCTGGCGAAGGCCGACTCGGTAAGGGGTGCTCAGACAAAGATTCAGGAATGCGTCAGCATATTCATCAGGCACGCCACAGCGCTCGAAAGGCGTGAGACCCCCACCGCCGAGCTGGCCTTCACGACGAACCTCTCAAAGGCCCCCGATGAATACACAACCATGACAGTCCAGCATTCGGCTGTGAAACAGTTGACCCACGAGGGGGCACAACTGCACGCCGGCGAAGGGATACGTTACATCATCACCGACTACAGGGGCAGGGATTCGAAGAGGGCTACGCCCCTAGACACCCTTCAGGACGGAAGCTACTACGATTCCAAGCGCTACATCGAGCTTCTGGCAGAGACGTGCTCCTCAGTCTTGGAGCCGTTCGACCCTCGCCTATCGGCTGCCGGGCTGCTCTCCCTCTACGAGGCTCACAGGAGCGTGCCGCTGGTATGACAATCGAGATTGCAAGGCTCGAAGAGTTCCTAGACGAACTCGCAAGCCATGTCACCACCAATGGAATAGTCACGTTCTCCGCTGAATATGAAACACAAAAGTGGGATGTGAAGCGCTCTAAGGGAGGATTGACCTTTGGAACAAGCAAGAAACAGGATATGAAGTTCAGGGGGATTTTCGCCAACACCCTTGTAGGTAGCGGTCGTTTGGGTTTGGTTCTCAGAACATTCACAGACAAATTCGACGAGTTGTCAGGCCTGCCAATCAAGGAGATTAGAGGGTATCTCGTCGCACTTGACGGTCAACACGTGAGATGGGAGAAGCTCGCCCCTGATGAAATCGCCGAAGCATCTGGAAGGGACGAGGCGGGAAAAATCATTCCTGCCGAGAAGGCAGTGGTGTATTGTTGAAGCCTTGAATTCGAACATCAACTTCGCTCAGAGCTACTAGCCAGTCTGTGCCGCGAGCCTTACTACATGACGACTTTGGTCGGCTTTATCTTCAGAATCGGAGACTCTCCTTCACCCCAAGGGTTCAGCCTGTAGTACTCGAACCTATCAAAGAGGACCTTCAACAGCCGAAGATACTCCTGCCCGTGCGCAAGAATCTCACAGGAGCCTTCGACCATCAGGCCTCCGTTGTCTTCAACAGGTCGGTAATCATCCACCACCAGCGCGACCTTTCGGTTCTCCCTGAGGTTTTTCAGCTTCTTCGTCCCATAGTCGACTGCGATGATGATGTTTTCCCCATCGAGGACGTAAATCACAGGCACAACATGAGGCGCCCCGTCCTTCGACGCAGTCGCGAGCCGGCACAACTCGTGAACCTGCAAGAACTTCAATTCACGAGATTTCATCTACACCACAGCATCCTGCCCTGCCGAAAAACACTTCGACTCATGACACTTCGGTATCCTGCACTGGGAGAAGGGTTTGATTCCTGGAGCCGCGGGTGGGATTCGGACTCACGACCTTTGCCTTACCAAGGCAACGCTCTAACCAGCTGAGCTACCGCGGCTCGACCGACACCATCGGAGTGCCGTTTTTAATCGTTGAAGGGGAATCGCCGGGCCACAGAAGCGCGAGTCTTTTAATCTCAACAGGGCGGCGGCTGCGTGGATGCCGGGGTAGCACAGCCTGGCCTATTGCGCCCGGGCTAGCCAAGCGGCGACACTCATAATCGGTCAGGATGGGAGATCGGGAGATCGCGGGCTCAAATCCCGCCCCCGGCACCTTTAGCCGCAGTGAGTCTCAACGTGAGGTCTGACTGTCACGTCCGTCACCAGAAATCGACGAAACTTCGGATGGTCGACGGGGAGTTCTGGGAGGTAATGCTCCTCCCGGCCGGTTCGACAGTAGCCTCCACGTTGGCGAACATCTCCCCCCACCGCCAGAGGACTTTTCGCACATTTGTTCCCCACAGTCGAAGATTAGCCTATAAGGCTGCGACATCCGCTTCACGAGTCCACCCCCAGCAATCCTTATTATCTCAAAGTCGGCCGCCAATCCAGACTTGCACATTCCGTTGCTGTCTCTCAGCAGCTACTACGACTTCCTGAGCACAATGATGATAGCTCTCTTCATCGTCGGCTTGGTGGTCGTCTTCGTCTACGAGTACGAAGCGCTTAGGCGCTCAAAGACCTAGTCACTGCCTCGGAGTTTCTCCACGACGCTCAAGGCGTTGAGCTGAAGCACCCAGCCCCCCATCCGTGTCGCCTTCGGCGAAACCCCGGAAATCCGAAGTCTCTCACCAGGCTGGATTCCGAGGAGCTTCTCTGACTGCTCCCTCCACCCGTCGACCTTCATCTCCGCAGTGTCGTCACCGACCACGAGTTCCCCCTTCTTGACCACCGACCCATCCTTCAGGTGCACGTCGTCGGCCGCCCCATGGGAGAGCGCGATTACTTCCACCATGATCTGGGATGATTCGTCCTTGGCGTCCCTCAACTTGGTCGCCAGCTCTTCGAGGTCTGGAAAGTCTTTCCCGTCTGCGGTTTCCACCGAACCACGGGCACTGCAGATCATCCTTCCATCAGATTCGTTGTCGGCCGTAATCGCAACGACGTCTCCTTTGGACGCTTTCCCTGCATCCTTGCCGACCTCCACCACTTTCACTTTCTTGCTCTTGTCAAGCGCCAGGAGGATGATTCCCTCAGGACTCCTGGGGGTCGCCGCGACCCGAAACCTGACCGGTTCGGCCTTCCTCCCAAGGAGAATCGTGCTGCCGGCGTCTCCATGAATCTCGAACTCTCCATTCGACGACCGTCTCGACCTCACGTTCGTTATCACCACCCTCTGTCCCGGCTTGAGCTCCGGCCGTATGGCTGGACTCCAGATGACGACCCTCGATTCATGCCTGCCGTGGTCTCCGGCTACTCCGAACTGGAACAGCGAACCAGGCGAACCGTCCTGCCTCACGAACTCCGAATAACGCGGTTCCGAGTCAACCGTGCACTCCACGGCCACGAACGTCTTTTCCTGCGATACCTTGATCAGCTTCTCAGTGACCACCGAAAGTTTGGGGAGCTTCGCCGGGACTCGGTCATCCGGCACAACCTCCATGCCGCCTCTCTTCCCAAGGTTGAGGTTTGGTTTGCCATCTAATCCCTGCTTGACGTAGCCGCTTGTTACCCTGACCGGGGAGTCGATGTTCATCCCAGTCTTTTCCACCTCATCTGCCCTTTCGTCCCAGACAGTCAGCTTCACCGAGTTGTTCCCGTCAAAGAGGACGAGTCTCCTGTATCTCCCTTCCCCACCGTCTTTCTTCTTGTAGGTGGAGACTGGGTAGACAGCGAGTACCCTGGCAACCACAGTCACGTCGTTAGCGCCGATGTACAGGTCTCTGATCGTCATGTCAGAAGACGATTCAGCCTGACGCAGGGCGACTCCGAGCTCGCCGGCGACGAGAAAGAGCGCCCCCTGGTCCGTCAGGTAACCGGCACCGACCGTCTCCTTCTTCTCAGCCACCCGCCGCATCAGTTCTTCCCGGTTCAGCTCGGGCCGGCTCTTGAGGAGTTCCCCTACCAGGCCTTCGAAATCATACATGGTCTAGCCCTTTGTGGACAGGGAATTGATGGCCGCAACGCCCTCCTCCACTATGTCGAGTCCTTCGTTCAGCTCGTCTTCTGTAATGTTCAGGGGAGGAATGATCCTCAGGGTGTTCCTTCCAGCAGTGATTAGGAGCAGCCCATGCTTGAAGCAATACTCGATAATCTGGCGGGCCTCCTGCTCCCCCCTGGCCTTGCTCTTCTTGTCCTTCACGATCTCCGCGCCGACGAACAGGCCTAGCCCCCTCACGTCCCCCACGATCTCGTACTTCTCTTTCATTTCGTTCAGCCTCTTCATGGCCACGTTCCCAAGTCTCCTCGCATTCTCCATAAGGCGCTCGGACCTGATAACCTCCAATGTCGCAAGCGCAGCCTCGACTGCCACAGGGTTGGCACCGAAAGTGGAAGCGTGCTGCCCCGGCTTCCAGCTCTCCATGAGCTCAGACTTCGCCACCATAGCACTGAGAGGCAATCCCGATGCTATCCCCTTGGCCAACGTTACTAGGTCGGGGGTCACTCCGAAGTGTTCGACTCCGAGGAACTTGCCTGTCCTCCCCACGCCGGTCTGGATCTCATCCGATACGAACAGAATCCCCTCCTTTCTGAGGAACTCCATCTTTCGGAGGTACTCCGGTGGGGGGACGATGTAGCCGCCCTCTCCTTGCAGGGGTTCGAAGAAATAAGCCGCGACCTCGTGGATGGGGACAAACTTCTCGATGTACTGTTCCTTGAAGTAATCGACGCAGTAGTAATCGCATTCGGGGAAGGTCTGTTTCCACGGACACCTGTAACAGTATGGATACGGGAAGTGGACGGTCTCCGGGATGAGAGGGGACGCGCCCTCCCTCTGGATGGGTTTGCTGGCCGTGAGACTCAGCGCCCCCATGGTCCTTCCATGGAATGCTCCCGAGTGTGCTAAGAAGATCGGCCGCCTCGTGTAGTTCCTCGAAAGCTTCATCGCCGCCTCAATCGCCTCTGCGCCACTGTTCCCATAGTACACCATCTTCGAGAACTCTCCAGGAATCAGAGATACCAGACGTTCGGAGAGCTCGACCAGGTTCTCGTAGTAGAAGTCGGTGTACGAAAAATGAATGAACTTCCGTGACTGCCTCTCGATTGCCTCCACGACCTTCGGGTGTGCCGAACCCGTGCTAAGAACGGCGATTCCTGCTGCAAAATCGATGAACTGGTTTCCATCCACGTCCTTTACAACAGACCCGCGCGCAGATTCTACTACAAGCGGGTAGAATCGGGATATCGACGGAGACACATACTCCGCTGTCTTCTTCACGACTCGAGCGGCGTTCGGCCCGGGAAGCTTCGAACCTACCTTGGCGAATTTCCTAGCTTTCATGAGACAAACGGCCCCGACCCGAATAATCGGGCTAAAATCCTTTTACTGGGGGATAGACAGCTCTATTTCAAGGACCGGGAGGTTCAGCTGCCTGCCGTCTCTTGAAGTGACGTTCTCCCCGTCTATGGTGATGTTGGAGATCTGAACGTTGCTCATGAAGCGCTTCTTCAGGACCTGCGCCACCTCCACAGACATGTTGATGGCTTCCCCTCTGGCCCTGAGGACGACCCGGTGGGCACCTCCGTTGAACATTGTGATGCACGCCGTTACGTAGTTCAGAAGCGGCTTCGATTGGCCGACTATGACCGTTTTCCTCTCTTCAGACATAGGTTCGAGCCCTCCCATTTGAGCTATAAATCCTCGCTTTTGTCAAATTACACACCGAATCATATTTGAATCTCAACCACGGGCGGCCAGCCTAGGATGCCTGAAAAGCCCAGACGCAGGAGGAAGCAGGGCGTTAACAAGGGTGTACTGGCTGCAGTCGTGGTGGTCCTCGCCCTGGCCGCTGTCACTGGATGGTATCTGTACGGCCCTGCCAGTGCGAATCCCTCCACCTCCACCTCCACATCCAGCTCTACAAGCCAAACCTCAGCGAGCCCAGTGTACGCCAAGATTCAGACTAGCTTGGGAACGATCGAAGTGCAGCTCTTCCCCAATTCCACTCCCAAGACGGTTGCGAACTTCGTGAGTCTGGCCGAATCGGGATTCTACGACAACCTAGTCTGGCACAGGATTGAGCCCGGCTTCGTCATACAGACCGGGGATCCTAACACGAGGAACGGGGGCGGCGTGAGGTCGCAATGGGGGCAAGGTACATCCGGGACCACGATTCCGTTCGAAGATGACCCCTCACTTCACAACTACGCGGGTTACCTAGGAATGGCGAGCACTGGCGCCGGCGTCGGTGGCAGCTCACAATTCTACATCAACCTGAACGATACCAATGCAGCAAGCCTAGACGGCAAATACGCCGTCTTCGGCAAGGTCATTGCTGGCATGGATGTAGTCCAGGCGCTAGGGTCGGTGCCTGTGGAGTATGTTGGAACATACCCAAATGGTCAGGATGAACCCGTGACACCAGTGTACGTCACCAGCATCACCATTCTCAGCAGCCCATAGGCCGGGCACGACCTAAGGCGCGGACTTCTGGTTGTTGTTTTCCTCAGGCGCACAGCATCCCGGGGGACAGCAACAGCAGCAACACGACACGAAACTCACCCCTACACACAGGACAGAGGGCCTAATTATTGACCGACCCTGCGCCGGTACTTGCCTTCGACCTTCTCGATGGCACCGTGGTTGACCAGCCGCTTCAGGATGCGGGACACGATTTCCTGATGGAAACCGACAGACCTTCTGACCGCAGAAAAACCAAGGGGCATCTCGCTTCCGCACACCGTCTCGCACACCATCATCTCACGGTCAGTCAGTTGGATGTAACTGGATTCAGGGCACGCCACGACCGCACAACAGGCTCCTGTCAACGGCTTTCTGTCTCCAATAGGTGTCCCTCCTATTTATTGACTTGCCGGGCGAGGAAACCCACCGGTTGACTAGTGGGAGAGAAGCGACGCCTTGGTTGTTAAATAAGAAATCCCAGTGGTTGAACTGGACATGTACAAGACTGCCTATCGCTACCGAATCTACTCTTCTGAAAAGCGGAAGGAGTTACTGACACAGCAGATGATTCTGGCAAAGGAGGCATACAACATTCTCTTGCAGGAGTCCAAGAAGTATTACAGAGAGACAAGAAGGACATTCACGAGAAACAACATGAACAACCGTCTTCCAATGCTCAAGAAGGAACATCCCGAATTCACCCTCCTTCACTCACAAGTCCTGCAGAACATCTCGGACAGATTATGGAAGGCTTATGGGAACTTCTTCCGGCGGCTGAAAGAGAAGAAAGCTGGTAAGAAGACGAAGGTAGGCTTTCCGAGGGCCAAGACATTTGTCGTAAGTCTGACTTATCCACAATCTGGGTTCACGCTGAACAACAGGAGGTTGGTTCTTTCAAAGGTCGGCAGCATGCCAATTGTGCAACACAGGGATATTGAAGGGAAGATGAAAACCCTGACCATAAAGCAAACTAGGGCGAAGGAGTGGTTCGCAACGGTGACCGCGGAGAAGGAGCCGAATCTCTTCATTTCCAACAGCAAGCCGGAAGTCGGGCTCGACTTGGGTCTGAAGGACTACGCAACACTCTCTGACGGGACGAAGCTACCAAATCAGAGGTTCGGACAGAGTGAATCCCGAAAGAGGAGGCGTCTGCAGCGATGGATTTCGAGGAAGGTCAAAGGATCCCGTAACAGGGCGCGGGCGAGGCTGCGCTTCGCCAGGTTTGAAGATCACACCGTTAACAAACGGAAAGACTACCTTCACAAACTGTCACACAACCTCGTCAACTCGTACTCCCTGATTGGCTACGAAACCTTAGCAATCCCAAACATGGTGAAGAACCACCATCTCGCTGGAAGCCCACAACTCCGGTCGTGGGAGGGTGTCACTGACTCGTCTTGAAGAGCTCTATCCAGATGCCGTTCGGGTCTTCCACGTAGGCCCACCGGCTTTTTTCGGTCCTTATTTCCTTGAGGGCCCTGTAACCTAACTTCTTGGCCTCCCTGAGAGCCGCGTCAAGGTCCTTCACCCCGAACGCGAGATGGTCCAATCCTTCTCCGACCACATACTTTGTGTTGAACGGACTGTCAGTGTCATAATGGTTCAGCTCGATGCCGAACTTGCCGTCGCTGGATTCAAGGAACTCCACGTCGCCTTTTGTGGTTTCGATTCGAGTATGTCCCTTGTCCTTCATCCCGAGGAACTTGGTGTAGAAGTCTATCGACTTCTTCATGTTCTTGACCCTTATGCCAACGTAGGTGAAAACTGCTTCCAAGGCACCGGCTCTGCGGTACTCTGCTCTATTAAGGAAACAGGAAGCCTTATGCATAGAAACCGGCTCCGAATTCACTATGAGCTCAGAGCGGCGCAAGGCACTTTTCGACGAAAGGAACGTCCCACCTGGAGGCGTCTGTCTATCCTCATTCGTCCTAGTCAGAAGAGGAGGGAAGGTCCTGGTGGGGAAGATGGCCAAGCCTGAAGTCTGGGTCGAGAGGTTCTTCGTGGGGGAGAAGTTCGTTCCCACTTACGCGAGCAGCGACAAGTACCTGCTCCCCGCAAGGCACCTCGCCTGGTACGAGTCTCCCCTCGACGCAGCAGCGAGCGTATTGAGAGACCAAATCAAACTCCGCCTACCCAAGAAGCGGATTCGCCTGCTTGACGTCCAGTCACACGTCAGGGGGGACGTCGCCAGCACAGAACAACCACCCCACTGGGACATCTGCTTCGTCTATGAGGCTGAAGTATCAGCGAAGGAAGCTGAGGGGTTGAGGACGCTCCCCTGGTTCAAGGACCTTCAGTTCGTCTCGCCTTCGTCCCTCTCAGTCAACGACTTCACGCGCGGTCACGGCGACATCCTGGAAGTGGCCGGCATCATCGGGTGAGGGCAAGGCAACCCTTTTCTGGCCGAGCTCCTTCAGCGGAGTCATGAACTGTAGTCAGTGCGGGAAGCCGGTTCCTGACAATGCAACGTTCTGTCCGAGCTGCGGGGCATCCTTGGGCGGGCATCCCGGTAAGATGATGCTGTTGACGTCCAATTACGCCTCAGGCTACAAGGTCGACAAGGTTCTGGGATTGGTTTACGGAATCACAGTCAGGTCAAGGGGGGTAGGGGGTAACGTGATGGCTGGCCTGCGCACCATAATGGGGGGAGAGATCAAGGAATACACTGAGATGGCTCATCAAGCAAGGCAGCAGGCGCTCGACCGGCTTTCTGACCAAGCAATCAGCATGGGGGCCAACGCCGTCCTTAGCGTAATGTTCGACTCGACCGAGATAGGCGCGACCATGGACGAGATCATTGCGTTCGGGACGGCAGTAGTCGTATCCCCTGCCAGCGAACCCGGCCAGCTGGTGAAACTGAGCTAGCTCTGCCATCCATCTTCGCGGGTTCGGACACCGATAGCATATAAAGCGAGACAAAGAGGCGGGATTTCGATGGGGTCGTCGGCTAGTCTGGTCTAGGCTTCAATCAATCATTTGATTGGGAGTCGCCTCGGGCGCTTGAGATCGCTGGTTCAAATCCGGCCGACCCCACCAATTCTGTTGTATTGGACGTTAAATATCGCCTGCAAATAGGCGATCATGCTCGACTGGGACCAGGCGGACAGATTCATCGAAGGAATCTACAGGCGGAGCCACTCCGTCCACTCGAAGCACTTCTATTCGTTCGGGATAAGGAAGTTCAGGCAGTTTTGTGACCAGGAGGGGATAGGGCTCACACAGGCGAACCTCTATGAGGCCATGGACGAGTTCGTCGGCTGGCTGGACTCGAAAGGGCTCAAGCCGAAGACCATAGTCGACTACAACAGCGCAGTCAAGCGGTTCCTTGTCTTCTGCGGGTTCGAGATAGACGAGAAGAAGTTCAGGAACAAGGTATCTACTCCCAGGGTGATGAAGATAGCAGAGGAGCCCCTGAAGCTGGAGCAGGTCAGGCAGCTGCTGACCGTGGGGAAGCCCAACGCCCGCATAAGGGCCCTGATCTTGGTCCCGCTCAGCAGCGGGATGAGGCTCACGGAGGCCCTCAGCCTCACCGTGAAGGACCTGGACCTGAAGGCAGAGCCAGCGCGAGCCACCCTGCGGGCCGAGATAACCAAGGGAAAGAGGGCGAGGGTGGCGTACATGAGCGTCGAGGCGAGGGAGGCGGTCAGCGAGATCACCAAGGGCGCACCCCCCGACAGGCTCGTCTTCGACTACTCTGGGGACATCTGGTCAAGAAACAAGATTGCGACGGTGACCTTCAGGAGGGTGGTGGCTCGAGCAGGGCTTGGCGCGAGGCTCGACAACCATAGGCTTGGTCACCGGAATCGGCCTGAGGAACTCCTCCGTCGTTGCGGGATCTACTACGGTGAGACCGCCAGGTTTGGCAAGGTCTGAACCCAACTTCGCGACAGCCTTGCTTCGGCCGATG
>JACWAI010000052.1 GCA_014874415.1 Nitrososphaerales archaeon
CCATGACCTTACAGAACTCCGCCTCTTGGTCCTGGGACAAGGTGCCGATGATGCCCTTCTTGAAGCACAGGGAGGACTCCCCTCCAGAGGTCTTCTCGTAGGTCAGGCAGTGGCAGGGGACGGTGGGGTCCTTGTACCGGCCTTCGTCCCAGAGGATGCCATCGACCCCGGTCGCAAAGAAGAGATAGTCGGTGAGGACGGCGTCAATTGTTTCCAGCTCCCCTTTCGTGGCATGGCGATGCTGTAACGGGGAAATGGACGAGGCGGTCACAGGTGTGGGCGGTGCCTATCCGCGGCGGCCTGCTTATCCCGTTCACAGGCAGGGTTCTCATCGGTTCCCAGTACCTTGAGCACGATCAGGTCGGTGGGGTCTCCCTCGCCGGGCACGACGGTCAGGCCTCGTATCGCGGCCTCTTCGTCCACGGCGTTGTACCATGCTTGGTCGGCCTCGGCCTCTTCGGGCTCTACATTGCCCGAGGCATACGGAGTGTAGTACTTGCCGGAGGGGGATAGGGAGAGTACACTACCGAGGTACAGGGACTTGACCCGGTTCCCGCACTCATCCGTGTACTCTTCCCCTTCCGTCTCGATGGTCTTCAAGACGTTGTCCCAGTTGATCCCCGTGGAGGACTCGGGACTAGGGCCTTCATCCTCAGGCATGGCCCTCAAGAACGCGTTCAAAGGTAATACGCTTTCCGCTCGGCAGTGGAGTGTTGGGAAGCTCCGCTGGAGCACAGCAACACTCGCCGTTTGTTGAAGAGACGAAGAACTCCGACGGCTCGGGGGTCTTGCCGTCCCCTATGTCCTGTAGGACGGCGGGCGTCAACGGGATCATGTTCCGGCCACGCTCATCCCGGTCCAAGACCATGAACGGGTAACAGGACTTCACGGAAAAGGGGACGCCCAGAGCCGAAGCGCAATCTTTCGCCATGCGGACTTCCGTCTGTAACCTAGCCAATGCCTGCGGAACGCCGGTGGCCCATGCGGTGAAGTCTGAATATTGTGGGAACACATTACAGCCGGAACTGTCATTGCCATAATGCCACGGCACCCAGTATTCCACCTCCTTCACGGTGGTCAGGGGAACAGGGTCCTTGGTGAACCGCTTACATTCGTTGAGATAGGCCCGAGGCTCGACCCCGATGTCTTGTTCTATCCGGTTCCGGCCGATGTACTGGCCGTGGCCGAGGAAAGTACTCTGCCGAAGTTCCACAAGACGGTCAAGCTCACCTCGTTGGAACTCATCAGTGACATAGACCATTGGAGTGATGTGGGCGGCCTTGTCCACCCTCTCCCGGTCCATGACGAGCCGGACACTGCCGAACCGATGGAAGTTCGGGTTCAGGGTGAAGTTGACGGTGCCGTCGGAGAGGGGATCAGTGGAAGGGCGGAGGACCCCCTCCTTACAGATGTTCTGAAAGGCCAACGAGTTTGTGTGGTGGTAGTATTCCGTTCCAGCAATCTCGCATTGAATGCCAGTGAAATCGTACTCGTCCACCTTCTTGGAAACGGATGGGAACGAGACCTTGGGGATGAGCGCCTTGTATTC
>JACWAI010000053.1 GCA_014874415.1 Nitrososphaerales archaeon
GAACTCCGCCAGGGCGAGGGATCTCAGCTGCTGGGTGCAGCCAGCGGCGTTCGCGAGCATCGAAGAGACTGGGTATCTGGCATCGATGTTCAGGTAGCGCCTGATGAACCGGTCGGGATTGATGATGACGGCAGCTGCAGAAGTCGCCGGGAAAGGGCCGGTAGCGGGAGGAGAAGAGGGGTTCAGCGCCACCTCCTTCAGCAGCCTGTAGTAGGTGAAGCACTTCCTCGGGTCCAGCCTGACCTTCAGGGTAGACTGGTCGTCGTCCAGCACCTCTGCCTTGATACCTGGTGGAAAGTTGATTATGCTTGCGTTCTCGAAATGAACGAGCACGTCCCCCTCGCTGTCGAGCGCGTCCCCCAGCAGGAGGGGCACCTTCACAGAGCAGTAGACGACACCGGGGGAACTTGAACCGGAACCCTTCGTCATCCTGGCCATTTTCCTCATCGTCTCTCCCTCGCTTCCCCCTATGGCCGCGGCCCGCGCCTTCCTCGGCGAGCCGTTGACGAAGACTTCCACAGAGTCAGGGCCTTCGCACTCCACCCTGACGGTGATGGAGTCGAGGCTCATCCTGAACCCGGACCTGGCCAGGCACTCCTGCACCTCGGTGGCGGGGATGCCCAGAGCCTTCGCTCCGACGTAAAGCGCGTGGAGGACCGCCTTTTCGCGATTGATCGTTCCTCCAGAAGACTTCATGAGCTTCGAGGCCATCGTCTCGACCTGCTCGGCCAGGATTCTTTTCGCCTCGTCTGAGAGGCGGAGGAACCTCACCGCCTTCTCCGCCTTGTCATGGGTCTCCTTCGCCCCTTCGCGGAGGAATGTGGAGTCCAGGAAGTGGGCCTCCCTCCTGGAAACCGAGCCGCCGCCCTCTATCTTGGGCCTGACGATGCCGTCGTACCTTGCCGGGGCGACTTCACCTTGTGTGTTGGTCCCTGGGGCGATGTACGGCGCCTCCCCTCCGTAGCATCTGGCGCAGTAGGAGCCTTTGTAGGGGGTGCCGCACCTGTCGCAGATTGTGCCGCAGCGAGGACAGACGTTTCTGTCAGTCAGGGCCGAGCCGCAGTAGGGGCACCCGAGGCGTGGACCGTCTCCCATCATTGTTTTGGCCGCACCTCGAATTTAACACGAACGACGGCGAAATGTCGTCCCTTCCCGTTAAGAAGCTCAGAACGAAATTCAGTTGGGCCGAGGACCTCGGTTCCGCGGGATTCTGACTGGGTCTCTCTGTCGATGTTCATCGAAACCGGGGGGAAGCGACCGCCGTGGGTATTTGGTAATTCGTGCGCATAAAATGCGCGTGGGCCGCGCTCAGACTATGCGCATAGGTTTCTGGGCCGGTTCGCAGACAGGTGCGGGGGGGAGAAAGGACCATCAACACAGACGAAATGACCGGAGCGTGGATGAAGGAAGGGCTGGCGTGGAGCGACAGGACAGCTCTTCAGCCAGACGAGCCGCGGTGGAGCGCGGGAGAGGGAATCACCGGTTTACGATTCTTCTGAGATTAAGCCTGGCCATCTTCCGTCGCTCGGAAGGCTCGAGATACCTGAAGACCCGGAAAGCGAGGTACCTGGCTGCCATCGCCACATCCATGGCGTTCCCCCCTGACGGCCCCGGCGGGCCGAGGCCGTCCGTCGGAGTAAGAAGCTGGGCCGCGACTATAATCGAGGGAATCAGTATGAAGTCGTGCCCCCGGCGGATGTGATGGTGGATGACATGGTCGCGGGCGTGGTTGAACGCCCTCCAGAACTTCCCCGTCGGGTAGAACAGGCCGTCCTTGAAGACGGCCATCCCGCGTTCCACCAGAGCCTGGTCCACGCGCTTCATCACGTCGACCCCCCTCATGCCGACATCTTCGTCGCTCCCTTCCTCGTTTGCCAGTCCGTTCGCCAGCACTTCCAGGAACGTCCGATCCCACGGAGTCCGCCCTTTGGTGAAGCCGTAGGTCATGGCGATGGTCGCCCGCCTGTGGGCAGGGGCGATCCGCCTTCGGCAAGCAGACCCCCGCACACAAAGCACTTCCAGGCACGTAGTTTTCTCAGGTAGGTCATTGGTTTCTCGTGGCAGAGCACGGGCACCGCATACCAGTCGTAGCCTCGTGGGGTGAAATGCAAATCCTCACGGGCGGGAAGGCTCTTCTTCTGGACCGGGGCCGGTCGGTCCTGCAAATCCGCGTCGTTTCCCCGGAGTTCCCCCGGTGCGACTGGACGATTTCTCATACCGGCTTCTGGAAGGACTGCCTCCCCATCGGCTCCGCCGTGGGCCAGGTCCATGTAAGGCTCCAACTTCGACCGCAGCATCGCCGCGGCCGCCAGCGTTTCAGGGTCACCCGATGCCTTCGCCCTTGCCTCGTGCTCAGCCAGCACCCTCTCGAGCTCGTAGACCATGGGAGCTGAAGGGCCCGGGTCGAACTGCCTCACCACTATGGCTAGGATCCCGTTTACCATGTCGCTGACGCTGTTCTTGCTCCTTATCTTCTTGAGGGCGTCGCTCACCCATTTGTCCACCGTTATGTTGAGGGGGACCCTCCTGGAGTCTGGGTCGTCTGCCCCGTACCTTCCGAGGCTCAACCTGTCGTCTCACCGCCGGGTCCGTGCGGCCCCTTTCCAGCGCCGTCGTCACGGTCGTCCTTCGAGTCCTCCCCATTCGTCGCGTCCTGCGTGAAGAGCCTGCTGCTGTTGGTCACCTTCAGTATGGCGTCGACGAACGCCCTCTTTCCCGCTTTCTTCCTCACCGTGTTGGCCAAGCTGAAGGCCTGTTCCCTCGACATCGGCACCCTGAACTGCTTCCTTCCACCCTCTTCCTTCGTCTGGAGTTCCTCGGGGTTCCTGACGCTCTTCGGCAGGTCCTCCAGGAAGACCCACATGGACGCATACTGGGACTCTCCCGTGTTGCACGAGCCGACCCCGTTCCCCACGAACTCTCCCTCGGCGTTGTAGAGCCTGCACTCGGCGTCGTACTCGAAGTACGGGACCGCCTGGTCTAGCTTCTCGACGCTGCCCACTATCTTGGTGTCGGCGACCAGATCGAAGTGGCGCGCCAGCAGCTCGGCCCCGGGCTTCAGGAGGATTGGCTTCGAGGCTCC
>JACWAI010000054.1 GCA_014874415.1 Nitrososphaerales archaeon
AATCGAAGGTGGAAGACGTCCAGTTTTTGGTAGGCACGCCAATCGACGCGGCCAGAGAAATAAGTAACCTGTTGACATAGCTCCATGAAAGCCGTCCATGCGCGCCTTCGTGGGTTCACCGCGTCTTTCCGTCACCCTCTTGTTATCACAGGAACGCAATTGTGCACGCCCCTGCCCAGCTTCAGCACAATCCTGGGGATGCTAAGCGCATGCGCCGGGAGAGTGATTACGCCCAGCGACACGAGGATAGGCTTCGACTTCCGTTGTTCGGGCAGCGGCTCTGAACTCGAACGCACCAACAGGCTTGAGTATTCTGGGCATAGATTACAACCGCATCACAAGGGGCAAGGCCTGACAAATCGGCAGGTCTTGCTTCATCCACACCTTGATCTGTACCTAACAAATATGTCTCTCTTAGAACCCATGAAATACCCAGTTTCATCCCCGAGGTTTGGAAGATCGCAAGACTTGGCCTGGGTTGAATTTGCGAGAGAAACAGACCTAGAGCTGCGCGCAAAGGGGAATATTGGTCCCACCCTACTTCCTGAATCTTTTTCGGCGCCTGGTTTGATTCTCAGGCTGCCCGAGTGGATGGACAACGGTATTTTCGGGGTCCCCCGGTTCTCGGGGCCATTCACCAGATTCAAGGCGCTGTTACCATACGACTCAACCTGCCCAGAGGTGGAGGGAAGGGAGCTCTACCATCCATCAGATGCGGAGTCCAGCGACTACGTTGTACACCTGTACGAGTGGACCGTAGAAAGATAATATTGGATATTCTGGCAAAGAGCAGTAGAGATGGGAACTCAGAGACGCTGGAAGACCACACCCGAGAATGCGTCAGAGTAGCGACCAGGATTCTAGTGCCGCTCCAAGAGTTCTATCCCACATCTCCCGCATAGATACGGCCTTTCTTCCCTGGCCCTTTTGCGTGCGGCCTTCTTCGGAGGTGTTTGGTGGCTGTTTCGCCACGCGATGTACCTGCGCACGCTGGTCGCAATCTCCCTGTGGTCGGCAGGATTGCAGTTCGATATCGCGAACTTTCTTAGCGGCCCGAAGTGTGGCTCGATTGGGTTGAGCCAGGACGCGTTGGTTGGGGTGAATGCGAAGGAGATGTTGTTCTCGAGGGCATACCTCACCACCCTCGGGACGCAGTGTGGGTCGAAGTTGTCGAGTATCAGGTAGATGAGGACGAACGCCGGGTAGACGCTCCTCAGATACTTCAGGAAGGCCAAGAACTCGACATTCCTCTTGCGATCCTTCATGTGCCCGTGCATCTCATCGTTCGTGAGGTCGTAGGACGAGAGGAGGTGCCTCACACCACAATCCCTGCGGTAGGTCGCCGGGACCCTGTCGGGATGTTTCTCCCTCGCCCAGTTGGAGCCCTTCTGCGGCCTGACCTCTATCGGGCCGAACTCGTCGAACGCGATGACGACGAAGTTCCTTCCCCTGTATTCAAGGAGGGAGGAAGAGGAGGTTGTGATGGTCGTCGCCGTCGCCGTCGTCGTCGTCGTGGTGGTGGTGGTGGTGCCCGTCAAGCCCCACTCCCCGTCAGCAACTGTGACGCACGATTCCAAGTAGGGTGATGAAGACTGCTGGATGAGGCGACCAGAGCCTGTGGTCGTTGTCGTGGTCTCCTCTGCGGGTCGGCACTCCTCCCCGCGACGGTAGCCTCGCGGCGCTATCCGCTTCAGCTCTCTGATTCTTGTTTTTTCCCCTGAAAGTCTGGGTCGTTCGACTCCTTCCAGGTCTTCGTCCTCTGGTAGGAGATGCCCCTCTCCCTGAGTATCAGCCTTGTCTCCTCGTCGCTCATCTTCTTCCCTTTCGGCAGGATGTCCCGCTCGTCTATGGCCTGCTGGAGCTTCGAGAGTGACCAGGAGTTGAAGGGATAGCCGAGGACCTTCGGCGGGATCTGAGCGAGCTCCGCGACGGAGGCCCTCTCCTCCTCGGTGAACTTCAGGGTGTGGTTCCCTCCCTTCTTCGGCCTTATCGCTGTGACCCCGCCCTGGTTGAAGGTGCGAATCACCTCCCTGATGTGGTACTCGCTGAGGAGGGTCAGCTTCGCCATCTCCTGGACAGTCGAGCCCTGCGCAGACCACAAGATCACTTGGCACCGCTTCAGCATTATCGGGTCCTTGCCGTGCCTTATCTCGTGCTTGACCCTCCTCCCCTCCTCCGGTGTGAGGTCTCTGGCGTAGATGCTCATAACGAGCGAGTGTCGCACAAATCAACAAATGGGCGAGAGAGCCATTTGGTTCTCAATCAGCTCAAAAATGTTGGACGAATCGCTTGGAGCGGCACTAGCCTTCTTAGTTGGGGAATCAGGTATGTATGGAGAATCGTATGTGTTTAGGTATCAATCTCTGAACTCCTCAAATTAGCTTCCTTTTTGCGAAATAAGTCCGAAATCGCCTGATTTGGGATTTCGAACCCGAAAAGCGAAAAACGCCGAATACG
>JACWAI010000055.1 GCA_014874415.1 Nitrososphaerales archaeon
GAGACAGTAGCATCTTCTTCCACGGGCTTGGCTCCCTGGGTTCTAGGCTGACTGGATACGGCGGCGCATGGAACGCCGAGCTTCACAGATACGAGGTTGGCAGCTCCTGCAACACGTACACGAGCCAAGGATTGGCTAGCACCGCCTGCACCCACATGGTGCCTGACAGGAGCTTTCCACATTGAACGCGGCCAGAAAGGGGGTCCTGACGGTCGCGATAGTGGCCGTGGTCGTCCTCCTAGCCTTTTCAGCGTTCTACATGCCGAACTACTTCGTATCCCGCAGCAACGGGGATCGAGCTATCATGACCTCGGCGTTCCTGAACGGGTCGGCGCCAGGTCTTCGTCTCGACCTTCAGGTGACTCCCGGCGGAAATGGGACCTACCGAATAAGCGTCAAAGAATTCAACACGATGAGCGCCAACAACTCGGTCACGTCTGCTAACAATTGGGCCTATCCAGAGGGGAACCTCATCCCATTCGCCCCATGCGACACTGGCCTCTTTCCGATAGGCTTGGCCATCCTACAGGGTCGCTACACCCTCGAAAACTACTCCCAAGCGAAGCCGCTCACACTCTACAACACCACCTACTTCTCATCCTGCACGACGCAGGCATACACCATTGCACAGTGGATGTTCGTGGCGAATTCGTCCCAAGCTAGCTTCGTCTATCCTCCATCAGGTAGAATGGAGAATTGGAACATCACCACGAGCATCCTTGCAGCAGGCTACTGGACAGGGGGCGAAGGCACCCCGCAGCCTGCCACTCTCCATCCTTTTCACGGTGACTACACCGTATTGGCCGCAGACGAGTGGGGAGCGATTGACTTGGCTTACTTCACTGTAAGGTGACTCGGGGCGGGGGGATCCGAATGAGTCATACATACTTATATAACTACCCGTCAACACTCTATCGAGCCCGCAATGAAAACCAGTTTGCTTCACGCCCCTAACCTCGACACGATCCTCATGGTAGAGAGGGCGATAAAGAGGAGCGACGAATACCCGACGAGGATGCAGCTGTGGAGGAGCCTCCCCAAGAAGATGCAGTACCAGACATTCAAGACGATCCTGGGTTACCTCGAGGCTTCAAGCAAGATCATGCTGGACGAGCACGGGCACATAATTTGGGTGGCCGCCGACAACCCCAAGCTCAGGGCTCTGCTCAAGTCCGGTGTGCAGCTGCGCTGATCTTATCAGCCGTACCCGAAGACCCTCTCGTACTCCTTGTGGGTCTTGAAGAAATCGAGGATTCTGACGATACATGTCGTGGCGTCCCGGTATACTACGGTGTAGGCGACTCTCGACTGGTCACCGATTCTGTACCTGAAGAGGTTGTTGATTCCCTGCTTGACGTACTTCTCAGGCCAGAGCTTCCTTCTGACGTGCTCTCCAGCCGCAGGATTGGCTTGTAAGACTTGGAACATCTCCCGGATTCCTGCTTTGAGGTCCTCTTCCCCCGACGAGTCGAGGTATGCCTGCAGTTCGAGAGGACCCTGGACGATAACTCTCTTCTCTCGACGGCTCAACAATCAGGCGACCCGCCGGTGGAAGCTCAATCTACCCTTCCCTCAGCCTGATGCTTGCGTGACACGTCCTGCACCTTAGGATTCTCCCTATGTCTTCGGGGTCGTCATAATCGAATTTCGTGCCGCAGGAGGGGCATGTTCCATATTGCAAACCGTTCACCTGAACGTCCAGCGGGGCCTCGGCGCCTGTTTGAGAGCCGCTCTCGTTCTTGCCCAAATCAACATGTCTGCCCCTCTCTTCCTTCATTACGTCCACGATTTTGAGTATCTCTTCGTCGAAATCCCTCCACACATCGTTGTTGTACACGCTGGCTAGCTTGCCGCTTCTCGTTCTTTCCTCCTTCCCCGCCAACCTTTGGAGCGCGTCCTCTCCGAGGTACTTCTCTATCGCCTGGCGACACATTTTCCTTCCGGCCCTGAGGGTTTCGTCGTTCCTGAAGACAGCGTTCGCCTCGCACTTCCTCCTCCCGAACCTCTCGACGTAGTCGGGGTCGTCGACCTCCCTCCCTGAGCTCGACTTCAGGTTCTCGATCCACGTAAGGTTGTACTTCTCTATGGCGTCTGCATTGAGGCCGAACCTTTCGATTATCAACTTGTCAGGGCTCCACCC
>JACWAI010000056.1 GCA_014874415.1 Nitrososphaerales archaeon
CCAGTTCCTCTTCATCGTGGTCAGCATCCCGCTCTTGGTAGCGAGCCCGCTGTTCGTCGCGTTCAACGCCAGAAGGGCACAGAGGGCAGCTTGTCGGGTTCCACTAGCGGCGATAACTCCTGCCTAGACGGGAATCGGCAGTGGACAGCCCCCTGGCAAGCCCTGATTCGGGCTCTTGACTTGGGGATGTCGTAAAATGCCCCGTTGCCTGAAATGCTTAAGAAATCTTGGAAGGTCGGTCGCCCGTCCCGCAGTAGCTCAGCCTGGTAGACCCCACGAGGGCCAATAGCTTCCGGCTGTAGAGGTCGGCCATCGGCTGACCCGTTCAGCCTACTCAGGCCACAGTCACCGGAGTGTCGTCGGCTCGAATCCGACCTGCGGGATACAAGCAAGAATCAGCCCTGTTTGGGTATTCTGACCCATTTTCTACCCTTTTTTTGATAGCGCGCCATGAACCAGCCGTATTGTCTGGCGGCTTGGTCTTCATCATCGTAACAAGGTCGTTAAGCTTCTGAGATTTTGTTGCGTTTCTGAACCCGACAAGCTCATTGAAAATCCTAACCTTTGACATCGAGCCCAGAACCAGATGGTAGACATCATTACGTCTAATCCAAGTCCTCCCGCGAACCTTCATGGTCTGCCCGCGCTTGTTGGTTACTCGGATTCGACCAGCAAGTCCGAACTTTGCCAAGCGTGACTTGCATGCGTCAAGGTACTCCATATTGGTGTTGGCTGCTCCTATCTGAAAGCCACGCACTCGTCTGGCCTTTGCGTCGACGTTGCAGGTCACATACCCTTCTGCATCGAAAAAACCTTGGAGGAATTCGCTTTCGAAGCCCTCAAGAGAATCGAGAAGAATAGCTAGAGGCTGATTGAGATAGTCGCTCAAAGCGACCGAGTCGTAATCGACGACGTAGAACGAACGGTCTCTTGTGAATGGCTTTGGCTCTCTCCTGAGAATCTTGGCCACCAATCCGCTAACATAACCGAGTTGGTCTGAATCTGCCAATCTGAACCTGACCTTGTGTCCATTGCCCGCGCCCTCCCCGTCTCCCAGGTAGAAACCCGCAACATAGGCCAAGTCTGGGGAAGGCGTCAGGTCAGGATTGTACCGCCACACCCTCCGCGGAGGCCCATCCCTTATCCACCGTCGCAACGTTTCTTTCTGGACTCGGAGGGCACCACTAATCTCTCTCAGCGAACGCCCCTCGCTCATGAGCATGAGGGCCTTCTCACGGAGTATTGCCTGCTCGCCCAGTTGGCTTGGATGTTTGGGCTTCTCGCTCAACGCAGTTACATTTACCGAATACACTTAACTCCCAAGGAACGCCTCAGACGCTGCCATTTGCAAAAGGATATGGCGGGCCAAGCAACGCACGGCCGGGTTGAGGCTCTGGATTCCAATCACTCTTATCGGGCTCGCCGTCCTCGGATACCTGTTCTACTACGCCCTGGGAGCGTCCGAGTCGCAGGGCGTCACCTCGTTCACCCTCGCCAATTCCGTCGGGCTGATAGTGGTGGTAATCGGCGTCATAGCCGCTGGCTTCGTCCTGAGGAGAGCGAGACCGCCCGAGTGAATACTATTTCTCCCAGAAACGCTTAAGAAAGGTAAAGGCCTCGCGAAGAAACGAGCTTTGGACAAAGAGTTCCTGGCCCTTTCGGTCGTGTTCATGATACTGGGCTTGATAGGGGTGGTGCTGTTCAGCAGCCTGTTTTACAACGGTTCCATATTCCCTGTGATGACGAGCTCAGGGGACGCCTGCTACTGCGTGATTTCAAGCCCCGAGCCTTCGGCGGCCCAGGGCACTTCGAGCATAATCCTGGCGCTGGGGGTCATGTTCTTCCCCATGGGGCTGATGAAGGGAGGGCTCCCGTCCTTCAGGAGGCTGCCCACGGTGGCGACACCTGTCACGCTCCCGAGCGGCAGGGTGTTAACCCCAATCCAGATCGGCAGCGGACGCTACTTCGCCTTCGGGCTCCTCGTCCTTCTCGTAGGCGCGGACGCGGTGCTCGTGCCGGGATACCTGGTATTCAAGAACGCGTACATCGAGCTGGCGGGGGCGATGCTTACCGCGGCGGGGGCGATATCGATGGCCTGGGGCCTCAGGAAGACAAAGGCGTAGAACGGCCGAGGAACCGTTTTATCCCCCGCAAAGGCGGGTCAGAAAGCAGTTGAGCTCCAAGCCGAAGAAGTCCAAGGCGAAGAAGGTCGAAGAAGAGGTCGACAAGGCAGGACGCGAAGTAGAGAAGGAGGTTATCAAGGCAGGGAGAGGAATCGCGAAAGCGGGACAGAAGATCAAGAAGGAGGTAGGGAGAGCCCCACAAAGACGCAAGGTTGCCCCGGCTAGGCCAGCGGGCAGGGCTCCCGATGCCATGGTGACGTCAAGGCATGGGACTGGCGTAGTCATCCGACTTGGGAGAGGCTTCTCCATGGGCGAGATCTCCGGAGCCGGGATGGCTCCGCGCCTTGCAACACGCTGGGGCGTTCGGCTCGACTCGAGGAGGAGGAGCGTGATCCAGGGGAACGTGGACTCGCTCAAGAAGTGGTCGTCACACCCCGGGGCTGCGAAAAAGGCAGAACGCGTGGTCAGGGAGCTGGAACAAGAGGTGGAGAAAGTGGCGGTCAAAGTAAAGGCTGAGGCGGTCGAGGTCGAGGAGGAGGCCGCGAAGGTCGAAAGGGAGGTCAGGGGGGAGGCCGCTCGCGCAGGGAAGGCGATCGAACTGGAGGGAGAGAAGGCCGAGAAGTCGGCGAAGCGGAAAGCCAAGCCGAAGAAGAAGGCCGACTCCTAGTTAGAGGACCTCATTTCTGGCGGCCATGAAGAGGTACTGCTGGGCATAGCCGGCGTAGCCCCCAAAGTAGTTTCTGACCTTCTTCGATATCGCGTCGTAGTGGGACGGAGAGAGCTTCAACTTGTCGTCGGCTGACAATTTCTTTTTGAGCGTGGGGCCGAGGATGCGAGGATACTTCAGGGCGAGGACCCTCGCGATCCATACGTCGATGGGAAATGCTTCGTCCTTGCCGCACGAGTACAGCAGCACGCAGTCTGCCACCTTGGGCCCGACGCCAAGGAGGAGCTTCCGGCCGAAGAGTTCGCTCACCAGGAGTCTCCTCGCGTCTTCGTAGCCAAGGCTCCTGGCGCGTGCGAAATCCACCCCGCCGGTGGCCACTGCACCCGCGACGTGCTTGAGGAAAGGCGACCTGTATCCGAGTCCGCATTCTGACAGGTCCGCCTCCCTTGCCTGAGCCAGGGCTTCCGGCCCCGGGAAAGCCGAGTAGCTCTCCCCCTCGAACTCGAAGGGCGCTCCGTAGCGCCTGCAGACGGCTGAAACCATCTTCTTGATTCTGGGTATGTTCGCGTTGGTCGCGAGGACGAACGAGGCGAGGCATTCCCAAGGATCCTGGCTGACGATGCGCAGCCCGTAGTACCTCTCGGCGGCCCTGGTGATTGTCTCGTCCTTTGAAAATCCCGACAGTATGTGGTCAAGGTCAGCGTCCAGTTTGAAGTAGTCCAAGACGAATGAGCTGTCCAGGCGGTCTGATCCTGAAGAACACCGTAGGACGTCCCCCTCCTGCTTAACTTTCAGGACCGACCCCGAGACGATCCCCGACCACCATTCCGCCTTCCTCTCCCACCGGAACAGCTGGCCGCTTTCAAGCGTGTATTCCAAACTGAAGGGGGTGTCCAATGGGACGGTGAATTCCATCCGCTAGCCGAGGTTCAGGGCGTGGCTCTTTACTCTTGTGCGTAGAACGGGTTGAAATAACGGAAACAGAGGCAGGTGGGCCGATGTCCAGGGGGTACGAGGACAGGACGGGTGCCTCGAAGAAGCTCTTCGAAAGGGCGAAGCGGGTCTTCGCCGGCGGCGTCAACCACAACGCCAGATTCTACGAGCCGTACCCCATATCAGTGAGCAGAGCCAGGGGGCAGCACATCTGGGACGAGGACGGGAACAGGTACACCGACTATTGGATGGGGCACATGGCGCTCATCCTAGGTCATTCCCCCAAGGTGGTGGTCGACGCCCTGCGCAGCCAGCTGCCGAACGGGACCCACTACGGCCTGGGGAGCAGACTCTCGGTCGAACTGGGGGAGGAGATACAGAAGACCGTCCCCTGCGCCGAGAAGCTGAGGTTCTGCAACACCGGTGCGGAGGCGACCATGTATCTCGTGAGGCTGGCCAGGGCGTTCACGGGCAGGAGGGTCATCATCAAGATGGCCGGAGGGTGGCACGGGTACAACACCGAGCTGAACAAGGGGGTGCACAAGCCGTTCGACAGGGCCGAGAGCGCGGGGATACCCGAGGAGGAGCAGGCGTATGTGAAGAACGTCAGGTTCAACGACCTGGAATCGGCCGAGGCCGAGGTCAGGAGGTCGCGAGGAGATGTGGCGGCAATCTTCCTCGAGCCGGTGCTAGGGGCAGGCGGCTGCATACCAGCCGACAAGGATTACTTGAAGGG
Organism: Nitrososphaerales archaeon; assembly: GCA_014874415.1. GTDB lineage: Archaea > Thermoproteota > Nitrososphaeria > Nitrososphaerales > Gagatemarchaeaceae > UBA183. The sequence continues at coordinate 4,460 of JACWAI010000056.1, forward strand.
CCTTAGAGAGCTTGCTGACAAGGAAGGGGTCCTTCTCGCTTTCGACGAAATAATCACAGGCTTCAGGGTCTCCCTCGGCGGAGCGCAGGAATTGTACGGGGTCACCCCCGACCTCGCGACGTTCGGGAAGATAGCGGGGGGAGGGCTCCCCCTGGGGCTCGTCTGTGGGAGGAATGAGATACTATCGCTGGCAGACCCCACGAGGAAGGAGAAGTTCGTCTCAATCGGGGGAGGGACATTCTCGGAGAATCCCCTGACGATGGTCGCAGGTCTAGCCACCGTTCGGTACCTGAGGGAGCATGCTGGGACGGTCTATCCGAAGCTAGGCCGGATGGGGGAAGAGGTTAGAGCAGGGATTGACCGGGAGTTCGCGGGAAGCGGTGTCGAAGCTCACACGACAGGACTAGGTTCGCTGTTCCTGACTCATTTTGGGGCCGACCCCAGTAACGCCGAGGAAGCCGCGAGAGAGGACAAGAAGACCAAGCATGATTACGCACTTCGCCTAATGGCATCAGGCATCTTCCTGCTGCCAGGACACCCAGGTGGTGTTTCGACTAACCACACCTCTGAGGACATCGACTATCTGATCGCTCAGAGTCGGAAGTTCGGAGAATCGGTGAAAGAGAGTGTGGGATAGAGAGGCGAGTTCGGCGGCTTTTCCGTTAGTCTCGACTCGCCACTGTGCAATTCGATTGTTCCCTCCCGTGAATTAGTAAGATAGGGAAGTCGAGCTGAGAAGGAAAAACGTGGGCTGGGGAGGCCTATCGTAGTGCCTTCCCCAGGCGTGCGTCAGCTTCCGACCAATTGACCACGTTCCACCACGAATCGACGTATTTGGCCTTATCGTTCAAATATTGGGCGTAGAACGCGTGCTCCCATAGGTCGGAGCACAAAATAACCTCTGATTGGGCGATATGGTTCAGATTGTGCTTTTCTATCTGTGAAATGATTAGTTGGTCGCTGACAGGTTCGTAAATCAGCATGGCCCAACCGCTCCCTTCGACCGTCTTCGAAGCGTCAGAGAATTGCGCCTTGAACTTGTCGAAGCTTCCGAAGTCCTGGTTGATGCGGTCGGCCAACTTCCCTCCTGGAGTTCCGCCTCCTTTGCCGGCAGGCGCCATGTTCGGCCAGAAGAGGGAGTGGAGGATGTGCCCGTCAGCATTGAAGCCGTAGTCGCGTATGATGGCTTTGATGTCAATCTGGATTTCCCCCTTCCTAGCTTTGTCGAGTTTCTCCATCGCAGCATTGGCGCCGTTGACGTATCCCTGGTGATGCTTGTCATGATGAAGCGTCATAATTTGCTTTGAAATGTGCGGCTCAAGGGCGTCGTACGCATATGGCAGTGGTGGTAGTGTGTATGTTTTCATCGGGAAATGTCGAATACTGATGATGTAAAAACTTGTTGCTATACCGTGATCGAGGCCCTCGCCTTCTTCGCCTGCTCCCAGTCGTCGAGGAAACGCTTCAGCCCCGCGTCCGTGAGCGGGTGCTGCATCATCTTCTCCATGACCTCGGCCGGCATCGTCGCGATGTCCGCGCCCGCCTTGGCCGCCTCGAGGACGTGCTGCGTGTGCCTGATGCTCCCCACAAGGACCTCCGCCTTCATGTGGTAGTTGTCGCGTATCTTCACCAGGTCTTCGACCACGTCCATCCCCCTCTGCCCTATGTCGTCGAGCCTACCGATGAAGGGGCTGATGAAGGACGCCCCCGCCTTGGCAGCGAGCAGCCCCTGGTTCGCCGAGAATACCAGGGTCATATTGACCCGTATCCCCATCCCGCTTACCACCTTGGTCGCCCTTAGCCCCTCGGGGATGATGGGTATCTTCACCACTACGTTCGGTGCTATGGTGGAGAGGTGCCTTGCTTCGGCCACCATGCCGTCGAAGTTGGTGGCCACCACTTCGGCGCTGACGTCCCCCTTGACCTCCCTGCAAATGGCTGCGATTATGTCCTCGAAATCCCCCGGCTCCTTCGCCACCAGAGTGGGGTTGGTCGTTATCCCGTCGACGATCCCCATCTGGTTGAGCTTCTTGATTTGCACCAGATTTGCCGTGTCGAGGAAGAGCTTCAACCTGGGAGCAGGCCCCAGATTTTCTATATAAGCTGTTTTAGTTTCGACCAGGACCGTGCCGTCTGGGGATTCCAGGAAGCGCTGCCCTTAAATGCCTCCCACCCGTGGGAGAGTGGGAAATGAGCTCCATAGTCGAGTTAGATGACAAAGGGAGGGTCCTCATACCCGCCGAAATCAGGAAGAGGTTCCGAAGCAGGCGATTCAAGGTGAGCGCTCGCGGAAACGTCGTTGAGCTCGTACCACTGGCGACCGTGGAACAGCTCAGGGGCAAATACCGGAGGCTCATCAGGACCGAGTGGGAAGAGCTCGAAGAGAAGGGAGAAGAACTTGCCGCGAAGAGATGACGCGAGGGAGTTCCTAGCCGACACCGACCTGTTCTTCTTCTATCTGCGCGGAGGAAAGCTCGAGGAGCAGGCGGCGAGGGTGATTCAAGAAGCGGCAGCCGGACGGATTGTCCTGAAGACATCCTCCGAGGTTTACGACGATGCGATAACCGCCCTGAGGTCGGACGGCTATCCTCTGAGCATGACGTTTGAATTCGTCTCTGACATGAGGTCGATCCCCCATGTGGCCAGCGCCATGACTGGGCAGATGGCCGCGGACGCGATATCGATGTACATGAAGTCAGGTGGACGGGGGCGCCTGAGCTACTTCGACTCTTTCCACATCGCCGCTGCAAAGAACCTGGGGCTCTCCTTCCTCACAAGCGACAGATACATCCTGAGGAACGCATCAAAACTCGGAATCAGGGCCTCCGACCTTTCGGCGTGGCCCTTGCGGGTCGTAGAGGAGGACGACACCGCACGAGGGGGCCCGGCGTAGCCGGCCCAAGGTCGGCCCGGGCCCCACAGTGCAGCATTCCAGTTCAGTTTCCGCGAACTCGTTCTCTTAGACTAGCGAGATCGGACCAGGCTCGAAGCCTCCTGCTCGATGTGGGCGGCAGTAAGCCCGTACTTCTTCAGGAGCTCTGCCGCGTCCCCGCTTTCGCCGAACGTGTCCATCACGCCGACGCGCCTCATCGGCGTGGGGCGCTTCTCTCCGAGCACTTCTGCGACAGCCGAACCCATCCCTCCCATGATGTTGTGCTCCTCGGCCGTGACGACGCGCCCGCACTTTTCTGCGAACTTCACCACCGTGTCGGAGTCGATCGGTTTGATGGTGTGAAGGTCGACGACTGCCGCCGCCACCCCGCTTGCCTTCAGAGACTCCGCTGCCTTCAGAGCTTCGGGGACCATTATGCCGCACGCGAACAAGGCGACGTCACCCCCCTCCCTCAGCACCTGCGCCTTGCCGATTTCGTATTCGAACCCTGAATCGTACACCACCGGGGTCGAGGACCGCGTGAGGCGGACGTAGAAGGGGCCGGGGATGGGGGCGATGGCTTTGATGATGCTCTTTGTCGAGACGGCATCGGACGGGACTATCACCTTCATCTTGGGGATGGCCCTCATTATCGCTATGTCCTCCACCTGCTGATGCGAGGCGCCGTCGGGGCCGACCGATATGCCGCCGTGGGAGCAAACTATCTTCACGTTCAGGTTCGGGTAGCATATGTTGTTCCTGATCTGGTCGACCGACTTGCCTGGGACGAATATGGCGTAGGTCCCCGCATAAGCCACCTTGCCCGCAAGCGCTAGGCCGGCCGCGATGGAGACCAGGTTCTGCTCTGCTATGCCGACGTTGAAGAAACGCTCCGGGAACTTGGTTGCGAAGACCCCTGACTTCAGCGACCCAGTCGTGTCTGCGCCTACGACTACGACGTCCTTGTTTGACGCTCCCAACTCAAGGAGCGCCTCCCCGTAGGCGTCCCGCATGGCCGCCTGCTTTGAGAGCATTAAAGTGACTTCCTCGAGTCCATCGCCTTCGTTCTCAGCTCCGATATGGCCTTGACTGGGTCCTTCTTGGCGTAGACCCCCGCACCGGCCACCAGGACGTTCCCTCCCCTCTTGACGACTTCGTGCACGTTCTCCGGCTCGACCCCCCCGTCCACCTCTATGTCTGTGTCTAGCCCCCTCTCCTCGACGAGCTTGCTAATCTCTTGGAGCTTCGGCATGACGGACATGTCCATGGCCTGGCCGCTGAACCCCGGGTTGACCGTCATGACGAGCAGAGTGGAGATCTTGTCAAGGCGGTCAATCGCCCATTTAGGGAGGTTTGTCTTCGGCTTGACCGCCAGCCCGACCTCCTTCCCCTTCGACCTCACGAGGCCGTGCAGGATGTCGAAGCTCTTGCCGTCGAGGACTTCGGCGTGGAAAGTGAGAAGGTCGGACCCTGCATCGAGGAATTTCTCAGCGTACACCTGCGGGCCATCGATCATGAGATGAGTGTCGAACTTCAGGTCGCACCTCGGCCTCAGCGCCTTGACTGTTCCGGGTCCGAATGTGATGTTTGGGGCGAAGTGGCCGTCTATCACGTCGAGGTGCACCTGGTCGGCCCCCCCTTCCACAGATATCTCCACCGCCCGTTCGAGGTCCCCCAGGTCCCATGCGAGTATCGAGGGGGCGATCCGTATCTCGTTCAAGTGATCACTTCAGCTCGCTGAGGAAGTCCGACAGCTTGTCCTTGGCAGGCGGAGTGCCGTGGTAGTGCGGGGACCACTCCATGAACGATATACCCTTCCCCTTCACCGTGTGGGCGATTATCACTGTCGGCCTGTTCTTCGTGCTCGCCGCCAGGTCGAATCCGTCGATGATCTGAGAGAAGTCGTAGCCGTCGACCTCGATGACGTTCCAGTTGAACGCCCTCCACTTGGCCGCCAGCGGCTCCAGGGGCATTATCTGCTCGGTGAGCCCGTCCTGCTGTATCCCGTTCCTGTCTATTATCGCAGTGAGATTGTCGAGCCTGTACTTCGACGCCGCCATGGCCGCCTCCCAGATTTGCCCCTCCTGCTGCTCGCCGTCCCCCATCAGGACGTACGTCCTCGACGGCTTCCGGTCCAGCCTCGCGGCCAGCGAGGTCCCCACTCCGAGCGAGAGCCCGATCCCTTCTGAACCGGCTGGAGCCTCGATGCCGGGTATGCCCATGGAGGGGTGCCCCTGGAGGCGGGAACCCATCTTCCTCAGAGTCATGAGCTCCTCGACAGGGAAGTACCCCGCCTGGGCAAGGATCGAATAGAGGAGGGGAGCCGCGTGCCCCTTGCTGAGGAAGAACCTGTCCCTGTCAGCCCACTTCGGGTCCTTCGGCTCGTGCCTCATCACGTGGAAGTAAAGCGTCACAAGAAGCTCGACGGCGGACAGGGAGCCGCCCGGATGCCCGGACCCTGCTTCCGCGAGGCTTTCGAGAATAAGCTTGCGCGTGTTCCTCGCTAACTCCTTCAGCCTGACTATTTCCTGGGCCGTCTCCAACCCTACCGCCTCACCGGGACCTGGACGATGTTCCGGACGAAGTCATCGGCTCCCTGAGCCCTCGCCTCCAGGTCGTGCAGAGACAGCGACGCGATGCGCGGGAGCTCGCTCCTCGCCTCCCCGGCCACGTTGCTCAGGATCGCCGCCTGGTACGGGTTCCCCCCCGACGCCACAGCCAGGCTGAACGCCCCCGTCATGGCGTCCCTGACCCCTACCTTGCTGAACAGGTTCTTCTTCCCTCTTATGGGCGGGAACAGGGTGACGTTGTCCTTGTCGAAGAGCGTCACCCCCTGCTCCCCCCGAGTGATCAGGATCGCCTTCGACTCGAGGCGGCTTAGCAGGTTCACGCCCATGTTCCTGAGGCTCGTCTCATTGACCATGGCCATGCCCGTCGCGTGCTCTGCCTCTTCCAGGTTCGACTTTACGTAGGTGACCCCGGAGAAGTCGAGGTAGTGGTGCATCTTCGGCTGGCCCACCACTATCTTGCCTGTTTCGTGCGCCCCGGAGACCACTCCGTTGATGAGGTAGCTGATTATGGCGCCCCGATCGTAGTCGGAGAGGATGACGCAGTCCACGTCCTTGATGAGCGGTGTCGACTCCTCGAGGAGCTTCTTCGCCATGGCGAGAGGGATGTCGCGCCTGTCTTCCTTGTCGATCCTGAGCATGTGGAACGTGTTGACCATGTACCACGTCCTCAGCGAGGTGGGGCGGGCGGGGTCAGTGATGACCCCCTCGAATGAAATGCCGTGCTTCGAGAACTCCGACTTCAGCCAGTTGCCGTACTCGTCCGAGCCCACGAGGCCCACCAGGTGGACTGACGCCCCGAGGGAAGCGAGCTCCCTGGAGAGGTTGGCGGCGCCGCCAGGGAGGAGGGTCTGACCTACGAAATCCCCCGCAGGGACCGGAGCTTCCCTGGCCAGCTTCCGCGCCGCGACCTCCACGAAGCGGCTGACGAGGAGGTCCCCGATTACTAGTACCTTCCTTCCCTGAAAACGGCCCAGGACTTCAGTCAGCTTCTGCTTGTCGACCGAGTCCAGCGGCATCCTTTTTCGAATTCCCTCGGCCGATTCCACTAGTTAAGGCTTGGTCGAATTTTTCCAGGGTGCGATTCCTTTGCACGGGCCTGAATCAATTGGAATTGCGATTTGAACGCCTCGGCCTGTCAGGCCATCACTTCCGTTCCAGCATGGAAAGAGCCTTCGCGACGGTGACAATTTTCGTCCTTTCAAAATCACCTAGCTCGAGGATGTGCTTATCGCCGGTAACGATGAGGTCAGCGTTTCCCTCATTCGCCGCAGCCAATATGTCGTCGTCAGGGTTGCCGAAAATTTTGACCGCGGACTTCGGCTTCACGAAAGCGGCCACGGAGAGAATCGTCCCCAGAAACACAGCGATATCGCCGTCGTCCATGTATCTCTTGATTTTCTCGTCCGCACTTACCCTAGACAGTTCCGCGATGATTGACTCTGAAACTACCAGGACGTGTTCGCGGCCAGACAGAATTCCTAGAAGGCGCCGAGGTTTCCCGCCCCTGATGAGAGCCGATATCAATACATTAATGTCCAGCACCACTCTCATCCGACGTTCCAGCTCTAGCCGTGCCTGTACTTCTGGACGAGTTCGCCTATTTCGGCGTCACTCAAGGCGCCGTATTTTGCCCTCTGCGCGGCGACCCGCCGGTAGACGGCTACCATCGAACGTTCGAAGCCGCCGACCTCTAATTTCTTCATGACGAGCGCATCATCATATGGATACACCAGGAGTTTGCTCTTTGCGCCGATGCGGAGCTTCCGTCTCACCCTCTGGGGTATCACCACCTGACCCTTGCTGCTCACGACGACCACTTCCAACCTTTCCTCCCTTACCACGGACTAAGCTTACTTTCTTACCTTATATGGTTTGCTCACCTGGTGGCCTGACCGTTTCACTTCGCTTCTTTCCACTTCTCGGCCAAGAGCTCCCCGAGGACCTCGACTGCCTTCCTGAGCTCTCTGTCCATCGCCAACGGGTCGTACCCCTTCGGCGGTGGCACCTCCAAGAACTTCTGGTTGGGGTCGGCGCTTAGGAAATCTTTGCTTGACTCGTAGATGGACATCAGGGCCGGCCCGTCAAGCTTTTGCAGCTCTGACTTCCAGGCGTGATGGAACCCCTTTTCGGAGAGGAAGGTCAGCTTGACGTCTCCCTCGGCTTCCTTCTTGACGTCCTCCCAGAAAGCGCTGTCGATCTCTCCTGAGACCGCCTCCCCCGATTTCAGCTTGGATTCATAGGATCGGATGAGGGTCCTCACCCTTTCGGGGGGGACCTCGAAGTGAGCCGCGAGCTGCTCGTCCGACAGGCCAAGCTTCGAGAGGTGATAGCATCCCTCCTCCAGGATCTCCTCGCTTATCTCCTCGTCGTGGGGCATGACCTGCCGCTCCACTGCTCAGCTTTAAGCCGTGTCGGGAGCTTTTTCCCTTTCGAAGAGGGACCTGGAACGGTTGATGAATGGGGCGGGGTTGTACCAGTTCCATTTTCCTACCCGGGACATGACAGCTGGGACAAGGTATGTCCTCACGACCAGGGCGTCGATCAGTATCGAGTAGGCGAACGAGAAGCCTATCTGTTTGAGGAGGAGGTCGCTCGACAGCATGAGGGACCCGAGAGAGCCGGCGAGGATGACGGCCGCGGCGGTGATCACCGCCCCTGTCTGTTCTACAGCGCTCACTATGGCTTCGTGCAGGTGCTTCCCCTTCGTCGCTTCTTCCCGGATCCTCGTGAGGATGAAGATGTTGTAGTCCATCCCCAGACCGAGGAGGGTCACGAAGAGGAAGAAGGGGGTGATGAAGAGTATCTGGTAGTTGTACAGCTGCTGAAATACGAGCTTGGTCATGGCCAGGGTCCACACGATGCTCATGAGCACGGAGAAGACGGCGAAGACGGGGAGGAAGAGCGAGCCTATGACAGCCAGGAGGACGAGGCCGACCCCAACGGCAACGATGGGGACGATTGAGTTGAACTGGGAGTCGAACACGATCTTGGTGTCCAGGATGGACCCAGACGCGCCTCCGACATAGATTCCACTCACCCCTGTCGCCGAGTCGTAGTTGGAGTGGAGGGATTGGCGGATGGCCTGGGTGTCGGAAATGGCCTGGGTCGAGTATGGGTCGATGGCGAAGTTGATCGTGAAGAGGACGGTCCTGTTGTCCTTGCCCAAGCTCTGCAGGATGGCCGAGAAGGTCTGCTTTCCGGCTGGCGTGGAATAATTGACCATGTTGTAAGCCACGGGCGTGCCGAAAGGCATTGAAGGGCTGGTCACGTTTCGGATGTTAGGCGAAGAGGCGAGGTAGGAAGACGCGCTCTGGACAGTAGACATCTCAGCAGGGTTGAAGGCATGCCCATCCACCAGAGGCTGGGCGAACGTCATCACCACGTACGTCGGGTAGAGGCTCCCTCCCCCGAAGGCGGCGGTCAGCTGGTTCGAAGCCGCCACCGAGGAGAGGTTCGAAGGGGCGGCCGACAGGAAATCAAAGGTCGGGGTGGAGTTCGCGTAAACGTAGAGGGCAGGCGCGGTGGCGACCAGGGCGAGGGCCATCAGAGGGACGGCGTGCTTAACGGCGAAGGCACCGCTCCTCGAGAAGTAACCCCTCTTCCCCTGGAGCTTCGAGAGGACCGACGCAGCGTACCTGGTGAATCTCTCGCCAGAGTAGGGCCAGAAAGTCCTCCCCCCGACCATGCTCACTATCGCCGGGACCATTGTCAGGGCTATGGCAAGGGCGACGAGCACGCCCAGGCCTACGACGAAGCCCATGGTCTGGAGGAAGGTGACAGAGCTGAAGGCCAGCGCGAGGAAGGAGATGATGACTGTGGCGCCGCTGGTGGTGATGCTCTCCCCCGCCCAGGTGATGGAGGTCTCTATGGCGTCCTGGACGGACGCCCCTTTCACCCTTTCCTCTCGGTACCTGGCTATCACGAAGACGCTGTAGTCTGTCCCCACCCCTATCATTATCGTGAGGAGGATGGTGGGGATTTCGAAGTCGACCTTGGCGATGTAGGTCCCGACGAGGACGATGAAGACCTGGGCGATGCCGAGACCCACTCCTATGGTCCCCAGGGTAATGAAGGGGGTGAGGGCGGAGCGGAAGAAGATCCCCGTGGCGACGATGAGCAGGATGATCGTTATCGGGAGGATGAGAGCCAAGTCAGACTGGGCGGAGTTCCCGAAATCGAGGGAGACGGCATCTCCGCCAGTCACGAGCGCCGACCGGACCCCCGAGCCCGTCCCGTCCTGCGCGACGACCGTAGACACCGCAGCCCGGAGCGCGACGACGTTCTGGTTGACGGTTTCGTTCAGCGCCAGTGACACTATGGTGATGTTCTTGGAGGGGGACACGAGCGACGAGATCAGTGTCGTGAGGGTGCGCCCCACGTCATACGTCGAAGGCTTCCACACCATGCTCCCCGCAAGGGCATAGAGGGATGCGTTGCCATAGGAGCGGCCCAGGCCAAAGGTAGAGGATACGAACGTCTGCGA
>JACWAI010000057.1 GCA_014874415.1 Nitrososphaerales archaeon
CGCTAAGCCTTGCGATTATCCTGCGCCGTATCGGGTTCTCCACGGTTCCCAGCACTGCATCTAGCTCTGACTGGCTCAATTGTAACGGGCCTGACTGGCGCTTACAGGGGGTTTGTTCTATAAATAGATTCCCGACGAGAAGTTACCGTCGAGACCAATCTAGGTAGGCTGAGAGTTGGATCTATCCAATGAACAGCAGCCGGTCATGACTTAAGACACGCAGGGCAGGAGGGCGCTCCCAATGACGCTCAGCAAGACGATCATAGCGGAGCACGCCGCAGTGGCCAGCGAGCACCCCCTCGCTTCGATGGCAGGGTACGACGTCCTTCGCAAAGGGGGGAACGCCTTTGACGCCGCGGTCGCGACGAGCTTCGCACTCGCGGTAGCCTTCCACCCGGCCGGCGGGATAGGCGGGGATTTCTTCGGCATGTTTTACGAAGCGAAGTCGGGAAAGGTAAGCTGCCTCAACGGGAGCGGCTGGTCCCCGTCAGGTCTCACCCTCGAGCTCATGAAGACCAAGGCAGGAGGGAAGATTCCGAAGTTCGGCCCGCTTACTTGCGTCATTCCTGGCTTCATCGGCGGGGTCTGGGAAATGCACAGGAAGCTGGGGACATCGGAATTCAGCGACCTTCTCGGGCCTTCGGTCGAGCTCGCGGGGAATGGTTTCCCTGCAGGGGAAGGAATCTGCAGGTCGGTGGCTGGCGCCTATCAGGATTTGTCAAAGGAGGCGAGAGGCGTCTTTGCTCCCGCGGGGGAGCCTCCTGTTCCCGGCGAATGGATCAGGCAAGAAGCGCTCGGGCGGATCATCTCGGAGGTGGCGAAGGGCGGTCCCGGAGCCTTCTACTCGGACTGGCCGGCCGAGAAGATAGCTGGGACGCTGGATTCGCTCGGAATCCCCTGCAAGCTCGAAGATTTTTCGGATTACAAACCGGAGTGGGTCCAGCCTCTAACTTTGGACTATCACGGCACCACGGTCTTCGAAATGCCTCCCAACAGCATGGGTGCGACTTCTCTCCTTATCCTGAAGCTTTTGTCCGACGCGGGTTTGTCGAACGTGGGCTCGCTCTCCCGGGAGAGGATCGCACGTACCATGGACGCTGTGCTTCCTGCCTACGCCAGAAGGGACGAGATGCTTGGGGACCCGAGGTTCAGTAGCATCGACATTGACGCCTTCCTATCGGCGGACAAGCAGTCCCCCGCGGTGGAAGGGAAGGTCGCCGAGGGGGACACCACCGCCTTCTCCATCGTCGACGCAGATGGGAACATAGTCTCTGGCATACAGAGCCTCTTCCAGCACTTCGGCTCCCGCGTCTTCATCCCTGAATGCGGCGTTTTCCTCAACAGCAGGGCGTCGGGGTTCAGCATGGCTGGACCAAACAAGGTCGAACCCCGCAAGCGCCCACTTCACACGCTCTCGTCGATGATACTCGAAAAGGAGGGGGGTCCGTACCTCGCCATGGGCACGAGCGGGGCTGACTATCGTCCCCTCCAGCATGCCCTCTTCGTGACCAACTCGGTCGACTACCGCATGTCAGCCGAAGAGAACGTCGCGCATCCTAGGTTCCTCTGGGGCGGGGGAAGGTCGCTCTTGGTGGAGGAGGGGTACGAGATCCCCTCAGATGGAAGATTCGATGTTCAAAGGCTCCCCATGCCAGGCAAGACAGGAATGAGCCAGGCTGTAGAGGTGTCAGGTCGGTACAAGAAGGCGGTATGCGACATCCGGGGAGACGGGATACCTGCGGGCTACTAGGAAAACTCCCTTTATGTGGACGAAAAAAGAGGACTGAGGGTCATGGGACCCTCACACTCTAGCTTGAACTGGTTTCTGTTACTGTGGTCTCAGTGGTTTCGGTGCTACTTGAACCCCTGCTCACCGCCGTGACGTGGACGACGGGTCTGAGTACAGACGCCTCTCCCGGGCTTACGTGGATGCCTCCCGGTGAGATGTCCAAGGTCAGGTTCGTAGTTCCATTCGCCTGGATCTGGAAGTGTACGTTGACCATGAGCTTCCCGTCGGCGACGACCTTGAGCTGGGTATGTGTGCCGTTGGTCCAGAAGGCCTCGGCCCCTGATATGTTGAAGATGATGCCCGTGACGTTGCCCGCTGGGACCTTGCTCGCCCCGAGAAGCATGGCGCTGCCCTGAAGCTTCGTCAGGTTGAGATTCGTCCCCACGCTGGATGAAACGTTGTAGACGTACCTGTTCTCGAAGCCGCCTTGGCTTGAGGTGGATGACGACGATGACGAGACTGTCGATGTGGTAGAGGCCATGGAAGTGCTGGATGAAACGGAAGCCGATGACGAACTTGAAGTGCTTGTCGACGAGCTTGCCGTTGAGCTGCTCGAAGTCGTGGTACTCATCTCAGTGAGGTTAGACGAGTACTTCAGAGTGATACTGGTTACGTTTACCAGGAGATACTTGAGGGTGGCGTTGCTTGGGGGCGGGTCAGCGAGGTAGAAGTTCATGGTGCCTGTGCCGGGCCCCCCCTGACCTGCGGTGTTGTTTGAAAGCCCCGGAAGATACACCGTGTACGCGTAGGCGGAGAACCCTATGGTTGCCAGGAGCACTAGGATTGAAACTGCGACTACTTTGCTCATTTCTCGGTTCCCCTCTTCAACCTGAAGGCTTAATCCAGCAATATTGAACAGGGCTCAAAACGCTGTTGAACGGCGGCGTATCATCCCCCGAGGGTGGCTCTGCCAACGAAGGGGCAATGGTTCTTGGTCAATCGTAAGCGATCGACCTTCGCCAGACCACCGGGCGCTTGAAATGTTCATCTCCCTCCCCTGAAATGACCGTAGATGAACCCAGCCACCGCGACGGGCAGGCTCGCCGCCAGCAAGGGGCCGATGAAAGGCAATGTTATGACAGAAACAAGCAGCGAGACCCAGGGGAGCACCCTGCGCACGCCCCTGGCAGAAAGTAGCCTTATCCCCGAGGCAGATCCGACCACGTAGGTCAGGACCGCTGCCCCGCTGGTGGCAAGGAAGGCCGACTGGACGTCGACGCCCGCAAGATAGTAGACCGTCAGGCTGACCATGATCATGGCCAGCAGAGCCAGGAGCGCCCTGCGCGGGACCCCGGACTTGGGATCCACCTTCGCAAGGAACCTTGGGAGGTTGCCGTCACTCGCCGCGGCGTACACCACCCGTCCCATGCCGGCAGTGTAGGCGTTCACGGTCGAGAATATTATGATCACGGCGAGGATGGAAACCGCGACACCTCCATACGTGCCAAACACATTTGACATCATTTCTGCGAATGGTGTCACCCCCCCTCCAGACGCGTAGGCTCCTGTCCCCACCACAGTGAACGCCACGGCCATGTACAGCGCGCTGATCAAAACGACGCTGAAAGTAACGCTCCTCCCGAAGTCCCTCTTTGGGTCCTTGAACTCCTCTGCGATGTTGGAGACGTTCTCGTAGCCGAGGTAGGACCACACGATGAGGGCTGAAGCCACCCCGACGGAGGCGAACCCGTCAGGGAAGAGAGGCGAGAAGTTCGAAGCGCTGACCCGGGGGCTCGATGCTACGACTCCCAAAGAGAGTATCCCCACCATGGCCACGACCATAGCGACCTGTACCCTCCCACTGAGCCTGATCCCCCTGAGATTGACCCCGTAGGCCGACAGGAGTATCCCCGCAGCCACCACAAAGACTTCGGGTCCTGATATCGGGAACGCATAGGCAAGGTACGAGCCTGCCGCGAGGGTAATGGCGGGCGCTCCGAGGACGACCCAGGCCACGAACAGCCAGGCGGTCATGGAGCTGATGCCCCGACCGAAAGACTCCTTGGCGAACGAGTAGATTCCTCCTGACTCGGGCTTGCGGGCTGAAAGGCTGGAGAACGTGAACGCGAAGGGGTAGCTGGCCACGGAAAGGAAAGCCCAGGCAAGGAGCGAGGCCGGCCCCGCGGTCCGGGCTGCGAGCCCCGGTATCACGAGGATGCCAGCGCCCAGTACTGAGCTGATGTAGATTGCGACCGCGTGCCTGACTGTGATGACCTTGCGGAGACCGCTGACTTCGCCCGGGCCTTCAGCCAACCTGGGGGATTCCTTCTGCCCGGATTTAAGATGAAAACGAACGGACTCGTGTGCCATGGAAGGGGCGCCAATCCTGACACGGCCGACAGCAACTCTGCTCCGATTTCAATGCAGTGAAGCTTTTTGATGATAAGATACGAAGGGGATCAGTTGAACGAGGAGACCAGTAGGCATCCCGCAACGGGCGAGGACGTCCAACGGGTCACTTGGAAGCAGGTTGCGGCTTTCAGACTTGCCAGGCATCATCTCACTCGGAGGGCGCCTTCGAGCGCGTTGACTTCTATCCCAGGAGAGATTTGCGGGGCTCAGGCCCAGTTGCTTTTGGCAGGTCTGATGTCGATTTGGGCCCGGGTCCGAGGCGTGAAGCTTACCGACTTGGAGGCCGCCCTGTGGAGAGAACGCAGCCTGGCGAAAGCCTGGTGTATGAGAAGGACGATGTTCATTCTCCCTTCGGACGAACTGTCGATCTTCGTACGGGGGAGCGCCCTGCGGGCCGAGCGAGAGATGCGCTGGGTCTTGGGAAAGGGGGTTCCGAAAGAGAAGCTCGAGGCGCTTGTAGGCGCAGTTCTGAATGCCCTGGACGAGCCGATAACTCAAGCTGACCTAGCCGTCAAGGTGTCGAAATCGATGGGCTACAAGGTGAGGCACAAGGCCGGCGGCGTAGGGTGGGGGAACAGGAAGAAGGTTCCATGGGTGGACTTCGGCGACCTCGTTCTTCCGGCGAACTACCTACTTCACCTCGCCGGATCCAGAGGAGTTTACTGTTCTGGCCCAAGCGAAGGCAACGAATCGACGTTCGTACGGGCAGACAGTTGGGTCCCCCACTGGAAGGACATCTCACAGGCCCAAGCACAGAAGGAGCTGCTGAGGCGGTACCTCACGGCCTTCGGGCCATCTACCATTTCCGACTTCGCCATCTGGACCGGGATGACAGCGGGAGACGCGAGAAGGGTCTGGTCTCTCGGCGAGGAGGACATGGTTCCGGTGGACGTCGAAGGTTGGAACGCCACGGTGCTCCGGAACGACCTCCCAGAACTGGCAAAAGCGCACTTGATCGGACCAGTCGTACGGCTATTGCCTTTCTTCGACTCCTTTCTATTGGGGCACAAATCACACCGCAACATTATAGGACCAGTTGAACACACACAGGTCTACAGGCCACAGGGATGGGTCTCGCCCGTACTTCTCGTGGACGGCCAGGCAGCAGGAGTGTGGTCCCATGTCAAAAGAAAAAACCACCTCGAGGTGGAGATAAGGCCGTTCAAAGGGCTCCCGACGCAAATCTCATCTCTAGCACGCGAAGAGGCAGATGAACTTGGGGGCTTCGTGGGTTGCTCCGATGTCAGGGTGAAGATTTCCTGAACCCCGCAGGCACGCCCTGCGGGGGCGCAAGGAGCACTACGCATCTTCCAGACCCTACTCATTGGGCAATATGTTCATGGTACTCGATAACTCAAAAACCGGGGCCTAATCTGGGTCCGATGCATAAGAATCCAAATAGCCAGGTCCGAGACCCTTTTGCTAAACCGAGTGCGTGAAGAGTTGAATGCGGGCCCGGTGCGATTTGAACGCACGACCTCTGCGAGCGTTAGCTCACTACAGCTGTCTTCAGACGGATAGGAGGCTCGACCTCGTCGAGTCTGCCGCGCTGTCCGTACTTCGCTCCTATGGATCTGCGCTACGGGCCCAAGTTCCGCCGTCCTGGCTTTGCTGATTTAACCGTTCTATGCTAGGTGTATATCTTCTATCTGAACAATATGAAATGAACTCGCTGAGCAATCAAATCCATCACCCTTCTCAATAACACATCGTTAAGCGTGAACATGCAACTTCCGAAACGAGCTCGTTTTTGTGGTTCTGGTCGCTTCGAAATTTCCACCTTGGCGAGCGGAATTCCAAGTCCTCTAGCCCAATGCCTTCTCGCCTTCCAAGTGTCGCAATAAGGTCCGTAAGAAATCCGAATCAAACCCGGCCTTAGTCTGTACTCGTCAAATACAGCCAAACCTGATTCGTCAAGGATTCGGATGACTGCCTGAATGACTTCAAGGTCGTTGTTCACAATGTTGAATCTGTAAATTGAGGATTTGGCACCCTTGCTCCTCAAGCCCTCGCCTCTCAGCAGGCCCAACACCCAAAGGAATCGGGAATTGATTTCAATCTGTTTAGGAAATCTCCTGGAAACCAGTCTTCTCGCTGCCCCAGAGGTAATTTCATAAAATACGTCGACGTGTGATGGGTCTACACTTCTGACATTTAGTTTGTAGGATCTGCCACTTCGGTTAGGGTAGGTCGATGCGCCCAAGACGATAGACGGAATATTGATTTTCATTTTGGAGCTCACCTCCTCACCGTGGTGCGCCAATCTGTATTTAACCGTCAATGTCTTATGGACTGCGCTACGGGCCCAACCGCGAGCCGTAAAGAACCGGAATATTACCTATTAGTCCGCCAGGTCGAACTCGATCTCCAGCTCCCTCTTCGAGTTTCTGAACCTGGCCCTGCCCAGCTTCAGCTTTCCCACCTGCAGCGTGTTCTCCACGTGCCTCTCGTTGCAGCAGTTGACGTTCCAGTCGGGGATCCTCACTATCCTGAGCCTCGTGGACCCCGGGGGCAGGGGAAACAGGTCGTATATCGCGTCCCCGAAGTGCCCTTCGGCCTCCTCCTTCTCCATCTCGAACTCCAGCACCTCGGCGCCTTCTTCCACCTTCTCGTTGGCGGCCCGTTCGATCCTCGCCATCTCCTCGTCGGTCGGCTTCCTCTCGTACTGGACGGTCAGCCTCCCGTGCCTCCCGGAAACGTACACAGCGGCCGTCTTCTTCGCCCCCAGCACGCGCTCCGCAGCCCCCTTCACGACGTGCAGCCCAGAATGGGTCCGGATCTCTTCCGAAGCCATTACAGCCTCGTAACGATTCTGTAGAAGTCTGACATCCTTGTCTGGAGGCCGTAGCGCCTCTCGTTTCTGCTCATGTACCAGTAGATGGAGAGCAGGGTCGGCCACATCTTCATGAGGCTGAACCTGTCCTCGACCTTTGACTTGACGAACTCGTACACCTTCGCATAGATGTTGTAGTGCTCGAGCACCGCCTTCCTGTAGCCTTCCCTGTCCCCCAGGTGGTCCACGAACAGGTCGGCGCACTGCATGCTCGGGATGATGCCCTCCCCCAGCATCGGATAGACAGTCCCGATGCTCTCTCCGACGCCCACCACCTTGCCGTCGTAGAACGGCTCGGCGAACTTCGGCGGCGTCACCCTCACCGGCCTCCCGATCTTCCTCACGACCTCGCAGTGGTACTTCTTCACGAACGCGTCGAGCTCGTAGCGGTACCTCCCCTTCAGGTCCCCTGCGCCTACATGCCCCATGCCGTCCCCGAGGGGGAACCACCACCAGTACCCAGTCAGCCCCGGATACGGCTTGATCACAAAGTCGTCGTAGGGGATCTCCTTCGACTTTACTTGGTACTCGAGCGAAGGGATCAGCAGGTCGTCCTTGATCTTCGGCAGGAGGGACCTGTGCATCCCCGTCGCGTCGACGACCGTGTCGAACCCCTGGAAGTTCCCGTTCGCTTCCTTGATCTGGGCACCCCAGTGAACCTTCTTCCCCTTGAGCATGTCCTCGGTCAGCCTGTGCTTGTCGTAGGTAACCAGCCCCCTGAGATTGATGCTGATTTCTTCGTCCCCCAGGTCGACGAGCATCTTCTTCCCCCTGTGCAGGACGTAGTCTTCGAAATTGAACCCAGCCTGCTTGACCATATCTGTGATGAACGGCTCGCTGGTCCCCCAGGCGCACACGGTGTACCAGTTCTTCTGGGTCCGCATCTCGAACGCCTCGGCTTCGATCCCTTCAGGGAGCCGGTTCAGGAGGTAAGCCCCGGCCACACCTGTCCCGACCACGGCGATCCGAGTCAGAGACGAACCACGTTTCGCCCTCTACCGTCCCCTCTTTTTACCTGTCGCCCTTGAAGCGGACATCTCACGCAAGACTCCGCATATGCTCACTTTTGCACGCAACGCTCTTATAATGGATATATTCAAAATAATGACCTCATGCCAATGCCCAAGAATGCGGAAATCGAATTCACCACGGTGAAAGTCTCGAAAGAGACCCAGGCCAAGCTGGCGGCCCTGGGAAAGTACGGCGAGACCATGGACCAGATAGTCCAGCGCCTCACGACGCAGGCGAAAGGCCTCGAAGACGTAGTGGCAGGCAAGAGCTCCATCTGCTACATAGACGGCCACGAGGGGAGGCTCCTATATCGGGGGTACGACATTGCCGAGCTGGCAGCCCACTCCACCTGGGAGGAGACGACATACCTCCTCTGGAACGGCCACCTCCCGACGGTCAACGAGCTGAAGTCGTTCAACGACGAGGTGTCCGCCAAGCGCCCCATCCCCCGGGACCTCCTTTCCATCCAATCCACCCTGCCGCGCAACTGCGACACCATGGACGCGCTCAGGGTAGGGGTCGCGGCCCTGGGGGTCTTCGACGACCCGATGTACACCCAGCAGGAGAAGGCCATGTCCATAGCGTCCAAGATGGGGACCGTGGTGGCTGCGATCCACAGGCACAAGCACGGCCAGGAGGTGCTCCTTCCGCGCGACGAACTGAGCTTCGCTTCCAACTTCCTCTACATGGTCACCGGGGAGGTGCCCAGCGACGAGGACGCGAGGCTGATGGACGTCCTCCTCATCCTTCACGCCGACCACGAGTTCAACGCGTCGACCTTCACCGCCAGGGTCATAGCTTCCACCCTCTCTGACATTTGCTCCGCGATCACCGGCGCAGTCGGCGCCCTCAAGGGGCCGCTTCACGGCGGGGCCAACGAAAAGGTCGTCGAGATGACAGACGAGATCGGTAGCCCGGCCAAGGTCGACTCCTACATACATGCGAAGCTGGCATCGAAGTCGAAGATCAACGGGTTCGGGCACAGGGTCTACAAGACGATGGACCCCAGGGCGAGGATCCTGAAGAGCATGGCCGAGCAGTTCTGCCAGACCGACGAGGAGAAGAAGTCCCTCGAGATCATCGAAAGGACCGAGAAAATCCTCCTCGAGGAGAAGAACCTCTACCCGAACGTCGACCTCTACTCGGGGCTGGCCCTGAACCACATCGGCATCCCAAGCTACCTGTTCACTCCGGTCTTCGCGGTGGGCCGCGCCCCCGGCTGGCTCGCCCACGTCCTCGAGCAGTACTCGGATAACAGGATAATCAGGCCTACTTCTGACTACGTCGGCCCGCAGCTGACATCCTACGTGCCCATCGAGAGGCGGACCTCCGCCGGTGCGCCCCATTGAGGGTCGAGGCGCTCGTCAAGCGCAGCCCGGTGACCATCAGCCCCAACGCCACTATCCGACAGGCCGCCGAGGTCTTCGCCCGTGAGAAGATCGGCCTCCTGGTTGTCGCCTCTTCGGCCAGCCCGGCAAAGGCCCAGGCCGTCATCTCCGAAAGGGACGTCGTCAGGGCCGTCGCAAAGGGGACCGCCCTCACCGGCCAGCTGGACTCGGTGGCTACGAAGAAGCTCGTCAGCGTCAGGCGCTCCGACCGCCCGTCGAAGGCCGTCCGCCTGATGATGGACAACGGGATAAGGCACCTCGTCGTGGAGAACGACGACGGCACCCTCTTCGGCGTCCTCTCGATCCGGGACTTCTTCCGCGAGACCAAGCTCCTCCACTCCTTCCTGAAGGACGAGGGGGAGGAGGTCCACGGGGTGGACTGAATCGACGAGCCCTTACATTGCAGAATCTGACGCCAATCTTAAATAGCGTGAGACGGTCGCGATTTATCGATGGCCCTCACAGGGGACATGGGAACCGTCTTCCTGATGGCCCTCGTGGGCGTAGGCTTCACGGTGCCCGTGATGATAATCCCGATCCTCTTCGGCCCCAGGCGCCCTAACCCGATCAAGAACGCGCCCTTCGAGTGCGGCCAGGCCCCCCAGGGGGCGGGTAAGATGCATTTCATGATGCAGTACTACGCCTACCTGTTGATGTTCATCGTCTTCGACGTCCTCGGCATGTTCCTCTACGCCTGGGCCGCTGCCTACAAGCCCATGGCCCTGGGCCTCTCCTCCGACTGGACCGTCACCCTCTTCATGGGTATGCTCTTCGTCCCCATGGCGTTCGCCCTGGTCCTTGCCGGGAGGCGTGAGCTTTGGTAGTCGCCCAGCAGCAGAAGGACGGGGCATTCCAGGTCCTCGTGGGCAAGATAGACGACGTCCTGCAGTACGCCATAGGGGACCCGATGCGATACCTCGCCAACTGGGGGCGCCTCTATTCGCTCTGGCCCGTACACCTTGAGACGGCATGCTGCGTCCCACCAGACACCGATATCCTCGGCGATAACAAGACAATAGCCGAATACGCCCCAGGGGGCAAGGTCACGGGAGTGACCGGTCACGTCGAAGTTGTTCGTACGTTCGACCGCGAATACACCGGAGAGCTCGTTCAAGTTACCGGGCGAGGCATGCTTCCACTCTTGCTCACTCCGGAGCACCCCATGCTCACGACTTCAAGGGTAGTCCGCAGCGGCAAAGGAGCGTATCTGCCAAGAGCCTCATGGAAGGCAGCGGGCGAACTAGTCAGCGCGCCGCCTGTCAAAGTGAAGGGGCGTTTTGTATTCCCAACGGCGACCCACGACTGCCTTCTGATACCCCGCGTAAAGGGATTCGTCAATCAAAGGACGATACCCCTTGCTCCGTACTCTACTCAACGTGGCCTGTCGATCCTCAAGGGACGCAGGCAGAGCCCGCCTTTGGAATTCCCCCTGTCGATGGGAACATGTTGGCTACTCGGGATGTACGTCGCGGAAGGATGGACAACCGAGAACCACGATGTCTTCTTCTCCCTTGGCAAGCACGAACTTCATCTGGCCAAGCGCATAGCGTCAATAGTGCGCTCTCTCGGGTACAACCCGCAGATCAGAGAAAGAGAAACGGCTCTTGTCGTCAGATTTTCCTCAAGCATCCTAGCGCGGGCTCTTCGAGAGTGGTGCGGTCACCTTGCGGAGCACAAGAAGATTCCAGATTTCATCCTCTACCATCGCAACGAGACCCTCCTCAGGTCCTTCCTGAAAGGATACCACAAGGGGGATGGCAATGTGACCAAGGACTGGAGGGGACCTGTTTTCGACAGAGCGAGCACGACCTCGAGGATTCTCGCCCTCCAGGTTCAGCTGGCCTACGCAAGGCTTGGGCGATTTGCTCGTCTGAGGAAGGAGCCCGGGGAAGGAACTGCACAAATCGAAGGCAGGACCGTCAAAACGAGAGACGCCTATTCCATCTGGCTGCTAAAGTCGAAGAGGAAGGTAGCCGACTTCCGAATCAACTCTGATTTCATCATCGTTCCAATCAGAAAGGTTTCGAAGGTACGCTACTCCGGGCACGTCAAGAACCTCGAGACCACAGACAACACCTATCTCGTTTCGAACGCGGTCGTCCACAACTGCTCTGTCGAGGTCGGGGCAGCAGCAGGCTCCAGGTTCGATATCGAAAGGTTCGGAACGTTGGAAGCATTTGGCTCTCTCCGTGCCTGTGACCTGATTATAGTGATGGGTACCGTCACTCGGAAACTCGCTCCAAGGTTGAAACTCATCTACGATCAAATGGCGGAACCAAAGTGGGTGATCGCAATGGGAGCGTGTTCGATCACAGGCGGCCTCTACTTCGACTCCTACAACGTCCTCAGGGGAATAGACGACGTAATCCCGGTGGACGTCTACGTGCCGGGCTGCCCCCCGAGGGCCGAGGCTCTCATCCAGGGCATAGTCCTTCTCCAGGAAAAAATACGAAAGATGCCGACACTGAGCGGCCGGTGAAGAGCGGGATGAGCAAGGCAGAGGCCCCGCCAGCTCCAGCCCCCGCTCCGACCC
>JACWAI010000058.1 GCA_014874415.1 Nitrososphaerales archaeon
GTATTCCACTTCCCGACCGACTACATCCGGCTCGCGATAAACCCCAACCTGGCCTTAGCCTACACCCAGACAATGCTCGCGACGGAGCCTTTCAAGACGCTCTTCGCCCTGACCGTCTTCCCTGGCTTTTCCTTCGTCGCGGTCTTCGGAACCATCTTCATGGGCTGGGTGGAGAGAAAGATGACGGCGAAAATTCAGCTCAGGACGGGACCCATGTACGCCGGGAGGGTAGAAGGCATCCTGCAGAACGTGGCCGACTTCTTCAAACTCGCATTCAAAGAGATCATCATCCCGAACGGAGTCGACCGGGCAACCTTCCTGGCGATTCCCTTCGCGCTGATGGCAGTCGCCGGGGCGCTCGTCGCCCTGATCCCGCTCTCGCCTTCCACGTACATCGCCAACCCATCGGTAGGAGCCGTCCTCATTTTCGCCATCCTCGGCTTCACCCCCCTGGTCGTCCTCCTCGCCGGGTGGGCCAGCAACAGCAAGTACCCCTTCCTCGGCGGGCTCAGGGCGCTTCACCAGCTCGTGGCCTATGAGATCCCGATGATCCTTTCCCTTGTGGGGGTGGTGCTCCTCTCAGGCTCCCTCAACCTCATGGGCATAGTCACCGCCCAGAGCACCGTCTGGTACGTCGCCCTCCAGCCGCTGGGCGCCATCGTCTTCTACGTCGGTGCCCTGGCCGAGCTCGAAAGGATACCCTTCGACATCCCCGAGGCCGATTCTGAGCTCGTCGCCGGCTGGCAGACTGAGTATACCAGCATGCTCTTCGGCAGCTTCCAGCTCGCAAACTTCACGAGGATGTACGTGATGGCCGGCCTGTTCACCACCTTCTTCCTCGGCGGGTGGCTGGGTCCTGCCCCTGTGCCTCCCGTAATCTGGTTCATCCTGAAGGTGTTCGTCGTCGATTTCTTCCTAATGCTCCCCCGCAGCATAATGCCGAGACTGAGAATCGATATGCTGCTGAGGGCAGGCTGGGTGAAGCTCTTATTGCTCTCGTTCGCCAACATATTCCTCACCATGGTGATCATCTCGTCCGGATTGGTGCACTAGATGGGAACCCTTGGCTACGTCAAGGGGGTGCTGGTGGCGACATGGAGCGGCCTGCGCCACATGATGCGTCCGAGGATGACGCTCCGGTACCCCGAGCAGAAGCTCGACCTCGAAGGGCCCGGGTACAGGTACGACGCCAAGCAGGGGGTGGGCCTGCCCGGGTTCAAGGGGAGGCACCTGCTGTACTTCGAGAAGTGTACCGGATGCCAGCTCTGCGCCATCGCATGCGACGGCGTGGCCGTGGCCATCGACATGCAGAAGGTCACGAAAGGGAGGCCCCAGAACAGGAAGGACATCTGGCCTGCGGTTGACTATGGACGCTGCGTTTTTTGTGGACTTTGCCTAGACCCGGACACTCCGGTTATCACGAATCCAGGTGTGAAGCCGTTGAACGCGATTTCTGTTGGAGAGATGGTGCTGACTCATACTGGGGAGTACAAGCCAGTTACGAAGATTTGGGACATGCAGTATACAGGACCGCTTTACCGAATATACGTTTACGGAAGACCTAGACCTCTAGTTTGCACCAAGGATCACAGGATATTGGCGGCTTCGAGGATCCTTAGCAACCGCAAGGACGGTAGGTTGTTACGGACACTGCAACCTCTATTGTTAACTTTGCCAGAAGCGCTGAAGGCGGGGGACTACCTCGTCAATCCAGTGGTAAAGAAGACAGAGGACATTGACCGGTACGAAACAGACATTCCGTTTGGCCACAAAATGACGAAACATCTTGTATTGGAAACAACTCCGGATCTCTTCAGGCTAATTGGATATTACATTGCCGAGGGTTCTTGTAATGCATCTGCCGTCTACTTTAGCCTTCACAAGAAAGAGACACATATCATAGAAGACATCTCATTGCTATCTAGGGAGTTCTTCGGCAAGAGACCCAGCGTGACAAAGGCGACCGGGGATGGGGTGGATGTCGTTCTCTGCTCTGTCCTCGCAGTTAGATTCTTCTCTCAGTTTGGGAGGGGAGCGCCCAACAAGAAGATAACTGATTGGGTGTTCCACTCGGGGAAAGCCAAGCTGCTTCAGCTCATGAAGGGAATATGGTTAGGGGACGGATGCAAAGTTAGACAGCCTAGGCAGAAATATCTCAATTTCAGAACCTCATCAGAAGTGCTTGCATTTCAAGAGCAATCAATTCTCGCCCGGTTGGGCATAGTCGGGTTGATAGAGCAAGAAGATCAAGAGCAGAGGCTGCGATCTTATCATGTCAATGTCTTTGGTAGATGGGCCATTCAACTGGCCAAAGTGTGGGGAGTAGAACTTGACTATCACCCATCAAAGTTTGTCGACAAGTTCTATCTGACAGACGACTATGTCTATCTTCCAATTAGGAAAATCGAAAGTATTGATGTCGCTGATTATCGAGTAATGGATGTGACTGTTGAGGGTGTCCACACCTTCGCCCCAATGGGTCTGGCTACGAGTAACTGTGTCGATGCCTGTCCCTTCGACGCCCTCGACATGACCAACGAGTACGAGCTCTCCGCCTACGACAAGACTGCGCTGAAGTACACCCCTGACATGCTCGCGGTCCCGCCCAAGCTCGAAGGCAAGAAGTACAAGGTGAAGTTCGACACGGAGAAGGGGGTAGTCAGGTACGGCTGACGCCGTCTTCCTCGGGATGATGGTGCTCACTGTCGGGAGCGCCATCGTGGCGCTCGAGGCGAAGGAGATAATCTACGGCGCCATCGGACTCGCGGGCTCTCTCTTCGGGGTCGCCACCCTCTTCTTCCTTCTGAACGCGCCCTACGTCGCAGTCTTCCAGATAGCGGTCTACATAGGCGCCGTCGCCGTCCTGATCCTATTCACCGTCATGCTCGTCCGGGAGGAGAAGTGGTCCAAAGAGCTCCCCGCCAGCTCGTTGACCAAGCTCGCAGGGATTCTCACGGGCCTGGCGATAATACTCGCCCTGGTCATCGCCGTGGTGGACACCAACCTCTCACAATTCACTAACATTGTCAACACAGCGACGTTCGTGGACATCGGGCAGCTCATCTCCACCGGGGACGCGCCCATCCTGCTCGTACTGGCGCTTGTGCTCGCCGCATCGGTCGTCGGAGCCCTCACCCTTTCGAGGGCAGACAGGGAGGAGAGCGAGTGAACTCCCTGGGGGACTTCGTCATCGTCTCCGCGATGCTCTTCGGCATCGGGGTCTACGGCCTCGTTACAAAGCGGAACGCCCTCCGTCTGCTCTTCGCCGTGGAGCTCATGATCAACGCGGCGAACCTGAACTTCGTCGCCTTCGGCCAGTACCTCCCCTTCGAGGGCGGCGCCCAGACCGCCGCGCCCAACGCCCTGGGGCAGACGTTCGTCCTGTTCTCCATCGCCCTGGCAGCGGCAGAGGCGGCGGTGATCCTCGCGATAGTCGTGGTCGCCTACAGGCTCCACAAGGACGTGGACGTCAGCGAGCTAAAGTCCATGGAGGGATAGATTTCATGATCACAAATCTTGGATTTGAAAGCGAGTCTTTGGAGTAACCACAAGTGTTCCAATATCTTCTCCTGCAAGCCGTAGTCGTTCCCATCGTTGCCGCCGCCATCTGTTACCTCGCCGCCCCCAAGCTTGGGAGGCTCGTGGGCTGGGTCGCGTTCGCTGCCCTCTTCATCACGACGTTCCTCCTCATCGCGCTGGGCTGGTCGCAGCTCTTCTCTGGGGGCCCCACAATCTCGGAGTCCTACACCTGGGCGCCGTCGGCCGGGCTGACCTTCGGGTTCCTCGCCGACGGGCTGAGCTACCCTGTGGCGATCCTGGTCAACCTCGTATTGGCCGCGACCGCTGTATATTCGATGCCTTACATGAAAAACAGGATCAAAGCGCTGTACGGCGAAGACAGGCCTGCCAGGTACGGGCTGTATTACCTGAGCTTCCTCATGGTCTCCGCAGGGCTCGTCGGAATCGTCCTTTCTACCAACCTGATCGAACTCTACCTTTTCCTGGAGCTCGTCCTCATCCCTACGTTCGTCATAATCAGCCTGTTCGGCTACGTCCAGAAGGAGAGGGTCGGCATCGTCTACATCATCTGGAACCAACTGGGAGCGTTCATATTTCTGGCAGGCATCGCTCTCTTCTATTCGTCTACCTCCCCCAACACATTCGACCTGACGCCGACCTCCCTCGCCCAGGCCGCAGCCAGCCCGCTCGCCTACTGGATAGTA
This sequence comes from Nitrososphaerales archaeon, assembly GCA_014874415.1. Classification (GTDB taxonomy): domain Archaea; phylum Thermoproteota; class Nitrososphaeria; order Nitrososphaerales; family Gagatemarchaeaceae; genus UBA183. Next base: position 4,224 of record JACWAI010000058.1, read on the forward strand.
GGGCTCATACTGGTCGGCTGGCTGGTAAAGATGGCCGTCTTCGGGGTCCACATGTGGCTCCCGATCACCGAGGCCGAGCCCCCCACCTCCTTCGCCCCCACCATGGCCGTCGTCTCTGGAATCGGGGCGTACGTCATCGCCAGGATCCTCTTCTTCGGGATGCCCACCATCTTCAGCGCATTCAGCCTCCCCCTGATGGCGTGGGCGGTGATCACGATGTTCTACGGAGGCGCGGTGGCCATGGCCCAGAACGACATCAAGTACATCTTCGCCTGGTCCACCATGAGCCAGACCGCCTACTCCATCCTCGGGCTAGCGAGCGCCGCGACTCTGGGCGCGGTGGGAGGGGTGTTCTTCTTCGGCAGCCAGATCCTCGGCAAGTTCGTTATGTTCGCCGTGGCCGGCATACTCCTTACCCAGACCGGGCTCAGGGACGTCAAGCAGATGGGCGGCCTGGCGGCGAAGATGCCCTTCACGGCGGCCCTCTTCGTCCTGGGCGCGCTGATCCTGTCGGCCGTCCCGCCCACGAGCGGGTTCCAGGCAGAGTGGATCATGTTCGCCGGGATATTCACCCAGGGGGCCCAGGGCTCGGCCGCATACCTCCTTGTCGCGATACTCGGGCTGATAGCCACCCTGTTCACCGTCGCGTACACGTTCTGGCCGGTCAAGAAGATCTTCTACGGGCCGCTCGCGTCAGGGCTCGAGGGGGTCAAAGAGGCTCCCCTGACGATGACGCTCCCTCTCCTCGCCATTGTTGTAGCTTCGATACTCATCGGGATCTACCCTGACCTGGTCACGAAATTCCTGACGAGCTTCGCCGGCATCCTGACCGCTGGAGGCATCGCGTAGATGAGCTTCGCCATCCCGTCATACTTCGTCTGGCTGATCTTCATACTTCCGTTCGTCGGCGCACTGGTGACAGTCTCGCTCAGGAAGGCTGGGCGGCTGGGGGACTACGCCGCGGCAGGGTTCTCGTTCCTCTCTGCTGTCTTCGCCACGACCATGGTCCTTCCACTGCTAGAAGGGCAGTCCCTCACTGTGAACAGCGTCGCCCCCCTCTCTACCAGCGTCCCCTGGATCTCTGGGCTCAACCTCACCTTCGGGGTGCTCACCGACCCCTACACGGCGGTCCTGACAAGCGTGATCGCCTGGGTCAGCTTCCTGATCGTCCTCTACAGCCTCGAATACATGAAGGAGGACGGGGGCCACAACCGGTACTTCTTCTTCATCACCCTCTTCATCGGGAGCATGCAGCTGATCATCCTTTCCGACAACCTCCTGTCCCTCTTCATAGGCTGGGAGATGGTCGGCCTGTGCAGCTACGCCCTCATCGGGCACTACTGGAAGGACGAGACCAAGGACTGGGTGGGGACCCCCGGGGACAAGGCGCTTGGTGAGGACCAGGCATACTCGCCCTCGCAGGCCGGGATGAAGGCCTTCGTCATGACAAGGGTCGGGGACGTAGCCATGCTCGCCGGGATACTGATACTCTTCTTCTATTCGGGGACGTTCAACTACGTCCAGCTCGCCGCGGACCAGGGGCACTGGTTCCAGAACCTCTACAGCAACGGCCTCCTGGTCCCCGTGGGCCTCCTGATATTCGGGGGCGCGGTGGGCAAGTCAGCTCAGTTCCCTCTGCACGAGTGGCTCCCAGACGCCATGGCAGGACCGGCGCCTGTTTCCGCCCTCATCCACGCCGCGACGATGGTGAAGGCAGGGGTGGTCCTGGTCGCGAGGATAGCGCCCATATTCTACTTCATCGCCGTGGCGAACCCGACATACGGGGTTGGCTCGGTCCAGCCTTTCTTCATGACGATCGCCTGGATCGGCGCTTTCACAGCGTTTCTCGCCGCGAGCCAGGCCCTTGTCGGCTTCGAGCTGAAGAAGATCCTGGCGTACTCCACCATCTCCCAAATCGGGTACATGATGCTGGCCGTGGGGGTCGCCGGGCTCTCTACCGACTTCTCCCAGGGCCTTTCGGCAGCGCTCTATCAACTGATGAGCCACGCGATCTTCAAGGCCACCCTCTTCCTTACTGCGGGGGCCCTGATTCACGCCGCCGACTCGAAGTACATCAACGACATGGGCGGGATGCGAGACAAGGTGAAGATCACGTTCGCGGCCTTCCTGATATCGGCGGCGTCCCTCTCCGGGATACCCCCGTTCAGCGGCTTCTACAGCAAGGACGCGGTGCTCGGGGCCGCCTGGGGGGCAGGCCAGTACGCCCTCTTCGCCGTCGGCGCGGTCACCGCCGGGCTCACAGCCTTCTACTCCTTCAGGATGCTCGGACTGGTCTTCCTAGGGGACAGGAGCAAGAGGCTGGCGGACGTCGAGGCACAGGGGCACCACGTGCACGAGCCGAGCCCAATCATGTGGGTCCCGTACTCCATCCTTGCAGGCCTGACTGTCATAATCGGAATCGCAGCCACCGGAGGGCTCCTCATCCCGTCTCTGAACATCGACGGCTCACTTCAGGCTGCTGCCTCAAGCTACATTCACTCCTTCTTCCCCACCGCGGCTCTCGCCGCCCCGTCTGCCGCTCTCGACGCGTTCCCGGCGGGGATCGGGGCCCTTTTTGTGGCCATCGGCTTCACTCTGGCGGCGCTGATCTACATTCTCAGGAGGACGCCGCCTACTCGGTTTGTCGGCCAGACGGGCTTCATGCACGGCCTCTACACGTTCCTCTACAACAGGTGGTACATCAACGCGATCTATTACAAGGTCTTCGTCGACGCACCTCTCGGGGCGTCGAGGTGGTTGAGCGAGAAGTTCGACCGCCTGGGTCTGTTCAGGATAAACGAGGCGGGGTCCATCTTCGGAGTCTACCTATCGACCGCGGGGAACTGGGTCGACGTCAGAATAGTCGACGGCGCAGCCAACGGCTTCTCATCGGTGGGCCAGGGGCTTTCGAGGGCCTTCAGGAGAATCCAGACCGGGATCGTGGAGGAGTACGCCCAGGTCTTCGCTTTAGGTATCGTACTGCTCGTAGTGTTGCTGCTGCTGGCCATCTGGAGGGGCGGCTAAGGAGGCGTAAGATATGAGCTTCGTACTTTCCCTACTCATCGCCTTCCCCCTGCTCGCGGCCCCGCTTGTCTACGCAGTCGGCCGGATGGACAAGAGGATGGGGATCTACCTATCGCTCGCCCTTTCTGGCGTGGTCCTCCTGATCGCTGGTTACGTCTTCTGGGACGTCTATGCCAGCACTCCAGCGATTGGCCAGTACGCCCTCCAGGAGAAGTATTCGTGGATAAGCGTTAGCAACTTCGGCCTCGACTATTTCCTAGGGGTGGACGGACTCAGCTCCCCCCTCCTGTTCGTGTCCGCGCTGTTGACCGTCCTCGTGATCTTCGGCTCGAGGAACATCATTGACCACCACCAGGCCGAGTACTACTCCCTCATCTTCCTCTTCGAGGGAGCCATAATGGGAGTCTTCACATCGCTCAATCTCATCCTGTTCTACATCTTCTGGGAGGTGGTCCTCATCCCCATGTTCTTCTTCATCGGCGTCTGGGGAGGCCCTCGCAGAAAGTACGCGGCCCTGAAGTTCATCATTTTCACTTTCGCCGGTAGCACGATTATGCTCCTGGGATTCCTGTACTTCTACATGGGCATGTCAACCCCCACCTTCGACATCCCAATAATTCAGACGATGCTCCAGGCCCACCAGATTCCCGTCGCCCTTCAGTACGTTCCGCTGCTTGCCTCGTTCATCGGATTTGCTGTCAAGCTGCCGCTGGTGCCCTTCCACACCTGGCTCCCCGACGCGCACGTCGAAGCGCCATCCCCGATCTCTGTGCTCCTGGCGGGCGTCCTGCTGAAGATGGGAGGCTACGGCTTCCTAAGGATAAGCATCGGCCTGTTCCCAAACGCGTCCGTCCAGTACGCCTGGGTCTTCCTGGCCCTCGGCCTCTTTTCGATGTTCTACGGCGCCATTGCCGCCCTGCTGCAGAAGGACATGAAGAAGATGATAGCGTTCACGAGCATCAACCACATGGGCTTCGTCCTCTTCGGAGCCTATGCCACTCTGATTTCGGGGAATTATCTCGGCATCCAGGGCGCCATATTCCAGATGTTCACCCACGCCCTCGCAGTAGGGAGCCTCTTCATGCTCACGGGCTACATCCAGCACCAGGCCGGGACCAGGGAGATACCCCTGCTCAAGGGCCTCGGCACCACCATGCCCCGGACCGCGGCGATACTGGTCCTCGGCGCAGCGGCTGCGATGGGTCTGCCTCCGTTCTCGAGCTTCCTGGCCGAGTTCATGGTGATAGCCGCGGGCATCTCGGCGTCGGCGATCACAGCCATCTCGATCCTCGTGCCTGTCATAACGGCGGGATATTTCCTCTGGATGATCAAGAGGACTGTCCTCTCCACTCCGGAGCCCGGGCACGAGGGGCACGACATGGGTTGGCCTGACGTGGCCGCCTTCGCCGTGTATCTCATCCCACTCGTCATTCTGATAGTCGCGTCCTACCTGATACTCTCGCCTGCTCTGCCTGTGGCCGAATTCCTGAAGGAGCTGGGTAGATGATCGACTACCTCACGCTGACGGTGGTCATGATAGGCGCCACCGCGCTCCTCCTCCCTCTCCTGCAGGTCATCAAAGGCAGGTCGGAAAACTTGCCGGGCTACGTCCTGGCGGTGGTCCTCGCAGCCTCCATGGTCCTCCTGGGACTCTTCACCCTCAACCCATCGTCGGTCTCCTGGGCCGGGTCGCTTCTCATCCCCGACCAGCTCGGCGGCATATTTGCCCTCGTCACAGTCGGCGTGACCCTGGCCGTGACCGTGGCTTCATTCGACTTCGAGAAGAGCACCAGCAACCCCGTCTACTACAGCCTCCTGGCTTTCACAGCCCTGGGGATGGTCCTGCTTGCCTACAGCGAAGACCTGCTGATGCTGTTCGTGGCCTGGGAGTTGATGAGCCTGCCCACCTATGTCCTGGCAGGGTTCGACAAGAAGCTCCGCTCAAACGAGGCGTCCGTCAAATATGCGATCATCGGGGCGATGTCTTCAGCCGTCATCCTCTACGCCATCAGCCTCGCCTACGGCCTGACGGGGTCGACCCAGATCTCGGTCGTGGCAATGCGCTTCGCCGCCCTGCTGTCTACTTCGTCGCAGTCCACGGCCCTGGCGAGCGTTTCGATCCTGCTCTTCGTCGCAGGCTTCGGCTTCAAGATGTCCATCGTTCCCTTCCACATGTGGATTCCCGACGCCTACGAGGGCGCCCCGACGACCATCAGCACCATCCTCGCCGCCGCGACAAAGAAGGCCGGCTTCATCGCCGCGATCCGGGTCCTCCTGGCGATCACAACGTTCTACGCCCTGACCCACAGCCCGCTCTTCACCCTGGCGAACGTTTTCGCGGTACTCGCTGTGCTCACCATGACTGTCGGAAACATCTCTGCCCTGACGCAAAAGAGCATGACGAGGCTGTTAGCCTACTCCAGCATCGCCCAGGCGGGGTACATGCTGATTGGGTTCGTCGCATTCTCGAATGCCCCCGGCTCTGCGGCCGCGTCCCTGGGCCTGACCGGGACCGTGTTCCACGTCCTCAACCACGCCGTGATGAAGGGGGTCGCCTTCCTCGCGGCGGCACTGGTCTTACTCCAGCTCAGGAGGGCGGACCTCGGAGCCTACGACGGACTCGGGAAGCGCATGCCCATAACCGCGTTCACTCTCGCTGTCGCGTTCCTAGGCCTGGCGGGGGTTCCGCCCCTGAGCGGGTTCTGGAGCAAGCTACTTCTGGTGCTCTCAGTCGCCTACGGGCCCTACGGGTGGGTCGCGCTGGTGGCCATACTGAACTCGGCGTTCAGCCTCGGCTATTACGCCTGGATAATCAAACGGATGTACATCGACGAGGGGGAGAGCCCGGAGAAGGTGAAGGAGCCGATCTGGTTCGTCGTGGTCTTCGCTGTGATGGTGGGGTTAATCATTGGCATAGGGCTGTTCCCCCAGCAGGTGATCAACTTCGTGTCCGGGGCAGTAAACAGCTTCGCCGGCTAGAGCCAGTTTATCCTGATCCTGTTCCTGTCAGGGAATATCTTCCTGAACGGCGCGCCGGTGCCCGAATAGAACTTCGTGAAGAACTCGTACAGGTGGAGCCTCAGGTCCTGGACGTAGACTATGAAGGCTTCGAAGGCGAGGATGAGCAGGTTCAGGATCACCCAGGGCGCAATCATGACGGGGTTCCCCCAGGGCTGCAGGAGATTGACGATCAGCAGTAGGGCAGCGTGGACGAGCAGCATGACTGCGAGCCTGACGTAGCTTATGGTGTTGGACATGAACTGAGAGATCCTTTCGAAGACTTCGAGCCCTCCGTCTGACAGGGCGCTAAGCGCCGACCCCCCCTTCAGCTTGCCTGCCGCTATGGCCGCGCTCTTCCCGGCGAGAAGGACCGCCATCGACGGCACCAGCACCGCGAGTGAAACCGCCCCGAGAACGTCGTTCGGCACGCCCAGCAGCGGGTTCGGGGCAGAGCTCGAGAGCACATTGAAGCTGAAACCGACGCCGACGAAGGCCAGCCCGTACCCCACTCCTGAGAGGTACATCGTGAACACGGGGATCTTCTCCAGCCAAAGTTCGATGCGGTTATGCTCCTTGTATGTTTGGTAGACGTCCAACCCCAGCGCGGTGGCGAGGTGCGCTATGCCGACGAGGAAGCTCACAATCAGGATAAGGTTGATCCCTGCAAACGGCGTAGGCAGGAAGTTGAACGTGTCGACCGTGCCTGCAGCCCTGTGTATGATTTCTATCGCGGCCGGGATGGGGACGAAATTGGAGAACGAGAGCTCGAAGAACTCCCCGAAGATGATCCCAAAGACAATGGCAGACAACCCAGCCACGACGAACATGTTGGCCCACTGCCGCATGCTCCCGGTGGACCTCTGCCTGACCAGGAGCATGAAAGCGGTCAGAATCAGGCCGTGGCCGACATCGCCGAACATCATCCCGAAGAATATCGGAAAGACGAACGAAACGAGCGGTGTCGGGTCAACCTCGTGCTCGGCCGGGATACCCTGCTCCATCGTGACGGGCTGGAATAGTCCGAGCGCCTTCCTGTTCTCCATGAGGACGGGAACATCCTCCTCTGCGGCCCCAGGCTCGACCGGCTCTGCGTTCACAATCCACTTGCCGAACATCACCTTCATCTTCGCCTCTTTCTTCGCGGGAACGTAGCCTGAAATCATGGCCATCCTCTTCATCCCGCCCGACACCCTAGCCTCGTCCAGGGTCTTTCGGGCCACCTCTGACAGCTCCCTCAGAGCGAGGAGGTCAGTCCCGTGCTTCAACCTGCTTTCGGCCATCTGCGCTTTGGCCTTCTCCTTCGCTGCGACCGCGGATCCGTGATCTTGGGCCGCCTTCCTGTAGGCCTCTGCCGGGTTCTGGGGGAAACCTGCGGGTATCGTGAGGGGCTTGAGCTCGAGCAGCTTCATCGTCTTGTCGAGCCGCGCCTCTTCCGCCCTCGCCATTACCACCATGACCAGCGTCTGCTCCTTGGACGCCGCCTGCGAAAGGAAGACGGCGTCGGGCAGAGATTTCTGGAACTCCGCCAGCCTGTCGTTCCCTACGATCAAGACGACTGCCTTGAAGACCTTGAGGTCGGCAAGTCCCGTGAAGTCCGACGAAAATCCTGAGACTGCCTGCAGCGCACCCATCAGCGCCGACGAATCTGCCTCGTCCTTCTGCGCCTTCTGGAGGAGCGCCTTCTCGGCCTTCACCTCCTCTGCGATGGGTTCGAGCTGGACGTCTGCCTTGCTCAGGAGCTCCTCCCAGGTAGAAGCTTCGAAGGTGCTTCTTGGGACCTTTACCCCCCTGAAGACCATGTCCATCTGACCGGGCATCAGCTTCAGACCCAGGTCCTTGACCGCCTGGTCAGCCTGCGCGAAGATTCTCACTGCCTTCACAGCCAGTTCCTGGACCCCGGGGTCGAAGTTCTGCGGCGCCCCCCCTAGGGGGTGGAAGTCCTCGAACTGGGCGAGCGCCCTCGCTACGTCTTCGTATTCGCTTCTAGCTGAAATGATGGTGACCTTGGTGAGACGAGCGACGCCCAAGCATTTTCAGGCGCGCCCTAGTTCCGTTATTAAGCGTGATGATGAAAGAAAGAGCTGCCTTCACCATGATTCGATTGTTAGTGACCGACGGGGATTGGATGCGGCCCGGTGCTGGTCTGCGGTTCTCACTCGATGAGCCTCTTCAAGACCACTGACGCGCACGCGATGAAGAGGGCGGTGGACAGGAGGAGGGCTAGGATGTCCGTTGGCAGGCCAGAGTAGTCTCCAGTCAGGAGCATGGACCTCATCGCGTCCACGACATAGGTGAGCGGGTTGAACGCTGAAACAGCCTGCAGCCAGCCAGGCATGAGCGAGATGGGATAGATCGCATTGCTACCGAAGAAGAGCGGGATCGTGATCGCCTGGCCGATGCCCATCATCCTGTCTCGCGTCTTCAGGAATGAGGCGAGGGTCATGGAGAGGCTGGCGAAGCACATGGCGAAGAGCACCACGACGAGGAAAACCCCCGCCACGTCCAGGGGGTCGAACCTAAGGTTCACGCCGATGATGAGCGAGAGCGCGAATATCATCACCCCTTGGAATATGCCCCTCACCCCGGCCGCAAGCGCTTTGCCTACAACGATCGCGAGTCTCGGAGATGGCGTGGAAAGCAGTTTCGTGAGGAGTCCGACGTCCCGTTCCCAGACTATGGTGATCCCATAGAAGATGGCGACGAAGAGGACAGATTGGGCGAGGACTCCGGGGGCAATGTACTGGATATAACTGAAACCTCCAGGGATCGGCAGGCTCCTTATGTTGTTGAAGACCTCGCCGAAGATCAACAGCCAAAGGGCGGGCTGGACTGTTCTCATCCAGAGCTCTGTGGAGTCGTGGCGAATCTTCCTGGCCTCCATCTCAGCGATGGTGAGGGCGCTCCCCAATGCCCGCTGCGGGTAGGTCATCTCCCGTGCCTCGATATGCTTCGCCTTGCCGATCTCGTGTCCCGAAAGGACCCGTCCCGGAGATCGGCCATTGCATACTTCATGAACACGTCGTCCAGGGTTGGCCTGCTGAGTGAGACGGAGACTACGGTCGCGCCTTTACCTTCCAGATAGTCAGTGACCTTTGGAATAGCCTTCTCCCCGTCATCGGTGAGTATCTTCACCTTCCCCCCATCTGCGCTGACAAGGGTGCCAAGGTCCTTGGGGACGGAATCCGGTAGGGGTCCCGACACTGTCACAGTGAGCACATCCCCTCCCACGGACCTCTTGAGCTCCATGGGGGACCCTGAAGCCGCTATCTTTCCCAGGTTCATTATTGCCAGCCTGTCGCACAGTTCATCTGCCTCGGTCATGTCGTGCGTGGTGACGAAGATAGTGGTCCTGAAATTCCGGTTCAGGTCCCTGATTTGCCTGATGACCTGCATCCTGGAATATGGGTCGAGCCCGATGCTCGGCTCGTCAAGGAAGAGGAGCCTCGGCCGATTCACGAGAGCCTGCGCTATTTCGAGGCGCCGCATCATCCCCCCCGAGTAGTGCTTGACCAGGTCGTCTGCCCTGTCCGTCAGCCCGAAGTAGTCAAGTGCTTCCGAAATTCGTTTTTTTCGCTGCTCCCTGTCAACGAAGAAGAGCTTTGCGAATATCAGGAGGTTCTCATACCCTGTCAGGTCCCCGTCCACCGAAATCGCCTGGGGGACGAAGCCGAGCATCTGCCTCACCTGCTCGGGCATGCGGAGTGCGTCCATGCCAAAGACGCTGACCGAGCCGCTCGTAGGCTTGGCGAGCGTCGTGATGATCTTGATCGTCGTCGTCTTGCCCGCGCCGTTCGGGCCAAGGAGGCCGAAGACCTCACCTTCTTTGACGTCGAAGCTCACGGCATCCACCGCTTTCGTCCCCCCAGGGTAGACCTTGGTCAGTCCAGAGACCTGGATCGCGAAGCCATTCCCAACCGCCTCGGAGGTTTTCTCAGCCTTCGCGAATTGCGCTGTCAACCTCTGCTCCCTCTTTGAGATCCTGCAGTCTGGAACCGCGGGTCCCCACCGGCAAGCGCTTTCTCCAGGAGTCTGCGGAGGGTCTCTATTTCGTCCTGACTCAGCCGCCCGAACAGCGCCGCCATGGAATCGATCTGCACCCTTCTCCAGGAATCGAGAATCTTGACGCCCTTGGGGCCAAGGACGACCGTGACCACCCTCTCGTCCTTCGCACTCCTTCTTCTCTTGACCAGGGCTGCCTTCTCCATCCGCTTCACGGCCACGGAAGCAGAGCCGGGGGTACATCCGATGGCTGAAGCCAGGTCTTTGATTCTCATCTCTCCGCCCTCCATGAGCAACCTCAGGACCCAGTATTGTTCTCGGGTGATTGCGCCCCTCCTAACTGGCGAAGCCGCCCTCCACTTCTGCCAGAGGGCCATGACCAGGTCGACAACTTCTGCGGAAGGCACTGGCGCCCTCGCCAAGGTCGAATTAATTAATCCATCGATTCATTTGAACATCAAACTATTATGATCACGCGCCGAAGCAGGGCTCCGCTCATTGAACCGTCTGGGTTCTAGGATGGCATCCGCGGCGCAGTCGTTATAAGCCGTCGGGGTTCGGCCCAACCAACTTCGAAGTAAATTGTCGAGCAGGACATATGTCGGGACAAAGGCGTTCGCGCTAAGAGGGTCGCTCCTGGACGGCACCACAGTCCAGAAGCTCGCAGAGTCCACCTCCCTCGAAGAGCTCGTCAACAGGCTCAGGAGCACGTCCTACTCGGACTCCCTTTCGAGCGTCTCCCCCCCGTACAACGCGAGGAGGTTCGAGCTCGCCCTAAGGGAGAGGCTCGCCGTTGTCCACCACTCTGTCACCCAGGGCGCCGGGAGATACAGGATACTCCAGCTTTACTATCTGAAGAACATCGCCTGGGATCTCAAGCTCGCTCTGAAGGCCAGGGCTCTCGGCAGGACCTACGAAGAGACGGTCGAATACCTCGACATGAAGGCGGAGGAGCTCGTTGGGAGGCGGGACCTCATCGCCAAGGTGCTGACTGCCAAGGACGTGAACGAGGCGGTAACGATGCTCTCGGGGACCGAATTCTTCTCAGACGTCGAGAAGGCGCTCGCGAGCTACAACTCCAAGGGAGAGATCAGGTTCTTCGACGTCTACATCGACCACGCCGTGCTCTCCGCCATCTCCAAGGAGTTCTCGCTCAACCCAAAGCTGTACGCCGCGAAGTCAGCCAACGTCCACGGGGTGGGAGAGATGGTCGCCCTGGACGTCGACTCCTACAACGTCCTCAGCGTGCTCCGCGCGAAGCTCTGGGGCCTGACAGATGCCGAAGTGCAGGAGCTCATCATAACACCTGCGAGGCGCGTCCAGCTACCGACTCTTACGAGCATGGCAGGGGCGGATTCGGTGGCCGAAGGGGTCAAGCTCGTCGAATCAGCGTACCGTTTCCAGCTCCAGGGAGCCCAGGGAGACGAGGACCTGATCGACCTGGTCGAGGACGGCTTTGCTAAGCAGATGAAGGAGACCGCCACCCTTTCCTTTGTGTGGCAAGGCCTGAGCCCGGGCACAATCCTGGGGCTAATCAAACTCCTAGAGTTCGAGGTCAGCAACCTGTCCGCAATCGCGATCGGGGTCGAGGCGGGGATGGACCCGAAGAAGATACTATCGAAACTCAGAATGTAGAGCCGAGATTTCTCACTTCAATCTCCCAATGTTTATAAGCGGTTTTCAGAGGCGCCTTCAGTCAGGTAATGCGCAAGACTTTCCGGACTTTGCTCACCGCTGGCTTCTTTGTGACTCTGATGTCAGCGCTATCGGCACCTGTCTTCGCCATAACTCCCGGCGCAGCTGCAAACGGGCAGCAGTTCCTTGCGGCCGGACTGGCGTTCGGTCTTGCGGCACTCGGGGCAGGAGTGGGCGTAGGGACCTCGGGCTCAGCAGCCATCGCCGCAGTGACCGAGAAGGCCGAGGTGAGGACCACGGCCCTCATCTTCGTGGTGCTGGCGGAAGCGATCGCCATCTACGGCTTCGCAATCGCCTTCATCATCCTAGGACAGTCAGGTTAGTCTCTCGAGAACCGCCTGCGGCCTTTCTCAGTATCTTCTGAGTATCGAGAAGTCTGAAAGGTCTTCCAGGAGGCTGGTAGCTTCGTTCCTTGGCAGGTGCATAAGCCTCCTTTTCGCTTCTTCTGCATAGGACTCTGCCTGGGCTGTCATCTTTCCAACTACTTCGCTCTCGCTGTGCGTCTTCAGCAGCCCCAGAGACACCTTGTCCTTCGAGCGCCAGTCCAAGAGGTCGTCCTTCAGCTGGTAAGCGATCCCGATGCACCTTCCGTAGTCTGCGAGCGCTTCCACGTCCTTCTCGCCCGCCCTTGCGATCAGCGCCCCCAGCTTCGCCGAAGTTTCGAAGAGCGAAGCCGTCTTCTCGGTGACTATCCTGATGTATTCGTCCCAGGTGAGCTTGTAGATCTGCGGATCGATGGTCAACTCGGAGTACTCCCCCTCCGCCATCTGGAGGGCAGCATTGCTCACCTCCTCCGCGATTCTCTTGTCGTCGTACCTTGCCGCTATCGCAAGTATGGTCGCGAAGACGAAATCCGCGCTCAACAGGGAGGCGCTGTAACCATACTTCAGGTGGAAGGGCATCTTGGACCTCCTGACCTTCTCCTCGTCTATCACATCGTCATGGATGATTGACTCCGTGTGCAGGAGCTCCACGGCGACCGCCGCTCCGAGGACGGAGTCGTCTCTGCACCCAAGGGCCTCTGCTGAAAGCATGAGCATGACGGGCCGGACTCGCTTGCCGCCTTCCGTGGCGTAGACAAGGGGGTCGTGGAACCTCGAGTGGGTGTACAGCTTCAATTCCCGCGCAAGGGCCGCATTCACTCTGTTGGCATAGGACTTCATGCGTGCTTCGAGGGCTTCCATAGTCACAGCCTTGTCTTTCTCCAACCCCTCTCCCCTCGAGGGTTTCATCACATTAGGTTTGTATATAATAAGTTGCCCTAAATCCGAATTCGTTGCTCCGTTTCAAGGTCCATCAGCTCAGGCTCCGGAGAATGAACTACCTCCTGTTGCCGAAGCTGAATTCAGCGCAGATGCTGACAGTCGCGAACAGGCTTACGAAGATAGGTTTCCACGTCGGCCGGAACGGGTCGATCGTCGCAAGATCGAAGGTAGGGACAATCCACGTCGATCCTGCCGGGCTCTGCTGGTCGAACATGGAAATTGATGGCCCGATTCTCCCGGTACTACCCGAGATCATCGCCGCCGAGAAGGAGGAAGTCTCCCTCAAATCACTGGAGGATGCTTACTTCAGAGTGCCGAATTCTAGCGGGAACATGGCAGTCAGGATAGCGACGCGAGTCGAAGCTACCTCGAACTGGGACGCTCTCCGTTCAGTGGGAGAGAGTGGGCTGACACCAGACGAGCGGTTGGTATCATCGTTCTTCATCGGAGTCGCGGGAAACTGCCAGATGCTAACTGACTATCCAGCCGATGATTCAGTTCCGGTGACTTGCGGCAAGAAACGCTACTACGAAACAGAGCTGGACGGGAGGGAGGCGTCGGACCTGTTGCGGGCTGTGGGAGAAAGGCGACAGAGGAACTCCTACCTACTTCGTAACTCGACGATCGAATCCGCAAGGTCGATCAAGCCTTCTCAGGATGATGTTGCTGAGCTCTTAAATGGACTCGGTGAATGGTGCTTTCTTGTCACGGCATAGCGCGAAAGCTCTAATTGCCGACTGGGCCGGCCCCAGTCAGCCCCGGTAGTATAGGGTCCTCTCGGACGTACAGCCCGGTCA
>JACWAI010000059.1 GCA_014874415.1 Nitrososphaerales archaeon
GCCCCGTTGACCCTCACCGTCGGCGAGCCCAGGAACCGGAGCCTCTTCGCTTCCTCCTCCGACTCGACCCTGACGAGGCTGACGCTGGCATCCAAGCCGTCCTGCTTCACTATCTCCTCCAGGTCCCTCAGCGTCGTCTTGTAGGTCGGGCAGCCGTCGAAGTACAGCAGCTCGACGTTCGTCCTGTCCACGCTGCTCCTCACCACCACATCTCCCTGAGCTGGGAGACCCCTTCCTGCCACTCGCTCCTGAACCTCTCGTAGTCCTTCAGGGCGTCCTTCCCCTTCGCCGTGATCCTGAACGGCCTCTTCGCCTTCTCCCCCTTGGCTTGCGCCCGCACCTCGTCGATGTACCCCTTCTCCTCCAGCCAGGTGAGCGTCGGGTAGATCGCCGAGGGCCCCGGCCTCCACATCCCCTTCGTCCGCTCGAAGACCTCCTCCATGATCTCGAAGCCGTGCATGGGCCTCTCGGAGAGGAGGCGGAGGATGTAGGGCTTCAGCGTCCCCTGGGGGACCACGTTCACCCTGAAGGGGCCGCACCTGCACCATCCGCCTGGCATCCCTCTCGCTCACTCCTTCCTCTCTTTGAGGGCCTGGATCCTCTTCTCCAGGGCCGTTATCTCTGACTCCAGGCTCGCCTTGTAGTCCTGGAGCTCGTCCACGACTTCGTCCCTGCTTCTGGGCCAATAATAACCCGGCCCGGAGCAGTCGCAGCCGCACTGGCCGCTTCCCCATCCTTGTCCGTATCTGTGCATCTTATGCATCGCCTCTGATTACATCTCCAATATCAGAGATGATATAAGACTTGCTGTTCACTAAACCTCGTTTCTGTTGGGGTGCCAGCGGAAAATTCCTGTCGACCATCGAACGAAAAAGCCTTACGAACTGCGGCGCGACCCTTACACGGGATTCGATGGCCTTGGGCCAGAGGCCAGGACGATACATCCCAAGGGCCCCTGCCTCTCTCAGGCCCCTCCAAGGAGCCTCTCGAAGGCTGAAGCGCTTTGGGCTCCTCCTGGCTATTTCCTCACGGACACGAGCGCCCACCTGCCGCCAAGGTTCTCCCCACGCTCAAGGACCGTGAACCCTTCGAGCGCCCTGCGCCACTCCTCCTTCGTCACGGACCGGGGGTCGCTTTTCCTGAGCGTCCTGGAGACTCTGAAGTAAGCCTTCCCCGTCGGCTTCAGTATGCGCTTTACCTGGTCGAGGGCACCCCTGTGGTCAACCATGCAGCATAGAAGACCGTTTGCGAGCACGAAGTCCACGGACGCGTCGGGTATGAAATCGACCTGGGCGGCTGAACATGCATGGGCCTCGACTGTCCCGTCCAGGCCGCGCCCTTTGGATTTGGCCTTCAGCTTCTCTATCGACTTCGAATCGAAGTCTACGGCGTAGACCCTTCCTGACCTGCCCACCTTTTCTGCCATCGGTAGCGAGTAGAAGCCGGGACCCGAACCAAGGTCTACGACGACGTGCCCTGGCTCGACGTATTTGCCGACGGTCTTCCCCGGCGGGCTTATCAGGCGCCGTATTCCGTTGTCCATCAGGAAGGAAGGGATGCGCCTGTCCCCCTTGCCGTTCTCAGGCCTTCCCCATGCACAGCCAGCGGCGGCCATTTAGCCGGTCACCAGAATCTCTCCGTACATGCCCTGCAGTGCGTGCCCCGGGTACGTGCAGAGGTACCACAGGTTGCCCGGCTGGTTGAATGTCAGGGCGTACGAGTATTCATAGGCCGAGCCCTGGCGGTAGTCGGCCGGCGGGAGGAAGGGCATCATGGACAGCACCGGAAGGGATGCAGAGCCCTTTCCGCCGCCCTGCCAGAATGAGGACATCATGCCGCCCTCCATCGACATGTAGGGATACGGCGGACCGATCGAGGACACGACCATGTTGTGGTACATGTCGTCGTCGAGGTTCGCGATGGTGAAGTGGATGGACGTGCCCTTCGGTATGACGAGGGTGGGGTTGACCAGGCCGTAGATGACGAAGACGTCGCCCGTGGAGTAGCTCGGCGGCTGCATCCCAGTCAGGTTGGCAGCTCGGTCGGGTATCATGGCGAGCACCAGTACGTCGATGTTCTGTGAATCGAAGGCTACCGTGTCATTGCTTCGGGTAACCCTGGCATAGGGAGGAGGGGGGCTTTGCATCGCTTGTATCGACTGCTGAATCGAAGCCGGCTGGCCCGCGGCTGCCATCATGCCCGTCATCCCTCCAGAGAACCAACTCCCGGTCCCCCCTACCGAAGGAGGGCGACCGGCGCTTCCGCTCAGAACCATGGGCGTGAGCTGAGCGGCGGCGAACACAATCCCGAGACCGACAGCGACTATCACCAGGGTTGAACTCTTCACGCTCGATTTCATCCCTTCCGCCTATCTATCTATCCTGCCCTGGGCTCCCAGGTCAATCCAAGGATGCTTCCGACGAGCATCAGGAGGGACCCGACCATGAACCCGAACATGGTGGGAAAGGCGATGATTGAAGCGACGAGGACAAGGACGGACCCAGTCCTCACCCTGCTCAGCGCCGTCGTGTTCATCCAGACGACTCCGATCACGGCAAGGGTTATCTCCGCCACAGAAAGCACGGCGAGCACAGGGAGCCAGTAGGAGAAATATCCTGCCATCCGTGGCCAGCCGAACATCATCCACGGGCCCATCATTCCGAACCCGAACCCATATGACGGCAGGTAGGAGACGAAGTACGCGAACATCAGCCCCCCCAGGACCTGGAAGGCGAGCCCCGCCGTGGAAAGGGCGAAGGCGGCGGTCGGCTTGTCTCCGATTGTTGCCACTCCCCGCTTCACCTGCGCTTTGCCCTGGCGACGGTGGCTGTGAGCACCTGCGCCTCTTTCAGTTGCTCCAGGAGCACCTCTCTCATCAGCTGGCACGCCTGAATTATCTTGGGATTCGGTATTCCGTAGTAGATATGCGTCCCTTCCCGTCGAGCCGACACCATACCCCTCTGCCTGAGTACTGCCAGGTGCTGCGAGACGTTGGCCTGATTCAGCCCGAGCTCCCACGTAATCTCACTGACAGTCTTCTCCGCGCCACGCAAAGAGTAGAGTATGTCTAGCCTGATTGCGCTCCCAAGCATCTTGCATACCTCTGCGTGCATCTCGGAGATCCTGTCCCGCATCGCTACCGAGCCCTCGCCAATATGCATATATATGAATCTATCTGGAAGCACCTCAAATGAGCAAGAGGTCTGTGCTCGTTCTGGGTGGGGGTATTGGGGGAATCGTCGTATCTAGTCTGCTGAAGGGCAAGCTCAAAGGCGGTGTCGACGTCCGACTCGTGGAGCGGAAGAAGACGTTCGACTTCCCACCATCATATCCTTGGCTCATGCTCGGGCTGAGGAGACCCGACCAGGTTCAGAAGCGCCTGGACCTGCTGAGAAAGAAGAAGAAAGTCGATGTCCTGAACGACGAAGTGGTCTCCATAGACCCTGAAGGAAAATCAGTCCGGGTCAAGCAAGCGGGAAAGCTCCCCTTCGACTACCTCGTGATATCGCTGGGGGCGGAGTACTCGCCGAGCACGATACCTGGCTTTCCGGAGTACGCCCACCACGTGTACGACCTGGAATCTGCGATAAAGTTCAGGGATGCTGTGGAGAAGTTTCCAGGTGGAACCATATCGATAGGAGTCTCCAGGTTGCCGTTCAAGTGCCCCGCGGCGCCGTACGAGGTGGCGCTTCTCTTGGACGACTATTACAAAAAGAGGGGAATCAGAGGGAAAGTGAAGTTCGAGTTCTTCACCCCCGAGGGCATCCCCGTCCCCGCAGTGGGGCCGGACATTGGGAATAGGGTCCTTGAGCTTCTCGGGTCTAGAGGGATATCCTATCATCCGAAGCTGAAGCTGAAGGAAGTCAAGTCCAACGAGGTGAGCTTCGAGACGGGGGAGACCATGCCGTACGACCTGCTCTTCTGTGTGCCGCCCCACGTCGCTCCGAAGCCAGTAACCGAGGCTGGTTTGACGGACGAAACAGGCTGGGTCCCGGTTGATTCGAGGACGCTCGAGACGAAGCACAAGGGAATCTTCGCGGTCGGCGACGTCGCGTCCGTAAAGACACCGAACGGGTACACCCCTTACCTGTCGAAGGCGGGGGTTTTCGCCCACGGCCAGGCCGAGGTAGTCGCGAACAACCTGGCCTCGGAGATTTCAGGGAAGGGCAGGTCGAAGGAGTGGGACGGAGACGGGGCCTGCTTCCTCGAGGCGGGGAGGGGGCAGAGCGCCTACGTGAAGGGGAGCTTCCTGGCAGAACCAAAGCCGGAGATTAAGTTCCACATTCCCAGCCGCTTCTGGCACGCGCAGAAGGTCGCCTTCGAGAAGTACTGGATGCACCACTGGTTCTAGCCAGGGGGGATGGAGATTTGGTTAATGAAGAGACAAAGAAGTCGCTCGGAATACTCCTCTTCACGACGCCCTACAGCTCGGAGTACACCGACACGGCCATCAGGCTGGCCGACGC
>JACWAI010000060.1 GCA_014874415.1 Nitrososphaerales archaeon
CCATCGTTCGTCTGGTCGTATAACGAGTAGCCCATCGATATAAGCATTGTTAAGCCACGGGAGTCGATACAACCCGCAGGTTCGAAAGTGACGGATAGCCCGGCTAGACTATTATGCAACGCTCATGTGACGCTGTAGTCGGCTGATTTTGAGTCCTCGGTCACACACCTTTGGCTCCCTTGCTTAGGGGCTCTCATTCCGGAACGACACTCCATCGCCTTGAAGATCGACTCGTTCATGCCAAGCGAAGAGGAGTGCATCGCCACTCTCAGAGAACTGCGGTGGAAGAACGGCGTGAGGTGCGCCAGGTGCGGTTCGCTGAACGTGAAGAAGGACGGAGTGAGAGGCCTCTATCAGATGTACGAGTGCAAAGATTGCCGCTCATACTTCAACGACAGGACAGGCACGGTCTTCCAGGACACCAAGATTCCTTTGCGGAAGTGGTTCCTCATGGCCTTCCTGATGCAGTTCAACGTATCCATCCTCGAGGTGTCAAAGACGGTGGGGATACCGTACAGGAACGCGTTCTACATCGCGAAGAAGATAAGGAACGGGATGTACGTTAACCAGATTCTCGAGAAGCTCAAGGGCACGGTGGAGATGGACGAGCTCTACGTCACTGCGGGCGTGAAAGGGAAAAAAGGGCAGATAGGAACGGAAGGAGGACAGCCCTCAAGGCGAGAGGTAGAGGCACCTATCAGCGTGACAAGCCGCCGATAATAGGGATGGTATCGAGGGAGACGAAGCAGGTCAGGGTGGCTCCCTCTTCCGGCGTGACAGGAGGTGAGATCGTGAGGAGAGCCATCAGGAACGTCGACCCAGACGCAACCATCTACCACGACGATTACCGCTCCTACGGGATCCTCGACGGCTCCTTCAAGCACGAGTCCGTCAACCACAGCGCGGGAGAGTACGCCCGGGGAGACGTCCACACGAACACCATCGAGGGAGAGTTCTCCGTCCTCAGGCCATGGCTGCAGACGTTCAGGGGGATATCGAAGGAGTACGCCTACCTCTACTGCGCGCAGTATCAGCTCCTCAGGAGCAACAGAATGATGGAGAGGGTTGACAGGGCGCTGTCGATGTTCTGCTTAGCGTCATCGACCGTAGACCCGCACCAGGGCGGCGAGCTCGAGTTCCGTGACAGACCTGCCCTGCTTCCTGTGGCAGCGTCCAACTAATCGCGCGTCGTAGTCGTCGCCGCTGTCGGAGAGCATGACGTACTCGTCCTGGTCGAGGCAGGATGGGCACTCGAGTATCAAGACCCCATCCCCGCATCGGTCACACACGTCCTCGTGTAGAGGTCTGAGGGCAACGCCGCACTCATTGCAGGTGAGTGGCTTCCCTCTTGTTACCTCCTTATGCCGCACGACCTTGTCGAGAGAGAGCATGCAGCATGATACGAATCACACCGATTATCAGGCCCGGTGTGCAACCATCATGACAGTAAGCTCAAGATGAGCCGACTACAGCGTCACATGAGCGTTATTCGATTCTGCTTCTCCTCGCGGGGATCCCAGGCAAACAGATTAGTGCGGCCGTCCGACTCGGCCTGGAAGCCGGCTCGCTCTAAGCCTCCCTTTCTTTGACCTTCAGGCCAATCAGGACCAGGAGGAGCGCCATGGAGAGGACGACGACCGCGGTGAGCACGTAACTGACCGGTGCCAGCAGACGACCCGGGGACTCTTCGGCCAGGGTCGCATACAGCGTTACTACCGCGATGCAGACATCCAGGAAGAGCGAGGTATACGCGAGCCTGTCAAGCGTCCTTCTCACTTTCTCCGATCTCATCGCCCATCCCTGGTCGAGGTAAAGAGCAGTCGGCGGTCGTTAGACCTTTCGGGGCCCCGGGCGTCGTCGCTGTATTCGTCTTGACACTTGGTGCAGTCTCGGAATACGAAAATTGTATATGCGCAGGCCCGAAAGAGAAACCATTGGAACAGGCTGACAGGCCTCGGAGACCCCCCGGAGTGACAGTGGGCGGTGGCGGGCTCCTTTCATCGCGCAGAAGAAACCGGGTTGGGCCTACGGGCGCCGGTCACGGAACCTGCCGATGACCACCGAAGAAAAGCGATACGGCAGGCTCGTAGGGTATTCGGTCGCCTTCGTAGTCCTCCTGGTCGCCATCGGCGCGGGGCTCTACTATGTCCTCTACGTCCTCAAACTGGTCCCCGTTTCTGCAACGACGGCTGTCAAGCTCGTGGTGGCCGGGGTCTTCGGGTTCCTGGCGGTCACCCTCCTAGGGCGCGAGATCAGGTCAGTCTCAGGGAGGGTCCTGGGAGAGAGGCATGGCAGCGCCGTCTTCGAGGTCTACAGGTTCGCCTCCTATATCATCCTGGCTCTGGTCCTCCTGGCCATAGTCGGGGTGAGCGGGACCGACCTCCTGGCCGGAGGGACCTTCGCGGGGCTGGTCTTGGGCCTCGCCGGGCAGGCCGTCCTGTCCAATGTGATCGCAGGGCTCATGGTGATCCTCGCCCGCCCCTTTCAGGTCGACGACAGGGTGACGGTTTTCTCCTGGCAGTGGGGGGCCATAGCGCCGATCTACCCTCCCAAGTTCCATTCCAACGACATCATAATGCCCGGGTACAGCGGCATGGTCACCGACATCGGACTGACCTACACCACGGTCAAGCTGGACGATGGGCCGG
>JACWAI010000061.1 GCA_014874415.1 Nitrososphaerales archaeon
AATCCCGGCCGGGGTATTGAGCCTCTAGGCATCCTTTCTGGGACCGCTAGCCGACCCGAATCCTTCAAGATGAGGCTTGAAAGACGAGCTTGATTCAGGCATCAGATTAACAATCAGAGCTTATTCTGAGCTTGAATTTCGACGGCGACGGTCGGACTCGAACCGACGACCAATTGGTTAACAGCCAATTGCTCTACCACGCTTCCCGGTCGTTTTTCGACCACTGAGCTACGTCGCCGCATTTCGATGGGCAAAGCGTTGGGCTCAAAAACGTTGTTCACCCGTAGTCTCCCGGGACTCGAGGATCACCCGTCAATCTCCGCCGCTGACATTGCAGCGTGAACCCCTCAAGGCTTGGAGGCTGTCCGTTGACGCGAAGTTGGTATCCCTTGGATCCTGCCACATCACTGGGAGGTTCGCTCTGAGCCAGACTGCCCTATGGCTTACTTGAGAGCCTGTGCTATGTCAGCTTTCAGGTCTTCGACGTCCTCTAGTCCCACAGCGAGCCTCAGGAGGTCTTCTCCGATGCCCAGCTCCTCTCTTATCGACGGGGACATGTTCTTCGACCCGCTCAGCAGCGGGTAGGTCAGGAGGGATTCGACGCCTCCGAGGCTAGGGGAGGGCTTGATCACCTTCACCCTCTTGAGCGCCGAGAGTGCCCGTTCCCTTCCTCCTTTCACCTTGAAGCTCACCACCCCGCCGTACAGGCCACCGGTGAAGAGCCTGGCCGCGAGCGCATGATACTCGCTGTCGGGCAGCCCCGGATAGTGCACAGAGCTGACGCGCGGATGGTCCGCTAGGTATTCTGCCAGGGACTGCGCAGAGCGGCACTGGGCCTCGAAGCGCACCCTGAGCGTGCTCGCCCCGCGGAGGGAAAGGTAGGCCTCGAAGGGCCCCATTATGGTACCCAGGCGCCTCCGAGAGTCCCAAAGCTCTGTCACGTCCCCGCCCTCGTCGAGGGCCAAGGCGCCGCCGACCACGTCGTTGTGGCCTGCCAGATACTTCGTCACGCTGTGGACGGAACCCCAGGCGCCGTCGGCGATGGGATTGCAGAGCAGGGGGGTAGTGAACGTGTTGTCGACGAGAAGCCTGGCGCCGGCTTCCGCGCATCCCCGGGCAAGTTCCTTCAGGTCCACGACCCTGAGTAGAGGGTTGCTCATCGTCTCCACCACTACCAGGGACACCCCCGGCCTTATCTCCGCGAGGAGGCCGTCCGTATCTGGACCCGCCAGCACCGTCTTCACGCCGTACCTGCGCAGGTCCAGCGCGAGCTCCTGGGTCGTCCCGTAGCACTCCTTGCTGAGGAGGATCGTGTCCCCGCTTCTGAGGGCGGAGAAGAGCGCCGTCGCGACCGCTGCCATCCCGCTGCTGAACGCCAGTGAGTCGGACGCGTGCTCCAGCTTCGCGAGTACCCTCTCGAAGGCCCTGACGGTGGGATTCTCCTCCCTGGAATACTTCAGCTCGAACCCCCTGTCGCTGAGCCTTGCCTTGCCCGTCCTCCTGTCCGGATGCTCGAAGACCGAGGACAGGTAGAGCGGGACCTTGAATGACCCTGTGCCTGCATCATAGAATTCGTGGCCGTGGATGGCTTCCGTGTCGGAGGAGACCATCTATCTATCCGGCTCCCCCTTCATCAAACAAGCCTGGCAACAGAATCCCTTCGTTCAGTATATCTGAAGCGTCGGGTCGACGTCGTTGGCCCACGCCCTCAGCCCCCCTGCAAGGTTCCTGACCTTCCTGAAACCCACCTCTGTGAGCAAAGCGGCTCCCTGAGTGCTCCGCACCCCTGAGAGGCAGTTGACAACTATTTCGTCTGAAGTATCCAGCTGGTTGACCCGAGCCCTCAGCTCCCCCAGCGGTATCAGCTTGGCTCCCGGGAGGTGGCAAATCTCGTACTCGAACGGCTCTCTGACATCCAGGAGCACCAGCCGTTCGCCCGAATCCAGCTTCCGCTTGAGTTCGTCTGGTGAAATGTCGAACTCCGTCGCCCCGGGTTCGACGCCGCAGAACGCCTCGTAATCTATCAGCCCTCGGATCGTGGGATTCTCTCCACACGCGGGGCACTCCGGTGCCTTCCGTAGTCTTAGCGTCTCGAACGTCGAGTGCAGCGAGTCGAAGAGCAGGAGCCTGCCTATCAGGGGGGTCCCCTTGCCGAGGATGATGTTTACGACCTGAGACGCTTGGACGGCCCCCATAATCCCCGGGAGGACGCCGAGCACTCCCCCCTCCGCGCACGACGGGACGACCCCCGCAGGAGGAGGTTCGGGATAGAGGCACCTGTAGCACGGTCCATCCTTCGCGCAGAAGACCGAAGCCTGCCCTTCGAACCTGAAGATGCTCGCATAGACGTTCGGCCTGTGGAGGAGGACGCACGCGTCGTTGACCAGATACCTTGTCGGGAAGTTATCGGTCCCGTCCACGACCACGTCGTACTGCGAGACGACCTCCAGCGCATTGGAGGAGTCTAACCTGACCTCGAGGGGGTCGATTGTTATCAGGGGGTTCACGGATTCCAGGCGGCGCTTCGCTACCTGCACCTTCGGCCTCCCTATGTCCGCCTCAGAGTACAGGACCTGGCGATGGAGGTTGCTCCTCTCGACCCTGTCAAAGTCGACGAGTCCGATCTTCCCCACCCCGGCGGCCGCCAGGTAGGTGGCGGCAGGCGTCCCCAACCCACCTGCGCCGACGATGAGGACCTTCGCGTCCCTGAGCCGCCTCTGTCCTTCGACCCCCACCTCCGGGATGATCAGGTGTCTGCTGTAGCGTGCGAAAGACTCGGGGGAGAAGGGCTGTTCTTCAAGGGACCCCCCGGCGACGGCTGGGACAAGGAGGACCCTGTCCCCGTCCTCGAGTCTGGTCTCTTCGCCATCGGCGTATCGGACGTCTTCTTCGTTTACATAGACGTTGATGAAGTTCCTGAGCCTCCCTGCGCTCGAATAGATGGAGCGCCCGACGTCAGGGTATCTGGCCACCAGGAGGTCTAGGGCCTCCTTCACGGTGCCCGCCTCCAGGTGCACCTCGTTCTGGTCGTCGGTGTGCCTCCTGAAGACCGTCGGCACGATCAGAGTGATGCTCAAGGCGCCTCCACCAATATCTCCATCTCTTCGGGGGCGTCGCCGCCTTCACCCGTCTTCCAGGCCCGGGCTACGACCGCCCGCCCGTTCACCACCGAGATGATGACGTAGAGGTACCATGGAAACGAGCGGTCGAGGTCGAACCTCGAAGGCGCCGCCGGGGAGTCAGGGTGAGAGTGGTAGATGCCGGCCACACCCAGGCCACGGGAAGCCAACGCCCGGTCCTCCTCACCGAGGACGAGCGGGTCGATGTAGTATCTGTCCTCCTTGGGCCCCGCATGGCTGTTCACTACGCGTATCGCTCCTACCACGTGCCCTCCCCTCGCCGCCAGAAGTCCGCAGCACTCTTCTGGGTAGACATCCTCGGCGTGGGACATGGAATCGGCGAGCGCTCGCTCGGTTATCCTGAGGCCCATTAGGCTCTGAACGAAAATTCCAATATTAATAAGTTTGAATACTAGAGCATTCCTATAGGAATTAACAACGAGGGCGACGCAACGACGGTGGCCAAATACGCAGTTCAGGGCCACGGCTCCGGAAATTCCGAATCTAGTCCCAATGACTGCAGATGAAACATTGTTTAAACCCTGACGAGGGTCGTACCGAGAAGATGGAGCTCACCCCGTCTGCTAAAGACAAGAAAGACGTTGAAGGAACGATTCGGGCGTTCTTCGAAGCTGGTAAGGACAAGGACCTGACCGTCCTCACGGACTTCCACGCTTCCCGCGACAAGTTCACGAAGTTTGACGAGAACCCGCCCTACACGCGCCAGAGCTCGGACGAGGCCTTCATGTACGAACAAGCTGCCTTCGCGAACATCTCCGACTACAGCTACTCCATCGATGGACTCCGCATAGACCTTCTGGGTGACAGCGCCATCGCCAGCTTCTACCTGAGTTACGCTGGGATGTTTGTGAACGACTACTCTTTCGAAGGCTCCCCCGTCCATGCAAAGACCAGGGTGACCTTGGTTCTGGTACGGACGCCGAAGGGGTGGAAGATGGTCCACGAGCACCTCAGCCGGATGCCCGACCTCAAGTCGGAGAAACGCTAGGAGGAATCAAATTGAGGCCATCACAGCCACCTCATAGGGGAGATGCCTAGGCTAGGTCAACGCAAGATGGTGGGTCCATTCGTCCTGCGATGGGCATCGACGGGCACGTCTAGCCTACCACTTGCCATGCCACCAACGGCGCAGAGACAAGGTGACCACGGCTATTCTGCCGTAGATGGCCGCCCCCATCAGCCACGACGGGACGCCAAACGAGAAAACCCCCCCATTGAAGACAAACAGAACGGTGTTGCCGTAGAACCCAAACTGATGGGCATACCAATCGACTAGGTTGACGTCGAAGCCAAAAAAAGCGTTCCCGACCACGAAATAGGCCAAGTCATTGCCAAGTGAAGCTAGCAGGCTGAGGGACAAGGCCAGTTCCCAATCCTTCCGGCCCTGGATCAAGAGGAGGACCCCAAACGGGATCATGTACGCAATCAGGACCCATATGTGGTAGCCAGGGACGACGTAGATGTAGGCCCCGCCGTTGAAAAGATCTATCCAATTGACAAAGACAATGCCGTAAAAGGCGGCGAAGACGACCAGCTTGAGGAGGGTCATCTGCCTCCGGTTCGGGCCGAGGCCGGCGACGACCGCTTCCGCTCCGCTCACAAGGACCGTCAAGGCGAGGAGCTCGACGAGGGTGAGTGAGGCGATCCCCCGCACGAACTCGACAACGGCTGCCAGGAGAACCATGCCGATTCCGGTTGCGAGCGCGGAGCCCCTGAGCAAACGGGGCGTTCCTCTTCCCCAGGAATGCAGAATCCTCCCGAGACCCTGGATTGTCAAAGATACGGCGAGAAGGAAGACCAGCGTCTGAAGGCCCAGTCCAGGGTCGACCACCACCGCGACCACTATTGCGAGGGCAATCAGTCCTCCTCCCGCGAGCCCGAGTCCTTCAACGCTCACAAGACTCCTCTTGACGCTCCCCGTAGCTATCATCCTCACGGCGCTGAATATCAGAGCGAAAGACAGGAGCAGGATCAGGTTCTGTTCACCGAGGCTGGGGTTGGTTATCACGATCAGAGCAATGGCTGCCGACGCGATGCCGAAGAGGACCTCTGCTGCCCGGTACCAGAAGGGGGAGTATCCCCCCGGTCTAGGCTTTTCCGTGCCCTGCTCCCCCAACATTCGACAAGCTGGGGACCGCCTTCCTCACTTAAGGTTGAGGAAGGAGCCACCAAATCATGTGGGCCCGGAGCGATTTGAACGCTCGGCCGACCGGTGTCTCAGATTCCTCGTATGAGCCGGTCGCTCTGACCGAATTTCTCGTTCAAAAAACTCTGAGCTACGGGCCCACCAACCAACACTCATAGCGAAGCCGTTAAAAGCCTAAGTTGGCTATTTAGGGCGGTTGAGAGGACAATTCACCTCCAGCGAAGATCAAAGAATCTTCTTTGCAAGTGCTCGGCCAACCGGGTTGTCATGGCGTCAGTTCAGTAACAAAGTAAACGAGCTCACTGGGCTTCAAATTCACTACCAGAGCCTTTAGACATTGGTACAGCGGCGATAGACTTCCACCCATGGAGGTTGTTAAGGAGGCATCACAGATTGGCAAGGTCAAAGCGGAGGTGGTACGCACCATTGACGACAAC
>JACWAI010000062.1 GCA_014874415.1 Nitrososphaerales archaeon
CACTTTCAATGTTGGGTGGGACGATGGGGTTTTGGATGTCTACATCTTGGCGAGAAAAGCAGGGGTATCATAGGTTTGTTGGGCGCTGTCAAGTTAACGCCTCCGAGAGGCTCTGAATGAACCTCTGATACTCTGGTCGGTCATCGTCCTCTCTGACGATGACGTTGTGGAAGTGCCTGAAGACGCTGACCCAGTTGCGGACGTGGGCGTGGTCGCAGCGCTCCCTGAAGCAGGGGAAGAGGTCGTCGAAGTTCTCCAGCCTGTCCTTCAGGGCCTGGTTCATCCGCTCGATGAGGTTCTTCCACTCGACAGGGTAGACGTGATGCTCCAGGCGGAGGAGCCTGCACGCCTCCGGGTACCAGACCCCCTCGTCGGTCCAGATGGGTTTCCGACCGTACCTCGCCCTGAGCTCCTTCAGGAAGAGGTAGGCGTCCAGGCCGCTCTGATTGTAGGAGATGCGGAACCACAGGAATGCCCTCAGCGTCGGCTCGTAGGCGACCCACACCCACGCCTGGCTCCCCCTGATGCGGATCATCGTCTCGTCGACGAAGACGGTCTTCACGCTCTTTCGGTCCACGTCGAACCTGTCGCAGATCGGTGCGAGGCGCTGGACCCACTGTCGGATGGCCTCGTGGGACCTCTCGACCAGGGGCTCAAGAATCATTGAGGCCTTCCTCAACGAGTTTGAGCAAAGGTAGACAAACGCCCCGTAAAGAACCACGGGGAGGGATGTCCTTTCACGTTCCATGAACTTGCAAGGTTCCATGTAGCGTGGAGGGACTCATCCCCTCAAACCCGAAGGAAGCAACGAAGCTAGAGCATCAGCTCAATTCATTCCTTAAGTTGACAGCGCCGGCTCTTCGGGGACAAGCTTTTTGTATGTGAAACTAGAGTTTTCAGCAGAGTCACATGTCTACTGAACAGGTGGATATCAAAGAGGTGCAGAGGCAGATATCGAAGATCGTCGATCCTGAAATCGGGATGCCCATCGTGGAAATGAACTTGATAGACAAGTTGGACATCAAGGACGGCCAGGTGGACGTGGAATATCACGCGACGACACAGTATTGTCCCCCCGTATTCGCTCTGAAGATCTCGCAGGACCTGAAGGACAACCTGATGCAGGTCAAGGGAGTGAAGGGGGTCAAGGTCCTCGTCACAGGGCACTATTTTGCGGACGCCATCAACAGGCAGGTCAACAAGCCGGCGGCAGGACCCGACGCCCCGCCTTCCGAGCAAGCGCCCAAGCAGTAGTTAGAGCAAGGTCAAAGCCGCGGACAGAGCGCCCAATCTAGCAGTCCCTTCGTTGTGGGCGCCGCACAGGATCACAGCGTCTCCGTTCTTCGGCTTCAGCTCGTCCCTTAGCGTCGACCAAGCCTTTGCAGGGAATTCCCTCTCACAGTCTTCAGAGCCGCCTGGAATCGCGAACTTCCCCGACCTGATTACGTAGGTGGTGGCACCAGTCGCACCCGAGCGGACCGCCGAGTCTCTTTGTTCGATCCCGCTAAGAACGGATCTGGCCCCGTCGCGGACGAGGACAGCGACCTGAGAGGGCCCCACTACCAAGGTCGAAGCCTGCAGCGGGAGCACGCTTGTGATCTTCCTGGAGATGGCCTGGTAGAGTTCCCTCCCCGAGTCGGTAAGGTGGCACCCTGTCGTGTCAGCAACGACGTACCTCATCTGGCGGAACTTCTTGAGGACGGTCCGGATCGAGCCTTCACCGAGGCCTGAGCTCCTGGCTAGAGCCTGCCTTCCGATGGTGCCTGCGTTCCCGATGATCATGAAGGCCAATAGGGCATGGGCCCTGCTGTAGCCTGGGGACGGGCCAGGCTCGTGCTTTTCGAGGTTGCTCAGCCACGCGGAGACGGTGGTCAACCGATTCTGCTCCTCGGGCGGGTCTCTATAATCCGTTCCTTCCGCATGCTTCTTGGTGAACGGGATGCGTGGACAATTGACGCGAGTGCTTAAATGGGTCGCTGGATAAACCATCCAGGTTGAGGACGTCCTACGCCGTTGCAATCGTTGCTGTATTCACTTCGATGATAATCGGGTCGGACTTCGCACTGGCGGGTATCGCGAATTTCAAGCTCATGGACACCTTTGTCTTCATCGTGGCCTACGCGTTCGGGTTTAAGCCAGGGGCCGCGGTGGCGGTCCTCTCCGAGACAGTCTGGAGCGTGGTCAGCCCGTGGGGGCAGGCAGGGGAATTAGCCCCATTTCTTATCGGCGGGGAGCTCCTCTTCGCCTTCGCGGGGTGGGCAGCCTCGAAGGTCTGGGGGGCTGAGAGGAAGGCGGTTTCGCCCACAGCGATTTTCATCGGTGCGACGCTGACGATATGCGCCTTTCTATGGGATCTGGAGACCAACGCGGCCGTCGGATTGCTGGGCGGGGCGAAGTCTCTTGCGGCGTATCTGGGCTATGAAGCCATGGGCGTCCCATTCATGATTCCGCATGAGCTGGGGGACTTCGCGCTCGGGATGCTCTTCGCGCCTGTTGCCATCCTGATGGTGTCGAGGTTCAGGAAGGTGGTGTAGATCGGCATCGAACAGGACGCTCTACGGCATCGCGGTTGTCTTCGTGGCTGTCCTCCTGGTGACTTCGAGCGTCGCACTGCTCTACTACACCAAGTACCAGCAGGAGGTTACAAACAATGAGAATTACATCGGAGACCTAGACTCTGCGCTGAACAGCTACAGGTCGCTGTCAAACTCCTTTAACGCCAGCCTTCAGGACTACAACGAGACTCTTTCCCTCCTTACTTCGGCGGTGGCAGACCTGAACACGTCCACCCCAGCCTACGGGGACGCGAGCATAGCTCTGGCTACGCTTTGGAAGGACTACCAGGCGCTCGATAGCGCGTCAGGGCGCAGGGCGATCGTCTACGAGGTGAACATGCTTTTGGACTTCGGCAACGGGACACGCAGATGGTACAATGACACGTCGATACAGCCTGGATGGAACGGGTACGTGGTCACATTGGTCCTTCTTGACGGCCGCGTGCAGGCGACCTGGTATCCGCAATATGGGGAGCACTATGTGACTGGGTTGGGAGGGGTGTCTGACACCCAGAGCGACTACTGGTTCCTGCTGACCTACAATAAGACAGCTTCCTGGCAGGTTGCACAGCTGGGGGCAGACGACATATCGATGTTCAACGACACCACGATAGGCTGGGTCTATTGCCCCGAGAACTCGAACTACGCCCCGACATGCGCTCTGCCGTGATCATTTCGGCATGATGTCGGCGAAGCAGAAACCGTCCCTATCCACTACTTCTCCCATCGTGACTTCTATCTCCCTGTCGAAGATTGGGCCAGCGTATACGAAGGTGTGGAACTCACCGTTCTCACCGCATGGATCCACTCGGGAGGGAAGGTCTGAAAGGAACTTCTCGTCGAATTCCCGGCCACAGAAGCTCGGGTCGAGGAGCCTGGGGTCGACCGTGCAAATCTTGGCTTTGAAACCACTCTTGATGAAAAATGCAGCAAGTTCCGCGGTGTCCTTCTTCCAGAGTGGGAAAACACCGGTCATTGAGACCGAAGAGAGCCGTTCCTCCCTGTACTTCCTGATGTCTTCCAGGAATAGGTCCCCGAATACGACATGGCGCACGCCCTTGGAATAGTGCTCGGAAAGGGCTCTCGACATCTGCGCCTCGTATTCGGTGTTCGGGGCGTCCTTTCGAATCCAGACCTCCTCGACCGGGAGGTCTAGGCTCTCCGCCTGCATCTTCAGTAGGTCCCTTCTTACCCCGTGCATGCTTATCCTGTCGAAGTCCTTTGTCAGCGTCGTCAGAAGGGCCACTATCTCAAACTCCCCTGACTTCGATAACTCGTATAGGGACAGGGAACTGTCCTTTCCTCCGCTCCACGAAAGGATGGCATTCGGTGCCGGCATTCCAGCGCGCCTGACCTAGCTTTGTGCTTTAAGGACGCAGGAAGCGCCTGCGCTGTCCCGAATCTGCGAAGTGGTTAAGGCGGCGCGTGGGCGTCTAACCCACGGAGAAGAGGGATGATGGTCCCTTGAACCTGATTCCCTTCGGGCCGTCGAGCCTTATGTGCCTGCGCCTGTTCATGGACGGAGTAACGCCCTGGGGCGCAGTTGAACAGGGGAATCAACGATTGCTGACCAAGAACTCAAAGCCGTTCATCAGTCTGGACTGCTTAAGTGTGCGGGGGATGGTGGCGCTCTAGTACTTGGCTACCGAAGACGAGATGAAAGCGTCCGTGGTGGCGCTCATCCTGGATTCAAAGACCGAGGACGCGATAGACGTGCTTTCGCGATGGTATCGGGTCACGAAGCCGAAGCTCGGAGTAGGCGTCTTGGAAGGGAAGACAAAGGGGGTTGCAGCGGTGTACTCGCAGAGGAGGAAAGAGATCCTCGCCGCCAATCGCGAGTTCATGTATGACCCGTTCGTGATGATACACGAGTTCTACCATCACCTGAGGTCGGTGAGCGGGAGGCACCGAGGTACGGAGAAGCAGGCGGACAGGTTCGCCATGGATTTCATCGCCGTCTACCAGAGGCTCGCACTGAAAGGAAAAATCAGCCCTCCTTAGAGCCCTACGGCTGACCAGATTTCGTCGTCGTCTTCCAGATGCACGAAGCCGCATACGGAGCACCTCGTCCCTCTGATGGTCGCCTTCCCGTCAGGTCCGACCTTCCGTTCGTATGGCTGCATCTGCCCTGCGTGGCAGCGGTCGCAGATCAACCCCTGACGCCGAGGGGACGCGAGTATTAAGATAGGGCAGAGGGCGAGGGTTCAGTCGGTTTGTCCGCCCCCGCGCCAGAGAAGAGGACCTTGAAGCGGCTGGCGTTCAGCAGGCCGATGGTCGGGCCGGACAAATGCGTGTTCTGCCAGATCGCCTCCCGGAGATCCCCCTCAAACATAGTATACGAGGATGACAAATACATCTGTTTCCTTGACATCTATCCCTTCTCGAGGGGGCACACCTTGGTCTGCCCAAAGGAGCATGGAGAGACCATCTGGGACATGAAGGAGCAGGACATCTCCGAGCTCTTCCAGGTCGCGTTCAAGGTATCCAAGGCTGTAGTAGCCGCGGTGGGGGCTGACGGGTTCAGGTTCGTCCAGAACAACGGCGAGGCCGCCAACCAAGTGGTCGCCCACGTCCACGTGCATGTCATACCTGTCAAGATGGAGGACAAGGGGAGGTACACCGACAGGAAGCTGTTCACTCCCCAGGAGATGGAGGAGACCGCCCGCTCCATACGCTCGGAGTTGGCGTCTCTAGATGATGAACACTGAGATTGACGTAATCGCCGACTCTGTGCTCGAGCCCGTGATCAGATAGATGGTGTAGACCCCGGGGCCGTATTGCTTGACGAATGGTTGCAGGGTGAAGGCGAAATCGGCGGTGTTTGCGCTGAACGTCCACTTGTCAGCGCACACCGTGGTCCCCGAGCTGAACTGCCCGCAGTCGCCGAAGAAACCGCTCCTCGGGAGGACGCCCCCTATCAGGGTCCCTGGACCGTACTCGTGTGGGCCAGCGCTTAGCTGGGCCGGGGTCGTCGCGGCCGGGGTGCTGTCGAATGCGACGTAGATGGAGTTGGGCGCAGCGACATGCTGTAGTGGTACGCCGGTCATGTTGACGTAGTCGGGGTTCGAAGCGGTCGGGGCCGTGACGGTGTAGTTCAGGCTGATATAGTAGTTCTCGAACTCCTCGTCGAAGTAGACAGTGGTGCTGTTGTAGGCCACCCCTATGGCGACCTTGTTGTGGAGAGGGTCGAGGATGTTGTACCGGTGGCCGTTGTTGCAGCAGGTGCTGTCGTTGTACACCATCGAGTGCTCTAGAGTCTGGATCGCAGCCATGACATGGTTGGTGGTGACAAAGTTCGGGAAGGAGTAATAGTAGTAGGCGACGTTTTCGAAGTCAGCCCCTGTCCCGCCGAGGAGGGAGTACCGCATGTATGGCTTGTACCCCTGCGTGTCGAAGTGGCTGAAGTATCCGAAGTAGAGCATGGAATCGGCGTGCTGCTGGGCGGCCTGGTTGTAGTCGAGGGTCACAGGTCCTGTGCCGTTCGCGGCCCTGTCCTGGTTGATAAGCCCCAGCGCGTAGGAAGCGAGGGTGCAGTAATCGGAGGGGTAGGCAACGTCGGCGGATCCGTTGGTTATATCCGGGTTGGCGAGGCTCCTGACAGACACCGCGCTCGAACACTGGGGCCCCGAGGTGGCAGTCGACAGTGCACTGCCCGTGGTCGTCAGGGTGCTTGGTCCGGTGGCAGTAGACCCTGAAAGGAAGGAGTACCCCTGGTTCAGCGCCGACGAGACATAGGGCGCGGCCACAAGGAAAGCGGCCAGGAGGATGAGTGCCCCTATGATCAGCCCTGCAGCACGATGGGATCTTCGAGGCTGGGGCGGGAGTGGCTCTGACGGGACGGAACGCCCAATCTTCAATTCTGAACCGGTTTCGGCTGTCTTGATATTAAGCCAACTGTATTCTCTATCCGTTCAACCTGATTGAATGAGGGATGATGGTTGTGGCTCTGCCACAACCATGAAGGTTCGCTCACTCTCTGAACAGCGCTGGCTAGGCTGTGAGGCCTTCGTCTTCCGACGCGATGACCCCCGCCGGTATCTCCGGGAAGCTCTCCTTCATCCTCTGCTCCGCGACAGCCGACGCCTCATCGAGGACCTTCTGGGCGTCCTCGTTGGCCGCGTCGAAGTTGAGGGAGAACCCTCCTGTTGTGCTTGCGTCGACGAGCACGCTGCTCAGAAGGCCCGAAATCTCGCCTATCTCCTTGTCTGCTTCGGGGAGCGCCATCCTCAGACCCTCCTTCATGTTCTTGATGACGGACACGGCCGGGGCCAGCGTGCTGGCGATTTCGCCCAGGTCGTTTATCGTCCCGAGCCTAAGCGAAATCTGTTCCATCGCGAGCTGCGCCTGGGTAACCATTTTGCCCATCTTCCTGACCTCGGAAAGCTCGTTGGCGTAGACCGCCGCGTGCTGCATGTCGTGCTTGGCGAGGGAGGAAACGACGTTCTTGAAGATGGTGGAGTCGCGCTGCTTGATCCTGACCACAGTGCTGTCGAGTTGTGCGATCAGGAGCCTGATCTGCCTGTTCGCCTGGTCGATCTGAGACTTTAACGGGGTCGGCGTTCGGACCGTCCCCCTGAGCCTGTCGACCAGGCCGGGACCCTGGTCCTTCTTTTCCCATTTGGCTGAAAAGCTCATGCTAGGGCCATCCTCCTTCGGAGTTGCAATATACCGGGGGCTCTAATCCTGATGCCAGTTTGAAGAAAATTTGTTGACTGTGGCAAACGGGAACGGCCTAGGCTGAAATAGGGACCGAGGCGATGCGACCTTGGTTTGAAGTCACAGGAAGGGCTGGCGTATCTTACGGCCGAAGAGATGGCGGACGTGGACAGGCAGACAATCGAGGATTTCGGGTTGGACGTGCTGTCGTTGATGGAAAACGCCGGGCTGGCTGTTGCCAGGCTGGCAAGGGAGATGCTCGGGGGGAGCACCGAAGGGAAGCTCGTATGCTGCCTAGTCGGAAAGGGGAACAACGGAGGCGACGGGCTGGTCGCGGCGAGGCACCTGTCGAACTGGGGCGCGAAGGTAAGTGTCGTCCTTGGGGGTGACCGGTCAGAGCTTCGCGAAGTCCCGGGGAGGCAGCTCGCGTCAGTTGAGAGAATGAAGATACCCGTAAGGGGACCCGAGTGGGACCTTCGGGGCGCGGCTCTCCTGGTGGACGCCCTCCTGGGCTACGGTTCGAAGGGGAATCCGAGAGGCCCGCTGGCAGGGCTGATACGCCGTGCGAATGATTCAGGGATTCCCATACTCGCCGTTGACATACCGTCCGGGCTCGATGCAACCAAGGGAGAGCCCGGCCAGCCGTGCATAGCTGCGAAGGCGACAGTGACGTTCGGCTTCCTCAAGACCGGATTCCTTAATCCCACCGGACGGAAGCTCTCAGGGGACGTCTATCTGGCGGACATTTCCATTCCCGCGAGCATCTACGGAAGGTACTCCCCACTGCCTAGTCCATTCAGGATTGACTCCCTGGTAAGGGTCGGTTAGTTCAAGATTCCACTGCGACCGTCGACGTGACTAGTTGCGAGTTTCAACGCTTTTGAACCTAGTCGGGAGGGTAGCCCGACGTGAAAGCCCAGGGAGACCAGATGAAGTGCCCGAAGTGCGGGCGCCTGGAGCTCCGGGAGACAGGCCAGGGGGTCACCTGCCGCATCTGCGGGTACGCCCTCTCCCCCGGAGAGAATGACAAGTATAGACTTTACAGGCTCCTCAAAGAAGAGGAGAAGGGTGGAGGCAAACGCCATTAAGGCTCGTTTGCTTTCCCAATACCGGGAACCCCGAAGACTAGGACCGACCATACCCAACCCTGGGGCGACCTTGAAAGGAGGATGAACCCATTCGCCTTCAGCCTTCCTTTGATTCGCTCCGTTGGGTGGATGAAGAACTTGAATCCGGTCCCTCTCAATCTGAGCCACTGAAGAGGCGGGACTACCCTGAGCAGCCGCGTTGCTAATCGCCTGTCATCGGGGATGGAGATGACATACTTTCGGGCTGCGGCTGAGCTCGAATTCACGAGCAGGGCGTCCAAGTCGGGGTATCAACATAGGACCCCATCCAGGATGACGACATCAGACTTTGGGAGGTCTGCTGCGGCCCCGTCTCCCAGCTCGAATTCGGCTCTTTCAGAGAGAGCGGCGTCCGCCGCCATCTTGCGTGCAAGCTCGACCATCCTTGGAGAGAGGTCGATGCCGACGGCCTTCGAGGCTCCCCTGCGCAGCAGTTCCAGGGTCAGACCCCCGAAGCCGCATCCGACTTCCAGAATCGAGGATCCCGAGAAGTCCTTGCTTGCGACGGCGTCGGCGGTGGCGAGCGAAGTGTCGGCGAGCCCGTCCTTGCGATAGTCCTCCAACATCTTATTGGATTCTTCGTTGAAGCAGCAAGCAATCCCGCTGGTGTCCATGCCCATTCCTTATCGTCCCCGTGGAGCACGCTGTTAACCGTTCCGAGGCGCAATGATTTTACCGATGATCTCAACGGGCAGAAGGACGTGTCCGTAAGGGTTAGTCCGGTTTCGAAGCTGGCGGCGATTCTGATCATGGGAATTGGCGCCTTCGTGCTGATCGGCGGAGTCGTCACAGGAGAAGTGGCCAGCTACATAGCGGGTTCGGCGTTCATCGTCCTTGGAGTGGTCCTCTACGCGCTTCTGATCTGGTTCACAAAGAAATTGCGAAGGGAAATCGGGGAGATTGAAGAGGGTCAGACCACCGGGGCCTGAAATGACTTGAACCTGGACTTCAGGTTCCGCTCCCAGAGCCTGGCGGAAATGAGTCCACCTAGGACTCCGCTCGCTATTCCCCATATCACAATCGGGGTGTAGACGACCTCCAGCAGCCCCGCTGTCGAGTAACCGGAGATGTTGATACCGGGACTCAGGTTCAGGGAGATGAAGACGTACGCGGCGGCGACCCCGAGAACTGTGCTCGCGAGCCCGAGCGCCACGGCAAGACGCCTGGTGTTGGTCTTCTCCGCGGCTCCGACCTTGAGGAGGGTGCCGAAGCCGTCTATGAGCGCCCCGTAGGAGACAGCGAATATCAGGTCGTAGGGGAAGAAACTTACCTTAATCGCGGACTGCAACACGCCGTTGACCAGCCCAGTGTAAGTGGCACCGCCCTTCCCAAGCAGGAGGAAGCTGATGGCGAGGATTGGCACTTCGATGATGATCAGGTAATCCGTGATGGGGAAGGTGAAAGGACCTTTCACCACGGCGATGACTACTCCGAGCAGGGTCGCCGTGGTGAGCCTTCTGGTGTCCAATGGCGACCGCTTTCCGAGTCTTGCTATTTAACGATAGTTAGATTCCGGAATCCAAGAATCCCAAACGCATATCGCGAAGGGGTTCTTGCCTGCCGTGCATTGGGCAGGATGTTCAACGAGGTCCTCGGGTCTGAGGTTTCAGTCCCCGACGCGCCGAAGCGGATAATCAGCTTCAGCCCTGCCGTCACTGAAACGCTGTTCCAAGTAGGAATCGGGGACAGCGTCGTCGGAGTGAGCGCCTTCTGCGCTCGGCCAGCTGAGGCTAAGGCCAAGCGACACCTGGGGAGCTACAACACCGTGAGGGAGGAGGTGTTGGACGCGCTGAATCCGGACCTGATTCTGACGGTCACGGGATACCAGCGAGAGTTCGCAGTCAGACTCTCGAAGAAGTACACTGTCTACCCCCTCGAGCTGCCGGTGTCTGTCGCAGGGATTGCGGACCTCGCGGCGAAAGTCGGGATGGTCGTAGGGGCGCCCGAGAAGGGAAGGGAGATGGAAAGGGCGTTAATCAAGAGGCTAGGGGACTTCGAAACTGGGAAGAACCTTAGGGGATATGTTGAAATCGACCTTGGCGGCCCAGTGACATTCGGATCCTACAGCTATATCACCGACGCTTTCAAAATGCTGGGGAGCTCCCACATCTACGAAGACGGGAAGTCGGAATGGCTCAAGCCAGATCCAGACGAAGTTGCGGCCTCCGATCCTGACGTGATAATCTACGAGCCGAAGATGTTCAGAAGCTTCGAAGAGAATGACATGCGAGACCTGGTCAGCCGGAGAGGTTGGGAGGGGCTGCGGGCGGTTAGGATGGGAAACTTCTTCGTGACTCCCGGCCCGCTCGACTTCCTCGCCCATCATGGGCCGTCATTTATCACGGAGGCGATGCCATGGCTGGAGGGAAGGTTCAGGTTGGCCCGAAAGAGAATTGAGCCTTAGCCAGACCGTCAGGCCGCCTGTCGGAGGATCAAGCCGAAGGCGATGGGATGCCATCGTTGTTGGCTGTGGGGTAATGGGGGCGGCCGCCAGCTACAACCTCGCGAAGAGGGGGCTCCGGGTCCTCAACGTCGAGAGGTTCGGAGTGAACAACAAATCAGGTTCGTCCCATGGAAGGACCAGGATAATCAGGCTGGCTTACTACGAAGACCAGAGGTACGTCCCGCTGCTGAGGAGAGCCTACGATGGGTGGAGGGACGTCGAATCGAAGTCAGGAAAGAAGCTCCTGCAGGTCACCGGGGGGCTGATGATCGGAAGAGAGGGAGGGGAGCTTGTCTCTGGGGTCCTGAAGAGCGCCCGGGCTTACGGCCTTCCCCACGAGGTGCTCTCGTCTTCGGAGGTGGAGGGGAGGTTCGGCATCTTCACGCTCACGGGAGAGTACACGGGGGTCTATGAGAAGGATGCGGGGATCCTGTTCGCGGAGGAGTCGGTGAGGGCCTTCGTCGGGCTTGGGAGCGAAGCGGGGTGCGAATTCAGGTTCTCCGAGGAGGTGCGCGACTGGAAGAGCGAGACCGAAGGGATAGAGGTCGAGACGTCATCTGGAGTTCAGACGGCCCCCAAATTAGTGCTCTGCGCCGGGGCTTGGAACGGCCGTCTCCTTCGCGGCCTCGTGCCTCTTCAATGCGAAAGGCAGGTGCCATTCTGGTTCGCGTCGGCGGGCGAGGACTTCGCGCCTCCGAAGATGCCCGTCTTCATCATGGAGGAGGACAAGGGGGTCTTCTATTACGGGATTCCTGATGTCGGCCACGGAGTGAAGGTGGCAAGGTCTCATGGCGGTTTGGTGAGCGAGCCTGACAGGGTCAAGAGAGACGTCACCGACGAAGACATCAGGCCCGTGAGAGACTTCGTTTCCAGGCGCCTCAAGCGGCTCGACGGAACCCCTTTGGCGTCGACGACGTGCATCTACTCGAACACGCCGGACACGAACTTCGCCGTCGGGCTGCATCCGGCCGACCCGAGAGTGGTGGTGATGAGCGCGTGCTCTGGGCATGGGTTCAAGTTCGCGAGCGTCCTGGGGGAGGTGGCCGCCGACCTGGCGACCGAAGGGAAGACGGCCCACGACATATCGTTCCTAAGCCCAGCCAGGTTCGGCAAAGAGAGGCGCGGCGCCTAGCTGGCCATACTTGTCCCCTTATTGGAAGCCAAGACGGCCCGTGCCCTACTGAGGTCCCCGCTCTTCGGCGAGAACACGATGTCGAACATCAAGTAGAAGAGGGCCACGGCCCACGCCAGGGCGGAGTAGGCAAGAGGTTCTGACTGGGTCGCCACGGCTGCGATGACGACGGCTGATGACGCTGAGGCGATTGTCCCCGACGCGTACATGGCGGCGAGCCTTCCTTTCGAGACGCCTGCGCGGGAGCCTTTGTCAGTGGAGAGGGTCAGGATTGGGATTAAGTTGGCGATGGTAGAGAACCGTGCCGGGATTACCTTCGCGAGGGTAGTCTTGCCCAGGCTCAATTTCCTGAACCTCAACCCGACGGCGAATCCGACGAGATAGTGGGCGGGGCAGTGGATCAAGTATGTCGCGACGAGCTCCGCGGCTACGACATAGATGCCGAAGGGGACGCCCCGGGGGACAACCGTGGACAGGAAGAGAAAGCACGCCAGAGCGCAAGCCTCTGCCAGGACACCGAAGGCGGGTCTCATGAGTTCAGGGCAGCCGGGGGTTACTTTAGCGTGTGCCGCAAAGACCGGCGGATGCGAATCCCTGGTCTGATCGGGTAAGGAGAAGGATCACTTTCTCAGGCGGCCGTCCAGCGCCCACAGGCTCTTCATCGCAGCGAAGCCCAACGCGGAGATTATCATGAGGACCCCGACTAGCTGGTATACCCGGGCCACACCGATGATCGTAATCAGGATCCCACCGGCGGCGATGGCTGGGGGTCCGCCTATGAAGCTGAGCAGACCGTCAACTGCGAAATAACGACCCCGCATTTCAGGCGGAACAAGGCCTTGGGCTGAAGAGAGCCACACGTTTCCGGCGAAGCCGATGCCGAGGCCTATCGCAAGGCTGGCGGTCACCGCCACCAGAGTCAGCGGGAAGAGACCGAGAAAGAGCGTGAGCAGGCCGACTCCGATGCCGTACATCAGTATCCAGACCTTTCCGGCATGAGCTAGGGCCCTGGTCCTCCCCACCAGGAGGGAGCCTGCCGCGTTACCGACGACATATGCAGCGAGCACAATCCCGAATAGGACCCCGCCTCCATCGAGTGCGGCGCCCACGTAAATGACCATGAAGGTGTTGGCCATGCCGAAGAGGAAATTGAACACGAGTGCAGAAATCGAGAGTTGAAGGAGGCCCCGCTGTGTGAGAAGCCATCGGAATCCTACTTTGATTTCACTTGTCATGCGCCTCTTCGCCACAGCCCCGTCACCTGGTTTCGTCGAGGGGAGAGATCTGCCCAGAAGGACCAAAGAAAAGGCGGCCGCAATCGAATAAGCGGTGAATCCGTATCCGAAGGCGAGGGCGGCGCCTACGACCGCCAACGCGCCCCCAAGGGCGGTCGAGGCTGACCCCACGATGCCATTTCCTGCTCGTGTCACTCCATTCGCATCGGCCACTTCCTCCGGCTTCACTAGCTCGGGGAGAATCGAGTAGTCGGTGGACCTGTAGAGCTCGGTGGCAGCGTTCCAGGCGACTGCCGCCGCAACGACAGCGACGAACTGGAATCCGTAGACGGCGGTGACCAGTGCGAGGAGCCCGAGGCTCGCCGCCCTGACTGAGTTCGATATCAAGAGCAGCGCCCGGCGGTTATAGCGGTCCACCCACACACCTGCGGGGAGTGTTATGACGATCGAAGCCAGCGACTCTGCAATCCCGACGATTGCCACGGCGATGGGGGAGTTCGTGGCCTCGAACACCAACCAGATGACCGTGACGTTGGCGACAGCGCTGGCGCTCCGCGAAGCGAGGTTCATCCCGAGATAGCTGAGGTAGCTTCGGCCCTTGAGGAATGCCCGCGAGTCAGCCCCCATTTTC
Source organism: Nitrososphaerales archaeon (assembly GCA_014874415.1). Taxonomy (GTDB): domain Archaea; phylum Thermoproteota; class Nitrososphaeria; order Nitrososphaerales; family Gagatemarchaeaceae; genus UBA183. The sequence continues at coordinate 13,780 of JACWAI010000062.1, forward strand.
CGCGTTAATACCCCCAAAGGAACCATCGGATAACGGTATTCTAGCCACTCGCGGAGGCGATTTCGCGTTCAGGCGGTCCAGTCGTCTAGCCTGGAGGGCCCCGATGCAGACCGCTGGATGTCCGAGACCCGGACCCCGACCAGCCTGACAGGCTCCCCCTTCGATTCGAACTCGTCGAGGAGCTTTTCCACGGCCTCGAAAAGTGGGCCCTCGCTGTCCGTGTGACTGACGAGGGTCTTCTCTCTGGTGTGGGTCTCGAACCCCTTGAACCTGATCTTGATTCCTGCCACCTTGTAAGAATACCCCGCAGATTTCACCCTCCTCATCAATTCAGAGGCGCCATCGGCCGCCTCCTTCCTGACCTCGCGGAAGTCGTTCACGTCCTCCTTGAACGTCCTCTCCACGCTCAGGGACTTCGGTATCTCCTGCTGCCTGACCTCGACGCTCTCTTCGCCGTGGATCACCCCCCAGAGCCAGACCCCGTTCTTGCCGAACCAGTTCAGGAGCTGCTTGCCGTCGAGTTCCTGGAGTTGCCCGATGGTGGCAATCCCCTTCTCGCCGAGGAATTCACCTGTCTTCTTCCCGATGCCCGGGACCACTCCGACGGGGAGGGGGGCAAGGAACACGGGGACGCCGTCGAAGGGGACCACCGTGAGTCCGTCGGGCTTGTTCCGGTCCGAGGCGATCTTTGCTGAAGATTTGTTGGGGCCGACCCCCACCGAACACGTAAGGCGGTGTCTCTCCCGGACCGCGTTCTTGACTTCGATGGCGACCTTCTTGGCTGATTCTGCGTCCGCGCCCCTGCTCGTCACGTCGAGGAAGGCCTCGTCTATGCTCCCCTGCTCGAACTTGTCTGCGAACCCCTTCATTGTGGCCATGACCTCTTCGGAGACGCGCTCGTACAGCCCCCAGCTGGGAGGGATGTACCTGGCCTGGGGGCACAGCCTGAACGCAATCGAAATTGGCATCCCCGACCTTAGGCCGAACTTCCTGGCCTCGTAGGAGCAGGCTATGACGACCCCCCGGCCCTTCCCCCCTTCGGGGTCCGCCCCGACCACCACGGGCAGGCCCTTGAGCTCTGGCTGCTCCCTCACCTCTGCGGAAACGTAGAAGGCGTCCAGGTCCACGTGGAGGATCGCCCGCACTTTTCTCTGCATCTGTCAGCTACGACCCGAACAGTGTCTGCTGCTCTGTCCCCTGCGCCTTCCAGTCGAGCTCCATGAGCCCCAGGAGCCTGCGGAACTCGTTCGACGACTCTGGGCTGAAGCCTGCGAAGTGGTTGTTGAAGAAGACGTAGCCTGACTCGAACTTGCTCGTGTTATCCTTCACGGCCGTCGCCCAGCGCATCATGTCCGGGGACCGGTCCTTCTGGATGCCTGTGAACTCGGTTATCTCCCTGTCTCCGACCATCCTGAGATAGATGAAGTCCGCCGTGACCTCGGGAGGGGTCTCCACGTACTGGTTCAGGGACCAGATCATTGCTACGTTGTTCTTCTTCAGGAGGGCGTAGGTCTCGGGCGTGAACCAGGACTTGTGGCGGAACTCTATGGCGTGCTTGAACTCGGGGCTGAGCTGAGAGATGAACTCCTTCATCGTCTCCTGATGAGTGCTCAGCTTGATAGATGGAGGGAGCTGGATGGCGATGGGGCCCAACTTGTCCTTCAACTTGCTCAGGACGCTGTAGAAATAGACCAGGGTGGACTCGGAATCCTTCAGCTTCTTTTCGTGGGTTATCTTCTTCGGGAGCTTGGGCGAGAAGAGGAACCCGTCGGGGGTGTTGTTCTTCCACTGGTTGACCATGAACTGGTTCGGGATGCGATAGAAGCTGGAGTCTATCTCGACGCAGTTGAAGACCTTGGCGTAGTAGCTCAGGTAGTCCTTCGCCGCGAGCCCCTTCGGGTAGAAAATGCCCTGCCAGTCCTTGTAAGACCACCCGCTGCATCCTATCCTGAGCTTGTCGAGGTCCAATGAAGCGAGACCGTTCCCAACCCGTGGAAACGTTCGCCATATTTATTTAGATGGAGGAAAGGTCGAATTCGTATTTCCTTGTCCCAGGGCAATCCAGACATCCGGCAGCAGGTGGGTGACAACAGGGGGATAGCTAAGAAGCTGGAGTTACTCATCCCGGGGCTCAGGGGGTACAGAACGAAGGAGGACCTCAGGGCCTCTGACTCGCTCTTGAGGAACCAGATGGCAGACAAGCTTGACCACGTGAAAGACAACCTGCAGCAGATCAGGAAGCAGGTGGCCGCGAACAACGACCTCAACAACCTCACGAACGTGGGATCCCTCATCGCCCAGGTCCAGACGCTGAGCGGGGAGGTCAGACACGCTGCCCAGGGATACGCGGGTTGGGTCGCGCCGATCCAGATAAACGACGACAAGCTGAACAAGCTGTACGATTATGATTACTCTTTCGTGAGCGCGGTGTTCCAGCTTGACCAAGCGACTGGGGGCATGACCTACGACTCCACTTCTCCGAACTCCATCCAGGTCACACTTGGCGGGTTTGTCCGGAACGTGGCCGACATCAAGCAGAAGTGGTCGCAGAGGATTGAAGCGATCGAGGGCATAGCCCTCGGGCAGTGATGGCGATGGTGTTCGGAAAGAAGGGCGGCGGTGCGGTTCCAGCGATTGGCGGGAGCGCGTTCGGCTCCACCACGTTCGCCTGGGACGACAAGGACAAGCAGCCTTCCCCCGGCGTGTACAACGTACTTTGGAAGGCACCGCGGCAGATCAGGCTCAACGACAACATAGTGGTGAGGGAGGACGAAATCGCGGTGTTCTACCGGGACGGGAAGGCGCTGACGTACTTCGACCAGCCCAACAGGTATGCCCTGACAGACTTCAACGCGCCGGTCGTGGGGAAGCTGCTGAAGTTCTTCACGGGGGTGACCCAGTGGGCGGAGGTATACTACCTCCCCAAGAGGTACCTGGACGGGAAGTTCGGGAGCACCCAGCCTTACCAGTTCACAGACCCGACCTTCGGGATAGTCAACCTGAGGGTCTTCGGGGAGTACAGGTGGAAGATCTCTTCCCCTGAGCTCTTCATCAACCAGTTCGTGGGGACGTTCGGCGCAGACACCTCAGACGACGTGGAAGGGAGGGTGAAGGAGCAGATTGTCATTCTGGTATACAACTCCCTTGGGAAGATGAAGCAGCAGGGGTTGAAGATTACCGACCTGGCGGCGAACCTGACCAACATCGAGCAAGAGGTCCTGGCGCAGGGCCCAGACCACCTTGGACAGTATGGGGTAGAGATCAACAAGATTTCGGGGCTGACCATCAGCCTGCCGGACGAGGTGCAGAAGGCCATCGATACGAGGTCCGAGATGCAGGTCCTCGGAGTAAGCTACATGCAATACCAGACCGGAAAGGCCATCGATGACGCTGCCAAGAACCCCAGCGGAGGGGCGGGGACTTTTGCAGGGCTCGGGGCCGGCATCGGCGTCGGTGGAGTGATAGGGGGCCAGATGGCGCAGGGAATGGGCCAGAGCGTGCAGTCCAGGAGCTGCCCCAACTGCGCGAGCATCGTGCCTGTTTCGGCGAAATTCTGCCCGAATTGCGGTTTCAACTTCCCCGCTCCTCAGGGGGCTCCTGCGCCAGCCGGCGCAAGCAAGTTCTGTCCCAACTGCGGCAGCCCGATTTCAGCAGGGGCGAAGTTCTGCAACAGCTGCGGGACCAAGCTTTAGGTGAATGGTGATGCTCTGTCCAAAGTGCGGCGCCCAGCTACCAGACGACGCCACCTTCTGTTTCAAGTGCGGAGCCAAGGTCGGGCTCGTTTCGGGACAGCAGCAGTCAAAGCCTGACTCCCAGGGAGTCGTCGCACCCACCGGAGCCAGATCTCTGAAGTGCCCAAGCTGCGGGGCCCCGATATCTCCGAAGTTCGGAGAGATGTTCATCACCTGCGAATACTGCGGAAGCAGCATATCCCTGGGGAACGCGGGCTGGAAGAGCATCGACAAACACACGATGCTCCCAGTCAAGATCGCCGGTCAGGACGACGTGATGAAGGAGATTCACGGGCTGATGGACAGGGGCCTCCTGCACAGGCACCTGCAGGAGTCTTCGACCCTGGAGGAGGTCAACCTCGCACTGGTGCCCTACTGGCTGATCCCGGTCTCCGCCAGGACCTCGCTGGTAGCGGTGGACATGGGCTCGGAAGTAGGCTCAATCGCGACAACGGCCGCGCTCGCCGGCATCATGGGGGGCGCCATTGGAGGGAACAG